>JALWPO010000153.1 GCA_026994965.1 Mariprofundaceae bacterium | reverse complement strand
GCGTGGCAATCACAAGCCTATCCAACCATTTTCGACGTTCACCCGGTGCGCCATCAATCAAACGTACCCCTTGCGGCGCATCCACAATCAAAGAAATATGCTCAAACACATCCTTGCGCTTGGCAACCTTGCGCCCCTGCAAAGACATATCCACCTTGCCCTTTTTCCCATCCACACGAATATGCAATGGGCCATAGCGCTGAATCGTAGCTTGAATATGAAATGATTTTTCTCCCCAACGGGTAAGTTGCGGGGCTTTAGCTTGGCGAAATGAGCGCCCATACGCCAACATATAGGCAGCTTCCAATACTGTGGTTTTGCCGCTGCCATTATCGCCACTGATAAGATTCAAATGCTCACCACATGCCCAGTTAAAATCGTGGTGGCAACGCAAATCGCGAATATGAATGTTTTGTAAACTTAGGCG
The DNA here is from genome assembly GCA_026994965.1 of Mariprofundaceae bacterium. Lineage (GTDB taxonomy): Bacteria > Pseudomonadota > Zetaproteobacteria > Mariprofundales > Mariprofundaceae. The sequence continues at coordinate 21,566 of JALWPO010000153.1, read as the reverse complement.
GGGAGTCGGCATCAGCGACATATTAAGCGAATACAAAAAAAAATGTAGTTTGTATGTGTTTTGCTAAGTTTATACCTTAACAATCTAAACGAAGTGCTGAAGCAACGTGCAATCCCTCTCTATTTTATTTATGAGCCAGCTCTCGATTCTTTCACTGCATTTAATATATCTTGGGTTGTGGCTTTGGTTTGGATACCAGCAACATCAAAGGGTGACTTTTCTTGTTTTGTTTTTGGAATGATTGAAAAAACAGCACCATCCCTTCGGCGTATTTCCACTTCTTCATTTTGAGCAGTCTTTAATAATTCTGACAGGTTTTGCCTAGCTTCTGAATAAGTAAATACTTTCATGGCTCACTCCACTACTTCAATTTTAAGCTTATATGCAACTTGCTTCATTTTTTGATCCAAAGTAATTAAAGGATATGATAATTGCTTTGCACACTGCAAAAAATAAGCATCATAAGCATAAATATTATACTCAAGAGCAATCTTTAATGCTTTGTGAATATCAACAGAAACCAGCCTAACTGGAATGGAACGAACACCTTCAAGCGCTGCTAGAGCCTCACTTTCTGTAAGTTTCTTGCGCTTAACCATTGCAGATAAAGCATTTCCAACCTCATACGGCAAAACATCTGGCGATATAGCGTTCGCTTTTGATGTTAATTGGATAATTTTGTCTTTTTCTGGCTCATCCAAAACAACCGCTAAAAATATATTCGTATCAGATATGATATTCATATTGACAATTGTACACTTGCTTCTCAAATCATGTCAATTCGAAGGTCAACAATACTTATTCATGCCTATCTCTAATCTTATCAAGATTGATATCCAAATGAATTTTACCACGATATTCTTTAAGCGCAGATATTTTTGATTTCCGTAATAACTCCTCTAAAGCTTTAACAATCACAGCCGTCTTGGTTTTGGTGTGAGTAACCTCCATCGCCTCATGCAGTAAATTTTCAGGCAAATCTAAAGTCGTTCTCATATCAGTCTCCACATATGCATCCATAGAGTTGCTATATTCTTATACATTAAATTTCAAGAGGAGTGAATACATTGAAAGGGCAATACCATTTTTTTCCTATTGATGAACCCAGTTTTCTAATTTCAAGCCTTGTACACGTTCAAATTCTTTGAGGTTGTTACTCACTAAAATTTTATTCATGGCACGAACATGTGCTGCAATCCATAAATCATTATTGCCAATCATATTGCCTTGATCCGCAAGATTGGCACGAATATCAGCATAGTGAGTTGCCACCCCATCATACAAGGGTTGTACAGGGATAAGAGAAATAAGCTGTTCTAGTATTACGATAGCTTTTTCTGGGTGCTGACTGCGTTTTGCACCATACAATAATTCAGCATGGGTAATCATAGACATGCCCACTTCACCAACATCCAATGCTTCAAAGCGTTTTAACACTTCCGCAGGTTTCTGCTTGGCAATATAAATGCAGATATTGGTATCTAAAATATATTTAAGCTTCAAAATTTTTCACGCTCTTGCGGTTGATTATCTTGGCGACCTTCTGCCATAAAATCATCGGGCATTTGCGTTAAAAGCTTGAAAGCATCACTTAAAGAACGTGTTTTTTCCCGCAACACTACTTCATTACCGCGCTTAAAAATCTCCACCTCAGAGGTGTTAAAACGCATTTCTTTGGGCAACCGAACAGCTTGACTATTACCTGATTGAAAGACTTTCGTTAACATCACAACCTCCGTATATACCTTATTGTATATACTTTAAGTGTGGTCGTCAATATACAATGGGTAAACATCTTGTCTTTGTTCAATACAGCATTGGCATCACAATATATTTTGAATAAAAAGGGTAGCGTCCCCTTTTCCCTTAAACCGCAATTATTAAAGGGTAGCGTTCTCTTTTCCATATTTATTCTTCATGCATTCCATAATAAATATATTCATTTAGCTCTTCTCTCGGCTTCCATCTCAACCCTGAGACTTCTGCCATTAAATCTCTATGTGCTACCCAATTAAAAACATGAACATTCTCAAGGCCTTTAGTAGGTGCTGATTTAATACATTGAGCATTAAAAGCAGGTTTGTGCGAATATATGAGTAAACTTTCAGCTAAAGATATTTCTAAATCCCATTTACCGCTCTCAGGGGTTTTATTTCCAGATAACCGACCCACATAAATTTCAATGTTTCCACTGTCCCTGTTATCTTCCCACCCCTCTTGAGAAATCCTCTTCCCAAATGTTTGATCGACAGCTTTTCCTATATATAAAAGAACATTCGAGCCATAAACGGGATGTCCTCCATAGATTTGATAAACCCCGTAGTCCACACCTTCATCCTTAAGGCCGCCAAGATCATCTATCGAGAAAGGACCATCCCAATCAATATGTATATCCACTTAACAGTCCCCTTGAAACACAACAAAATTACCGTCCGCATGTAGTGCCTTGTTAGCCGTTACATCAGTATGCATCAATATTTTCAAGTGTTACAACTTCTGGTTTTGGTGAATATTTTTCAGCCGCATTGGAAAAAATAATCCGAAATAGAAAATAAGACGCTATTGCCGTAATAGTAGCTACAGCCACCATTTTTAAGTCGCCATCTACTATCGGAAGCCTACTACCTTCGTCTCGAAAAAAATTAGTTGCTAATGCATAATATGGCATGATTGCTTCAAATATAGTCTGCTTTCCAAGTGTTACTGAATAATATGCCAATACGGCACACCAACTACAAAACGACAAAAGAAAAGACTTACTGTTTCTTACATAGTTATTGAAAACTTCCCAACGAGAAATTGGAAGGCTTTGTAGCTCCTGCAAGTATTCAATCAGATTAAATTTTATTGGCTCATATTTGCTTATTGTAGCTTTTAACTCTTTTCCCACTTTACTTCTGGCAGAAAATGTACCATCTTGATTTTTATTTATGCCTGCCTGCTCACCTTTATTATTGGCCTGTTGTATTACTTGCTTTACCTGTGATAATTTAGAAACTTTTTCTTTAAAATCGCGTTTCTCACCATCTGTGAGCCAAAAATCAGCCATTGTTCCTGTTAGATTTTCTCTTATCTCACTCTCTTTAATTTTGTTATACAAATAACCTATAATGATTACTACTGGCGTAGCAATAGCTATTACCACCAACACAATAAATACAGCAATTAAGATAATAATTCCGCCTGCATCATTTTTCTTCTTTCGTGCCATTATGTCCTCCTATAAATTGTTCCATACTGGGAGCTTTTTTTTCACACTCCTTATTGTTCATTTTACTATAATTTACGTGTTCTGTAACAAACAAACCTGTTCCCGGTAAACCTACTGTAAAACGAACACCATATCTTCCAAAAGTAACTGTCCATCCTCGTTTTCCAATAGAGACAGAAACACCACCTTTAGACAAATTCAGATACAATAATCTAGGTATTATAGGAATTCTTCGATAAAACCTTAGATAAGGCATTCACCCTCCTTAGGTAGCTAACAATCCAAATAGAAGTAATTAGTATTCCTCATTATGCTTAAATCCGCATCGGCATCACCACATATTTGGCTTTAGCATCGCCTGTTGGCGTTAAAAGCACAGGTGATAATTCATCACGGAAATTGATATGCACTTTATCCGTATCCATCACACCCAATACATCACGCAAATAACGACCATTAAAACCAATCATGGTTTCCACACCTTGAATATCTGCTTCTACAAATTCTTCTGCTTGCTCTTGATCCGTATTATGCGCTGCCACTTGAAGCCCTGTGTTATTAAAGGTGAGGCGTACATCATGGGTGACTTCATTGGCTACAATCATGCTGCGACGCAAACATTGATCCAATGCCTTGCAAGGCACTTCAACATCGCGCGGATTATCTGATGGAATCACTTCTTCATAAGCTGGGAATGTAGCATCAATCACTTTGCTGCTTAAGGTATAACCGCCACAACTCAAACGAATTTGCCTTGAACCCAAACTTAAACGAATCAAACCATCAAACTCTTCTGCGATTTTTCGCAATTCCAAGACTGTTTTGCGCGGTACAATACATTTGACTGCATCATGTGAACCATCCAAAGCTTGCTCAACCAATGCTAATCTATGGCTATCTGTGGTAATCATACGAAAACCATAGATAGGATGAATTTCAAAAAGTGTACCTGTTAAATATTTTCTTGTTTCATCATTGGACATAGCAAAAGCAGTGCCTGCAATCATGTTTGCCAAAAGCTGGCTATCTAATTCAAAATTCATATCTGTATCATCGGCAGGAATACCCGGATAATCCTTGGCATCCATCACAGATAAACGAAAGCGAGAGCGGCCACTTTTAATGATTAAAAAAGAAGCTTCTAATTTTAGCTCAATATCTTGCTCTGCATCCAACTCTTTAATGATTTCAAAAAGCTTTTGTGCTGAAACTGTGGTTTCACCTGAATCAATCACATCGGTTTCAATCACAGCTGAAATACCCATTTGTAAATCAGTACCCATAATTTCAAGCTTTCCAGCCTCGGCTTTTAAATAAAGGTTACATAAAATGGGTTTGGTACTACGCTTCTCTACGATACTCTGGCAACGCTGAACTTGTTGCAATAAAGATGCTCTTGAAATGGAAATGTGCATGCTTTACTCCTTTATTCCAATAATTATAAAAAAATATCATCATCATAGTCATACTTGTGGATAACTGAATAACTTAAAATAAACTTCTATTTCAAATCGTTATGCCATTTTTATGCTATGAACAAACTTGCAAAAGTATGTGGATAAAATGTGTATGAAACATAAAACTTAATCCTTGCTAAGTCTATGTTCGTTTATACTCAATTTATCCACAACTTATCTTACCTACTATACCCAATCTATACATGGCGATATTTCACCCTTGTAATGTGGTGAGTAAATGTTCAATTTCATCATCAAACACTTTATCTTCTTGGCGCTTATGCTCAATTTTTCTATGAGCATATAAAATCGTTGTGTGATCGCGTCCACCGAATTGCTCACCAATTTCAGGCAATGAGGATTGGGTAAGCTCTTTGCTGGCATACATTGCCACTTGACGAGGAAAGGCAATATTACGGCTACGTTTGCTAGAGCGCATTTCTTTGGGCGGAATACCATAATATTCTGCAACTCTTTTTTGAATATCTTCAATATTCACACTGCGAACAACCACATTAAGCTGCTCACGCAAAACATTCTTTGCCATATCCATATTGATGGTTTGATTGGTAAGGTGAGAAAAAGCAGTGAGTCTGGTTAACGCACCTTCCAATTCTCGAACGTTATTGGTGATGCGTGATGCCAAAAGATAGGCGACATCTTGATCCAAAGTGATACCCGCTAAATCGGCTTTACTGGCTAGAATAGCCAATCGGGTTTCAAGGTTGGGTGGCTGAATATCTGCGACCAATCCCCAATTGAAACGCGAGCGTAAACGCTCTTCAAGATGGCTCATATCATGGGGATTACGATCAGAGACTAAAATAATTTGTTTGCGTACTTCATGCAGTGCATTGAAGGTGTGGAAAAACTCTTCTTGGGTACTGGTTTTACCAGCGATAAATTGAACATCATCAATAATCAGTACATCTACCTTTCGATAATGCTCACGAAATGTATCTGTAGAGCGAGAACCAATAGCTTTAATCAGTTCATTGGTGAATTGCTCACCTGTTCGATAAGCAACTTTTATATCCGATTTTTGAGCCAGTTGATTGGAAATAGCGTGAATAAGATGGGTTTTTCCAAGCCCAACACCACCGTGTAAATACAATGGATTATAGCTTTCGCCAGGTTTATCAGCCACAGCTTGGCAAGCTGCAAAGGCAAACTCATTGCTTGAGCCAACCACAAAGTTTTTAAATGTGAACCTAGAATCAATAGCACCATCTATATTGGATTGGGTGTTTGTTTTGGAAGAAGTTTTGTTTTGATTGCTTGCGGGCGCATTTTTAGCTTCAGTGAGAGAAACTTGATATTCAATCTTGGTATCAGCATCAAAAACATCACCAACAATAGCTCCTATAATAGTGCCACAATCTTCTTTTAAACCACGAATAAAAAACTTGCTGGGCGCATAAATGGTGATGGTGTGCTTATCTTTTTTTGCATGAATAGGGTGAATCCAAGCATTAAACTTTTGGCTTGGTAGCTGTTTTTGGAGTTGCCGAATAACATCCTGCCATTGATTTTCCCATACTTCTTGATTCATCGCCAGAATACTACATGCGAAACAAACCATATCCATACGGTAATTTATACTGATAAGGATAAAGACTAATATAGCAATGTTTTGTGTTGACATAGGTAGGCTAAATTTTACTATTCACGCCCTTTTTGAGGTAAGCAGGAGAAGTATTATGAGTTTTACATATAAACCAAGCCGTATTAAACGTGCCCGTACTCATGGGTTTCGTGCCCGTATGGCAACCCGTTCTGGTCGCGCACTGATTAATCGTCGCCGTGCTAAAGGCCGCAAGCGTCTTTCAGCCTGATCCAGAAGTTTTCTTCTGATTATCGCCTTCGTTCGCGGCAAGATTTTGCCAGAATGCGGCAAGGACAACGTTTTCAAATGCATGGTGTGCGCTGTATTTATAAAAAGACAACAGATATACACCATGCTCGTATAGGGTTTGTGGTGTCTAAAAAGTATGGCAATGCTGTGCAACGAAATAGATTTAAACGTTGTTGGCGAGAAGTTTTTAGAGTGCATGATATCAAAGATAAAGATTTAGATATTTTAATTATTCCCCATGCTGGATATCATCAAGGCAACCATATTCAAGAAAATGCGATGAATATTTTAAATCAATTGTTACAGAAACATGGCGATATACGCATATGAAACGTTTATTTCTTTTCCCAGTTTATATTTATCGTTACTGTATCTCACCTTTTTTGCCTAGTCGTTGTATTTATGAGCCCAGTTGTTCAAGCTATATGATTGAAGCGATTGAAAAACACGGTGTTGTGCGTGGAAGTGGTTTGGGTATGAAACGTTTATTTCGCTGTCACCCTTTGGCAAAGGGTTGTTATGACCCGGTACCAGAACCAAATCAAAGTTGTAAAAAATAAGGAGCCTTCAATGGACCAACGCAATGTGCTGATAGCCTTTGTTTTATCAATGCTTATTTTAGTAGGTTGGGGAGAGCTGTTTCCACAATCCAAAGGTGTTGCGGTTGATACAACAACACATACAGATTCAACAGCCAGTGAAAATCAAGTATCAGCATCCAAAGATACTGTGCCAGAGCTAAGACCGACAGGGGGTGATGTGAGCTCAGTAGATGAGCCTGTTGAGGCTGGCGTGCAGAAGCAGAGTCAAGTATTTTATCTTGCCAGTGATAAGTTGCGTGTGGGTATGGATGATAGGGGCTGGTTAACAGAAGCCGAACTATTATCTTATACTGAAAGTTTGGAGCCTGATGCTAAGCGTGTGAGAGTGTTGCATACAGGGGAAGGGCATAATGTTTATGTGAATGTTGGCGTTTTAGGGCACAAACGTGTTACACCATTTCAACATATATCATCTTCTACAACCGCGCATTCTAAAACCTCAGTATTTCAAGCTACATTGGATAATGGCAAGCTTTGGCAACGGATTTTAACTGTAGAGCAAGGCACTTATATCTTAAATGTTGAAGATCGTATTCTTCAAGGCGCTGGTTTAAAAATATTCCGTCAAGTGGTTGAGCGTAATCCAGATAAAAAGAAAAATACATTTTATGAACATATGGGCGCAGTGGGCTTATTGAATGGCGAGCTGCAAGAGCCAGATTATGATGATTTGGATGAAACGCCAGTAAAACTTGCCTCAACGGGTGGATGGACGGGTATGATGGATAGGTATTTCATCGCCGCCTTGATTGGCCAGCCAAAGCATGATTATCGTTATTATTATAAAGGTGATGGTCGTTCTTATCAGGCTGGAGTATTGGATGATGGTGTGGCACAAGATGGAAATGCTGTGTTCAAATCTAAGCTTTATATCGGGCCAAAATATATTCCTGAAATGGCAACGCTGGGTGTAGGGCTGGAGCGTTCTGTAGATTTTGGTTGGTTTGCTTTTATTGCTAAACCTATGCATTCATTCATGACATGGATGTACCAATATGTACACAACTTTGGTTGGTGTATTATTTTATTGGTGATTATGATTAAAATTGTTTTCTTTTATCCTACGCAAAAAGCATATTCATCCATGGCACGTATGCGTAAAATCAAACCAGATATGGATCGTTTAAGAGAGCAATATGGTGATGACCGCCAAAGAATGGGTCAGGAAATGATGAAGCTTTATAAAAAACATAAGGTGAACCCCATGGGTGGTTGTTTACCCATTTTGATTCAAATACCTGTGTTTTTCTCTTTGTATAAAGTGTTGTTGATATCCATTGAAATGCGTCAAGCACCATTTATTGGTTGGATACATGATTTGTCGGTGCAAGACCCTTATTTTATCTTGCCAGTGTTGATGGGTATATCCATGTTTGTACAACAAAAATTCAACCCTCAACCTACTGAGCCTATGCAGGCAAAAGTGATGCAATTTTTACCACCAGTATTTACCATCATGTTTTTATTCTTCCCATCGGGCTTGGTGTTGTACTGGGTTGTAAACAACACATTAACGATTGTTCAACAATGGTATGTCACCAAGAAATTGGATGCGCTTTAAACGCGATTGAGTATGTCTGAATTGGAGAGCACCATTGTTGCCATTGCCACACCAGCAGGGCGGGGCGGCATTGGGATTATTCGTTTATCAGGCAAGCATGCACTGAACATCGCTCAAGAGGTTGCTCATAGAGATTTTCAAGCGCGCACACCACATTTGTGTGCTTGGTATGATGAAACAGGTGCAGTGATTGATACAGGTTTAACCCTTTTTTTTCCCAAGCCCGCATCGTATACGGGTGAGGATGTTGTTGAATTACAAGGGCATGGTAGCCCTGTTTTATTGCATGATTTGTTGCGTCGTTGTATTGCACTGGGTGCTGTACCAGCAGAAGCAGGCGAGTTTACACGTCGAGCTGTGATGCATGGCTGTATGGATTTATCGCAAGCTGAAGCAGTTGTGGCATGCATTGATGCAGCGACTGTACGCGCTGGCAAACAAGCGCAAAAACAATTGGCGGGTGAGTTTGGCAATAAAATAGAAACATTGATGTCTGCATTAACAGGTATTGTCGCACATGTGGAAGCGTGTTTAGATTTTCCCGAAGAAGAAATACCCACATTATTTTTAAACCAATTAAGCGAGCAGTTGCAAGCAGAACTTATTCAGCCTATGCAAGGGCTTTTGGCAACATCTATATTTGGAGAGCGACTTTTTTCTGGTGCAACCGTTGCCATTGTGGGCGCACCCAATGTTGGAAAATCAAGTTTGTTAAATCGGTTAATTGGAAAAAATAGAGCGATTGTGAATGAAACAGCAGGCACAACACGCGATACTTTAGAAGTGGATTTTGAAGTTTCTGGTATTCCTATTCGTTTGGTGGATACAGCAGGCTTACGAGAGAGTAACCATGCGATTGAGCAAGAGGGTATTAAGCGTGCAAAAGAGGCTGCGGCTGTTGCAGATGTGGTGATTTGGGTGATGGATGCAACACGCGATGAAACTTGGCAATATTCAGAGCACTATGATATTGCATTGGCGAACAAAACTGATTTATTATCAGCGCCATGTGAGTGTGGTGTGGAAAGGGTTATTCCCATCTCTGCACAGACAGGCGAGGGCATAGAAGCATTGATGCAAGCGCTTGCAGCCAGCTTGGGAGATATAGGCGCAGAGGGTGAAGATATATGGGTGACTTGTGAGCGGCATCGCTTGGCGATTCAACAGGCTATGCTGCATATAGAAAACGCTTTGCCCAAATTGCAACATGAAGCACAGTTAGATTTGGCAGCATTGGATTTAAGACAAGCATGGTCTTCGTTGGGCGAAATTATTGGGGTAGGTGATGTGGAATATATTTTAGATAGGGTTTTTTCCGAATTTTGTATTGGTAAATAAAGTCTTTTTAAGCACTTATTTCTTGTCTGTATGCTTAGATGTGTTCATAATGCAGGCTCTCGATTTTAGCTTTGATACAAGGTGTACGCATCTGGATTGAATGGAGTCGATGGAATGATTTTAAAGTTAGAGAGGGGTATATATGTCTGTTAAACATCCTGTAATTTCTGTCACTGGTTCTTCTGGTGCGGGCACGAGTACAGCGAAAGTTGCATTGGAACACATTTTTCGCCGAGAAAAAATTACACCAGCTATTGTTGAGGGTGACTGTTTTCATAAGTTTGATCGTATGGAATTTCGTAAGCAAGCCAAAGCATTTGAGGCTGCTGGCAAACGCCTAAGCCACTTTTCAGATGAAGCGAATTTGTTTGATAAAATTGCTGAGTTGTTCAAATCCTATGGTGAAACAGGCATGGGCAAAGCGCGTACCTATGTGCATGATGATAAAGAAGCAGAGCTTTATGGTGTGGATGCAGGCAAGTTCACAGATTGGCGCGATGTGGGAGAAGGCTCAGATTTACTGTTTTATGAAGGCTTACATGGCGCAGTGGCTGAGGTTAAACCATATGCCGATTTGATTATGGGTATTGTACCAGTCGTGAATTTGGAATGGATTCAAAAAATCCATCGTGATACTGAAATGCGAGGATATTCAACAGAAGCCGTGGTGGATAATATTTTATCTCGCATGCACGATTATGTTCATTTTATTACACCACAATTTTCCAATACAGATATTAACTTTCAACGTGTGCCATTGGTAGATACATCCAACCCATTTATTGCGCGTGATGTGCCAACACCTGATGAAAGTATGATGGTGATTCGTATTGCCAAGCCTGAAAAATGGGGCATTGATTTCCCATGGCTTCTTTCTATGTTGGATGGTTCGTTTATGTCTCGACGTAACACTTTGGTTGTACGTTCATCGAAGATGATGTTGGCTATGGAATTGATTCTAGCGCCAATTGTTCATGATATGATGGAAAAAAGAAAATAAGTAACATTTTACATAAGTGATTGAAAAAGAGGGGGCTTACGCCTCCTTTTTTGTGCCTTATATTCAATATATGGTGGTTTATAGATTGTAAATGCTTTTATGTAGTATGTATGGCTGTTGCAGGTAGATTTCCTTTTTTGAGCATTTAGCCTTGTAGCCATGAAAAGCACAAATATGTTTCACGTGAAACACCCAGATAATCCCGTTGATGTTATTGTGGTAGGTGCTGGGCATGCGGGCTGTGAAGCAGCGGCTGCGGCAGCGCGCCGAGGCGCAACGGTTCGTTTAATCACGCAAAATTTGGATACGATAGCTAAAATGTCATGTAATCCTGCGATTGGGGGTATTGGCAAAAGCCATTTGGTCAAAGAAGTGGATGCATTAGGCGGTTTGATGGGCATATGTGCGGATAAGGCAGCTATTCAATATCGTGTATTGAACCAGCGCAAAGGTCCTGCTGTTCGTTCAACCCGCGCACAATGTGATCGCCGTATTTATCATATGGCGATGAGAGAACTACTCGATAAACAACAAAACCTTTCGTTACATCAAGGCTCAATTGATGAGTTAATCTTTGATGGTGATGTTGTGGTTGGTGTGGTGGATGAATTGGGTGTGGCGCATTATGCCAAAGCTGTTGTACTTACCACGGGAACATTTTTGGGCGGTTTGATTCATGTGGGCGAAAAGAAAATTCCTGCTGGTCGTTCGGGTGATGCGGCGATTCAAGGCTTAACGGGGCATTTGTATCAAAAAGAATTGCGTTTGGGGCGACTAAAAACAGGAACACCACCACGTTTGGATAAAAATACGATTGCGTGGGATAAGTTGGAGCAGCAAGAAGGGGAGCTTGATGCGCTGCCTTTTGCGGGTACACATGGTGATGTGACACAGGCGCAAATTCCTTGTGCTATTACACGGACCACACAACAAACACATGATATTATCCGAGAAAACCTATCACGCTCGCCAATGTATTCAGGCGATATTGAAAGCAAAGGACCTCGATATTGTCCTAGCATTGAAGATAAGGTGGTGCGCTTTGCGGATAAAGATAGCCATCAAATTTTTCTTGAGCCAGAGGGAAAAGATCATGCGGAGGTTTATCCCAATGGGATTTCAACATCATTGCCTATTGATGTGCAATGGAAGGTTGTGCGCTCCATTCCAGGTTTGGAATACGCAAAAATTATCCGCCCTGGTTATGCCATTGAATATGATTATGTGGACCCCACAGAATTAAAACCATCTTTGGAATGCAAGCGCGTGCAGGGGCTTTTCCATGCAGGTCAAATCAATGGTACCACAGGTTATGAAGAGGCAGCTGCACAAGGGCTGTTGGCAGGCATCAATGCTGCTGCTTTGGCTTGTGGTTTAGAGTCATGGGTGCCAGATCGTTCAGAGGCTTATTTGGGTGTGATGGTGGATGATTTGGTGACCAAGGGTGTTAGTGAGCCGTATCGCATGTTTACTTCACGCGCTGAATTTCGACTGTATTTGAGGGAAGATAATGCTGATTTGCGCTTGGGCGTACATGCCATACGTTTGGGTTTGTATGATGATGCGCAATTGATGCGTTATGGTCAGCGCGAGAACACTGTGCAGGGCTTGGTGGAACAAGCCAAAGGCATGATGATTGGTAGTGGTAAGGCTTGGGTAGAGCGTTTATCGGCATTGGGGCTTCCACTGACGCAACAAGGCATTGATTTGCCAGCTTATTGTCATCGCCAAGATGTGGATATGGAAAAGGCATTAAAGCTATTGGACGGTTATGAGGCTTTGTCTATACAGGATAAAGCCAGTTTGCATGCAGAGGTGCATTATGATGGCTATTTGGATAAGCAAGCGCTCGAAGTGAAACGTTTTAAAGATATGGAAGGGCGCTGTATTCCAAGCAATTTGGATTACATGCAGGTTAAAGGTTTAAGCATTGAATGCCAGCAAAAAATGGCAGATGTTAGGCCCGAAAATTTGGGGCAAGCTGCGCGTATTTCTGGGGTAACTCCTGCCGCACTTACATGTTTAATGATTCATTTGCATCAAAGGGATACAGCAGATGCAGGATAAACTGGATGCCTATACGCATGAGGTTTTACGCTTCCGAAAGGCTTTAAACCTCACATCCATATCTGATGCCAATGCATTTGATAGGCGTTTTGTTCAACCTTCTATAGCTTTACAAGACTGGCTGCCTAATCAAGGACGATTGCTGGATATTGGTAGTGGTATGGGTGTGCCTGGCATTCCTCTTTTGATTGTCAAGCCTGATTTACAAGGGGTGTTGGTGGAGCGGCGAAAAAAACGTGCTGAGTTTTTGCGCCACCTTGGGCGCGTGCTGGATTTGGATGTAGAGGTGCATGATGCCGATGTGAATGCATTGCCTTCATTGGGTGTAGATGCTTGTGTGGCAAGGGCAGTGACCAATGTGAAGGGTTTGTTGGATATGTGCACACCACATGTGAATCAAGGAGCTGTGGCGGTATTTCCCGTGCCGCGTGAACAGGAAACGGTGCACGTCGAAGGCTGGAGAGGTAAGGATGTGGGCGATGTGGATGCGATTGAAGCCCAGCAGGTGCAATGCTATGCATGGGAAGGCTAAGATGTTTTTAGAGGGAGGTGTTTCACGTGAAACATGAAAAATTTGGGCAAGTGATTTCCATAGCCAATCAAAAAGGTGGTGTCGGGAAAACAACGACCAGCATTAATTTGGCGGCATCATTGGCAGTGTTGGAAAAGCGGGTGTTATTGATGGATTTGGATCCACAGGGCAACAGCACATCAGGCTTGGGTGTAGATAAAGCAGAGGTTGATGCAGGTATGTATGAAGTATTGATGGGTGATGCTTCATTATTGCAATCTATGGTCAAAACAGAATGTGATGGATTGTATTTGCTTGCAGCGACTATGGATTTGGCAGGTTCAGAAGTGGAGCTGGTGAATCAAGATGAGCGTGAACATCGTTTGCAAAAAGCCGTGGCTGAATATGATGGTGAGCCTTTTGATTATGTTATTATTGATTGTCCTCCAGCTTTGAATATGTTGACACTCAATGCACTTACAGCATCAGATAGTGTGATGATTACCCTACAAACAGAGTTTTATGCTATGGAAGGGCTTAGCCAATTGATGGATACCATTCGGCGAGTTCGAGGTGCGTTAAATCCCGCATTGAATATGAATGGGATTTTATTAACCATGGTAGATAGACGGAATAATTTGGCTGTACAAGTGGAAGAAGAGGTGCGTGAATATTTTGGGCAACAGGTTTATCAGCAAGTGATTCCACGCAATGTACGTTTATCGGAAGCGCCAAGTTATGGTGTGCCTGTGATGTATCACGATATTCGTTCTGCTGGAGCTAAGGCCTATTTGCAAGTTGCACAAGAATTGATGCAACGTGGTCAGGGAGAGGATTAAAATGGTGGTGAAAAAGACAGTGAAAAAGCGAGGTTTAGGTCGTGGTTTGGATGCATTATTGGCAGATAAACCTACAGCAGAGGTGGTTAAACAATCTTCTAAGATATTGATTTCAAAGATAAAACCAAATCGTTATCAACCACGCTCACATTTTGATCAACAGGAACTTCAATTGTTAACCGATTCAGTACGCAAAGAAGGGGTGTTGATGCCTATTCTTGTGCGGCCACAGGGCGATGGCTATGAATTGATTGCAGGGGAGCGTCGTTGGCGGGCATCGCAAGCAGCAGGGCTGCTTGATATTCCTGCGGTTGTACGCGATGTGGATGATTTACAAGCCTTGGAATTGGCGATTATTGAGAATGAACAGCGCGATGATTTAACGGCAGTTGAATCTGCACGAGCATACAAACGCTTGATGGATGAGTTTGCATTTACACAACAGCAAGTGGCTGAAAGCATTGGTGTCTCTCGCGTTCAAGTGAGTAATCTTATTCGCTTATTGCAATTGCCAGAAAGTATTCAATTATGGATTGAAGAGCGAAAATTGAATATGGGGCATGCGCGCCCTTTGGTGGGGCTAAATCGAGCCAAAGCAGAAGCTCTGGCGCGTGAATGTATTGCGCAGGGCTGGAGTGCTCGCCAAATGGAAAAAGAGGCTAAGCGGGCGCTTAGCGAAACTGGAAAGGCATCCAGCAAGGTGATGTTGGATGCTGATGTTGCGGCATTGCAAGATGAATTAACACGCAAATTGGGTTTGCCAGTGGTTTTAAATTGTAAAAAGAATGGTTCGGGCGAATTGAAAATCAGTTATAGCCAAGCTGCAGAGTTGGATGGTGTGTTAAAACGTTTGCGCGCTTAATTGGCGAGAGGATCATCCCAAACGGTTTGTTGCTGTTGCCTCACTTCCTCAATGATCAGTAAGCGCAAGGTTTCTATGCCGCGCGAGTCTGTGCTTGATGTGGGCAATGGTTTGAGCATGCCACCCATGGCTTCACACATTTCTTTTAAGCGTTTGGTGCGTTTGTTTCCTGTGAGTTTATCGGCTTTGGTGGCAATGGGGAGCCAGCGTACACCATGCTCATTCAAATATTCAATCAATTGTAAATCTGTATCTTTGGGACCGTGGCGTATGTCTAGCAGTAACAGTACCAATTGAGGCGCATCCGCGCTGCGTAAATATAAATCAATGAGTTTTGCCCATTGATGTTTTTCTTTTTTGGCTGCGCGGGCATAACCATATCCAGGTAAATCTACAATCAGTATTTGCTCATCAACTTCAAAAAGATTTAATAAACGCGTGCAACCCGGGCGCTTTGAGGTTTTCACCATGTTTTTTCTATCAAAAATTGCATTTAATAGTGTTGATTTACCCACATTGGAATGTCCCGCAATCGCAATTTGTGGTAATTCAATATGAGGAAACTCACGGGTATCTGCAACAGATTGTATAAACTTGGTATTGGGCCAGCGAATGTTCATGGCTCAAGGCTGCATAGGGAATGCAGCTTCGACAAGCTTTTAGAAAAGCAATGTATGATTCATCGCTTATGATATAAGGCTTGACCCTTGAGTATACTCCATGCTTTATTGTTCGCCTATGAAGATAGGTGAGTTATCCAAAGCATCGGGTGTATCCATTGATACGATTCGTTATTATGAAAAGCGTGGTCTTATGCCAGTTGCCGCACGTTCACCCGCAGGCTATCGAGCATACCATGAACAAGATATTTCCCGTTTAAATTTTATTGTGCAAGCCAAATCACTGGGTTTTACATTGGAAGAAATCAAGCAATTGCTTGATTTGCGAGCTGATGGAAAGGCATGTGTTGAGGTGCGTGAAGTCGCGGAATCAAAAGCCGAAGACATTGCAGTACGCATTGAAAAGCTTACACATATGCGTGAAACCTTGTTATCGCTGGCAAAAGCTTGTGCGCAATCTTCAAAAGAGGATAACTGCCCGATTCTGAAATCATTAGAGCGTTAATCATTGAAGGGCTACACAAGGAGCATATATGAAGAAAAATACATTATTGAAAACAGGCATGGTTGGCGCTGTATTGGCATCGTTATGTTGTTTTACGCCTTTATTGGTGATACTCCTCGGCGCAATAGGATTATCGGCATGGGTTCCCCATCTTGATATGGTATTGATGCCAGCATTATTGTTTTTCGTTGTTTTGATGGTGTACGCATGGATAAAAAAAGATAAACAAGCTTGTTGCCAAGGCAATCAAGATGAGCATGAATAATGTCATGCTCTTGTTGTCATACATCTAAAGCAACCAGTAAGTTATGCCCGCAATGCCAACAAAAAGGCATGGCAGTGAGCCAGCAAACCATGTTACATCAGGTTCAGTTTCCTGATAACCAGAGCATCACTCAAGGTGAGTATGCTTTTTGTGCCAATCGTGATTGTGAGGTGGGCTATTTTTCTGCATCAAGTATGATTCCACAAGCCTTGCTACGCGCATTTCAATCTTATCAGCATGCGATGCTTTGCCACTGCTTTGATATTTCTGAATCTGATTATCGCGCCGCATTGGCGGATGGTCGTGCAGGCGCTATCAAGAGTTTTGTTGTGAAGCAAACCAAGCATAAGTTGTGCGCTTGTGAAGTTAGAAATCCATCGGGGCATTGTTGCTTGGCAGATTTTAAACGGATGGAGAAAGCGTATGATTGCTGAATCAACGCTGACTTGCCCTGAATGCGGACACCGCAAAAAAGAAGTGATGCCTACAGATAGTTGCCAGTGGTTTTATGAGTGCACAAAGTGCCATACATTGTTAAAACCCCAAGAAGGTGATTGTTGTGTGTTTTGTTCTTATGGTGATGTGCCATGCCCATCTATTCAGCAAAGCACACAAGGTTGATGTACAAGTTTATTGATTTTTAGAAGAGCTGTTTATATGTTAGAGTTATGAATAGATTTAATAAGTACATTATCCCCTTTTTTATTGTAAGAATCTCGTTTAAAGGTATTCTTTGATTGTTAGAGAGAGAGGTTCAGGAATGGATTGTTACCCTTTTGTGGTTAGAATAGATGCTTGGTAAGTTCTTTAGTAAACCGAACCTACCACTAGTTAATCCTAGACGAATTCGCATTGCCTTTGTCGATGATGAAGATAATGAATTTGTTGATATTTTCAAAGACTGGAGCTACGACGTTGAACTTATTAAAGATGTGGAAAGGCTCGACCCTCTAGTTAATGGAAGGTATCAACTTATTTTCTTGGATATTCGGGGAGTGGGATCTAAACTCAAAATGGATGGGATTGGTGTTTTAGAGCATATCAAGAAAAGGAACCCTCTTATTCATGTTGTTGTTTGTTCAGGTGCAAGATTTAACTCAGAAGAAACAAGAAAAATAAATCAATATGCCAACGATATAATTCCTAAAGATGCTTCAATTGAGGAATACATAAGCGTTATCGAGGATGAAACTTCTACGATTACTCCAGATGCCTATCTATCTTATCTTTCGGGATTAGGCATAAACCTTAAACTCAATAAAACATATCGCCTAGCCAGCGATAATAAAAAGCTGTCGGCCTACATTGCGAATAAGTCGCCACATAAATTAGATGCTTCAACATTATCTAACATGACAAACACGATTGTTAATTTACTAGCACTTCTACAATAGAAAACATGTTACCCAGAGTTGTTTTCAATGAAGAAAAGAAGATTGAATTGGTAGATGGGCAGATGATAAAGCCATCGAGTCGATGTAAAATGCGAATCAACAATGATGACCAGAGTTGTATCCGACACTATGCCGAAATGATTGAACTATCAAAAAAAGGTATTTCCACTATTACTCCTTGCCCATATGGGTTTCATTCTGCTTCTATTATCAAAGTGAATCAAGAAAATGAGGTGATATTTACTGGGTTCATTGCCTCTGCAACCGACACTAACAAGAAAATGCCAAAAAATCACAAAAACCGTGTAAATAAATCTATTGTTATTGCCTTCTTGAAGCATTTCTATAATGAACGAAAGGCTCAACAGGTCCAGATAGAAAACTCGATTCGTAGTTCACTGAATGCAGTTCATGATTTACGACAAGTTAACCGTAGTATTTCAGCTACTGCTCTCAGGTTACTTAAAACGATGGGAATAGATATCAGAGAGGTTGGAGAAAATGCAATAAATGATAACGATGCTTCTCGTTTAGCATATACTATTTATAAGTCTTCAGAACTTATATCCAATATATTAGTGTTACATGACATAGCAGAAAACCCAAGCAGAGCTTCAATGGATAAAAAGTTAAAAAATAATATTCATAGACTATTTACAAAGATATCCCGAATATTGGATGCAGAATTAAAAAAGAGACGAATTAATGTCAGAATCATCGGAGATACGATTACAGATTCATTTTACCATAAATCAATAAGCTTGATTCCAATCATATTGCTTGATAATGCTATTAAATATTCTCGAGTAGATAGTGAGGTTTTAATAACTCTAACCAATTATCACTCAAATAAAATTAAGGTTGTCTTTGATTCTAGTGGATTTTTTATTAAACCTGAAGATGCCCAAAAAGTTTTCGAGTTAGGGAATAGAGGAAAAATAGCTTGTGAAATCGAACCTAACGGTTCGGGAATCGGCCTGTATGTGCTTAAAATTATTTGTGATGCCCACAATGGCACGGTTATATTTAATTCTATTCCAGAATCTTACTACCTTAATGATAAACAATGCGCAGTGAATAAGTTTATTGTTATCATATAATATTTAGCTGTTTGATAGATACGAGTCTTAATGATTTGATTCACTAGGGAAAAGGGGACGCTACCCTTTTCTAGCAGTTTAATCATAATGCTTTCGGCATGAAATGATGGTGATATGCGCAATATCAACAGCGTAGACTAGGCGGTTTGTCTCATCTATTCGCCTTGACCAAAAACCAGAAAGGCTTTCCCGCAACGGTTCAGGTTTTCCAATGCCAGAGAAGTTATCCCTCTTTACATCTTTGATTAAGGTATTGATACGTTTTAAGGTTTTTTTATCCTGAGTTTGCCAATAAAGGTAGTCATCCCATGCTTTGTCAGTCCAAGCAACTTGCTTACTCATCGATTAAATCTTTAACTTTAGCCTTGCCCTCTTTGTATTGCTTAATGCTCTCCATCAGGTTTTTGGCGTTGGCTGGAGATTCTAGCAGATAGAGTGTTTCCATGATGGAATTGAAATAGTCCAGCCCCATAACAACTGCATCACCTCGATCACGCCGATGGATAAGCGTAAAATCAGCATCTTCTTCAACTTGGTTAAGGACTTTATTTAAACCATTCCTAGCTTCAGTAAATGATACAACTCTCATAACTTACTCCTATTTACAAACATGAATGATAATACGAAGGAATGAACTGTTCAATATACTGTGCATGTCTAAATGCTTAGTCTGGGGATAAATCAAGTTGGATGCTTAAATATTCGACAAGATAGACACTAGGCTTTAGGATTGCCTTTTTTTTAGGCAATACTATTGCCATTGAGCAATTTTCGAGGTAGGTCGTGAGTCAAATTCCACTTTCTGGTTTCACTTTGGGTGAACATCGTATTGATCCGCCATTGGTGTTAGCGCCCATGGCAGGGATTACTGATTTGCCATTTCGGCGCATTTGTCGTCGCTTTGGCATTGGGCTTACCGTGACAGAAATGATTGCATCGCGAGCGGTGGAGCAGGGGCGCGAACGCACAGAACGTATGGCGGAATTGGATGCAGATGAGTCGCCAGTGTCCATTCAAATTGCAGGTTCGGATTCTAAGTTTGTGGTGGAAGCAGCGCATTGGGCGGTGGAGCGCGGCGCAGATTTTGTGGATATTAATATGGGCTGCCCTGTCAAAAAGATTTGTAAGCAGGTGGCAGGCTCTGCCATGCTTAAAGATGAGGTGTTGGTTGCAAAAACCATTCGTGCTGTGGTGGAAGCTGTGGATATTCCTGTCACCCTAAAAATCAGAACAGGCTGGGATGGGAAAAGTAAAAATGTGGCGCGTATTGCCAAGATTGCAGAAGATGAAGGCATTCAAATGTTAACCGTGCATGGGCGCACGCGTGCGCAAATGTTTAACGGGCATGCCGATTGGGAAGATATTGGCTTGGCAAAAGATGCAGTTGCTATTCCTGTGATTGGGAATGGGGATGTGGTGGATGGTGAAAGTGCATTAGAAATGCTGCGTGTATCCGGTTGTGATGGTGTGATGGTGGGGCGTGCTGTGCAGGGAAATCCTTGGGTATTGGCAGAGGTTCATGCTGCGATTATGGGCTTGGATAAACCTGCTGCACCAACAGCACAAGAGCGTTGGGCGGTTGTGCAAGAGCATATGCAGCATTTGGCAGCGCACCATGGCGTGCAGTTTGCATCCAAAATGGCGCGTAAACATGTGGGCTGGTATAGCAAAGGATTAAGGGATTCAGCGGAGTTTCGGGGTTATTTTCAGCGTTTGGATGATTGGCAAACACAATTGAAAGTGGCAGAAGATTATTTTTTAGGGCTGGATGCTGCCCTGCCCTTGGCAGCTTAGGTGAAACAAGAATATCCATTACTCAATATGATGCCATTGGCAGTGATATTGGTGGATAAAGATGGATATATCACGCACGCCAATGATTTGGCACAAGCGCATATGGGTACATCGCTACGCCGCATGGCTGGCAAACATTTATCGGATTATGTGCAACCTTCATCGGAAGTAAATGCGATGTTGGCGCGAGCGTACCAAGGTGAAACGGTCACCGATGATGCATTTTGCGGGCGAGATAATCATATGCCTTATTCGCTACATTTTGGCCCTATGCTTGAAGATTTGGGTGTGGTTGTAGGTCTCATCCCTGAAGCCAACCGTTCGCAAGTTGAAGAGCAAAGCAAACGCCATGAAATGGCAGAAGCGGTTGCTCGCATTGCGCTTGAGATGGCGCATGAGGTAAAAAATCCATTGGCGGCATTGCGTGGGGCGGCGCAATTATTGCATGAGCAAAGTTCAGGGGATAGCGCAGAGATTACAGCGCATATTTTAAATGAAGTGGATAGAATTAAAGAGCGCATTGATAGCTTTTTGCAGGTTGGGCCGCGTGCTGATGTGGCGATGGTTGCAGTGAATATTCACGCC
>JALWPO010000152.1 GCA_026994965.1 Mariprofundaceae bacterium | reverse complement strand
TTCTCTAACACTTGTTGTACATCTGCTGGACGAACATCATATTTTTTATGCTGTTTGATAGACAATCCCAATGGTGCAAGAAACTCATTTAAGCTTTCAATCGCATCGCGTTCAGGCGCTGGATGCACACGATAAAGCAATGGACATGATTGACCTTCTAAATATTCTGCAACAGCTGTATTTGCAGCCAACATCAACTCTTCGATCAAACGATGTGCTATATTTCGAGTTTGTAATGCCATGCCCACCACTTCATTATCTTTAAGAACAGGACGGGCTTCTGGCAAGTCCAAATCCAACGCGCCACGCATCTCACGGCAACGCTCCAATACACGAAATAAACGAGCTGCATCCTCTAGCATACCTCTGATTTTCATGCTGGATACAGCTTTACGCTCACCATCTTCAAGCCATGTCGCCACTTGCGTATAGGTTAAACGCGCATGCGAATAAATCACAGCTTCATACATACGTGATGAGCGACGCTTACCATTGGCATCAAAGCGCATACGCGCCACCATTGCCAAACGCTTCACTTTGGGGTTGAGTGAACATAGTCCATTGGAAAGTTTCTCTGGCAACATCGGAATCACGCGATCAGGAAAATAAAAAGAATTTCCTCGTGCCAATGCCTCTTCATCTAAAGCTGTATGTGGTTTTACATAATGCGCCACATCTGCAATCGCAACCCATACTTCAAAGCCATCACCACGCGGCAATACACATATCGCATCATCAAAATCTCGCGCATCTTCACCATCAATAGTGACAAAGGGCAAATGCGTTAAGTCCATGCGCCCCTTACAATCAGATGCCAACACCTCATCAGGAATATCTTCCACTTCTTTGCAGACTGCTTGAGGAAATGATGCCGATAAATTTTGCTCTGCCACCACCAAATCAATCAGTCGCTCTGGCGTAAGATTCTGACCCAGCACCTCCAACACTTTGCCTTGCAGTGGCACAGTTCCACGTACAACTTCCACACGTACCCAATCGCCGCTATGCGCACCACCAGCATCATCACGTTTAATCACAATAGCCTGCGGAATTTTACGTGAGCGTGGTTGCACCAGGCCCATACCACCTTCAATATTAAACTGCCCAACAAGGATTGCAGCCGCTTCTTCAATGGTGCGCACATACTCGCCTGATTCCCGACCGCGCTTAAATACAATACGTACTTCAACCGTATCCCCATGCATCAATGTTCGCATTTCTTCATGCGGTAAAAATACGCCTTTCTCACGCCCAACCACATCAACAAAACCAAAGCCATCAGGATGTGCCGATACTACACCTGTCACCACCTCAGATTTACGACCACGCTCTCTTATCGCTGGTTTTCTCATGCTATAAGGTGATTTTTTCTCATCCCTATCGTGTGCTTTTCTACGACCTGCTTTGCTGCGTGAAGCATGCACTTTGCCACTCTTTTTACGTTTTTCAGCTTTCGCCCAAGGGCT
>JALWPO010000151.1 GCA_026994965.1 Mariprofundaceae bacterium | reverse complement strand
AATCCAGCAGATTTTCTTTATCTGCATCCGTAATATTCACACGGCGCACTGCAACTGTAATCATCTCAGCTTCTGAAGCTTCAGTTGCCAGCTTGGTTGTTTCAAAATCTTTATATTTTCCAGAGCCCACAATCAAACGCGATGTAAACTCATATGTGCCAACTTTAAATATGTCCGTCATCTACCCTAATCTCCATTCCGCACAGGAAATGCGGCTTTAGTAAATAGGTAAAAATCATACTTTTTACCTGCATCAATAAGCAAAAACCATGGACGGTTTTTGCGGGTCAATCAATCATCCCCCACCAATCATATGCACCAGCTCGATACGGTCATTTTCTTCAAGCTCTGTTGTTGCATATTCACTTTTAGGCACAACCTCTAAATTGCGTTCAATGGCAATCATACGCCCCTCCAAACCTAGCTCTTCCACCAACTGATACAGGTTGTTTGCTATAACTTGAATGCTTTCACCATTTAATTGAATTTGCATAAAATCACGCCTTTTTAACTTATTAATGAATAATAACTCGCCTTTTTGGCTCAAAAATAGCAAAAAAATGAAATATTTACATTTGACCCTATCTTCTATGCCACGTAGCCTGAGCCGCATGCTAACAGCAAGCACAGCTTCTCCCAACTTAGATATAAAAGTCACGCCTAAACCACATAACTGGCACGGTGTTTCTCAGGGGCTAGCCATGGCCAAACAAGCCTTTTTAAACAAACAGTTAGATGATGCCAAGGATACCCTGTTAGAAGTTTTAGAGTTTGCCCCGTCTGAACCCAAGGCTTGGGCATGGCTGGGCAAAATCATGCAACTTCAAAACAACCACAAACAGGCAGAAGTATATTACCAAAAAGCAAAGGGGTTACTTCGTCAACAGCAGAAAAATGCCAGTAACATGCCTGCATCATTAACTTTGGCAAAAATATTATGGAATCAAGGTGAACAAGCATCTGCTAAAAATATGTTAAATACACTTCTTTTAGAAATGCCAAACGATGAAAGATTGGTGGCACTAGCTCAAACATGGGGGATAAATACATGAGTGATTTCAATATCCTTGTTTTACACGGTCCTAATTTAAACCTATTGGGCACTCGTGAGCCTGAAACTTACGGCTCAAAAACATTACATGATATCAATGCAGAGATCGCCACATTAGCCAATACATTCAACGCATCCATCTCAACAGCACAAAGCAATCATGAAGGCGAATTGGTGGAATACATACAACAAGCTAAACAACAAAATATAGATGGTATTATTATTAATCCTGCCGCATACACGCATACCAGCGTTGCATTACGCGATGCCTTGCTTGCCGTTAATATTCCCTTTATTGAAGTTCATTTATCCAACACACAACAACGAGAAGATTTTCGCCAGAAATCATTCTTGGCAGATGCCGCAACAGGTATTGTCGCTGGATTTGGAAGCACATCATATATGCTCGCTTTGCAGGGGCTAATGACACATTTACAACATAAGGAGTCTTAAGTTGAACATTACTGAAATTCGCAAACTGATTAAACTAGTAGAAAATTCAGGCATTGCAGAGCTAGAAGTTGCTGAAGGCGAAACATCCATTCGCATTTCCCGCCAAAGCAGCATTACTCCTGCAATGACACCTGCACCACAAGCACTAACAACTGTCGCTACACCTGCTTCAACACCTACAGCAAATACTGAAGTAGCATCTACAGATGAAACAGAAAACAACCAAGAGCATGTTGTGACATCGCCCATGGTTGGCACTTTTTATCGCTCACCTAGTCCTGATGCTGATCCTTTTGTCAATGAAGGCGATAAAGTGAAAAAGGGTGACACGCTTTGTATTATCGAGGCCATGAAACTTATGAATGAAATTGAAGCTGAATATGATGGCATTATTAAAGAAATTATTGTTAGTGATGCTAGTCCCTTAGAATTTGGACAACCTATTTTTGTTATCACACCAGCATAAGGAATTCATTATGTTTCATAAAGTTCTCATAGCCAACCGTGGCGAAATTGCAGTTCGTGTTATCCGCGCCTGCAAAGAATTAGGTATTGCAACTGTTGCTGTATATTCAGAGGCCGATAAGGATGCTATGCATACACGCTTAGCCGATGAAGCTGTTTGCATTGGCCCTGCATCCAGCACACATTCTTATCTGCATATTCCTGCCATTATGGCTGCTGCCGAAGTCACGGATGCTGAAGCGATTCATCCTGGCTATGGCTTTCTTGCAGAAAATGCTGAATTTGCTGAAATTGTGATTGAATCGGGCTTAACATGGATTGGTCCAACACCAGAGTCCATGCATATCATGGGCGATAAAGTTAAGGCCAAGAAACGTATGGAAACAGCCAATGTGCCCTTAGTTCCAGGCTCCGATGGTGCTGTTCGCACAGTTGAAGAAGCCAAAGCAGTTGCAAAAAATACCGGTTTCCCACTTATCATTAAAGCCGCATCAGGTGGAGGCGGGCGAGGCATGAAAATTGTCCGCTCGGAAACCTCATTATCTAACGCCTTCAATGTATGTCAGACTGAAGCCAAAACCATGTTTGGTGATGATACTGTTTTTATTGAAAAGTTCCTTGAGGAGCCACGTCATATTGAAGTACAAGTCATGGGCGATAAACATGGCAACTTGGTTCATTTGTTTGAGCGCGAATGCTCGATTCAACGCAACAATCAAAAAGTATTAGAAGAAGCACCAAGCCCATCCATTAGCCAAGAGACCCGTCAAGCCATCTGTGCTGCTGGCGTGGCTGCAGCTGCGGCGGTCAATTATGAAGGTGCAGGCACCATTGAGTTTTTGCTTAATCCAGATCAGTCCTTCTATTTTATGGAAATGAATACACGCATTCAAGTGGAGCATCCAGTCACAGAATTTATCACTGGTGTTGACCTCATTGAATGGCAAATCCGTGTTGCTGCTGGTGAGAAACTTGCCTACACGCAATCGCAAATCAAAATGAAAGGGCATGCCATTGAGTGCCGCATCAATGCGGAGCATCCATTTAAATTCACACCTTCTCCAGGCACAGTGGATTTATATCATGCTCCTGGCGGACGCAGTGTGCGCGTGGATTCAGCCATTTACACAGGCTATAAAATTCCACCACACTATGATTCTATGATTGCTAAAATCATTACCCATGCACGTGATCGCAACAAATGCATACGCCGCATGCAACGTGCTATTGATGAGTTGGCTATTATCGGTGTCACCACCAATTGTGATTTGCATCGTCGGCTTTTAGCGAACCCTGGCTTCCAAAAAGCTGATTTTAATATTCACTTTTTAGAACACTGGCTCAAACAACTTAATTTTTAATCCTAAGCCGCATTTGCCGATACGTTTATAGGTAGGTGCGGCGTATTAAAATACTGGTGATGAATATCACGGAAGTTTCAATTTAAACGCATATCCTTGCATTTATTAATTCATCATCGGAGTGCATATCATGCTTGCTTTTTCAGTACAGTCCCTAGCCATAAATCTGGCAATCCTTGCTGTACTACTCTTGCTTGCCGCTCTTATCGTTGCAAAGCCTTGGCTCATTGCATCATGGTCTCAAATGCGTATTCGCAAACACCTAAAGCATTTGCATAAGCAAGGTGCTCATATCGTTGAAAATGTTTATCTAAGAAATCGTAAAGGTGAAGTTATCCATATCGAGCATTTGATTATTGGCAATGAAATCACCTGCCTCAACACATCTGCACGCTCAGGAAAGATATTTGGCTCCTTACGCAGCCCAATGTGGAGCCAAGAGACCAAACAAGGTTGTCATCGCTTTGAGAACCCTATTCGTCAACACGATAAAATTACCAATGCGCTTCAAGGCATTATTGGAAATCGCTTAATCATTCAAGTATTAACCGTATTTACACATGCTACATTAAATACATCTGAAGATAACAATATCATCACTTTAAAGCAGCTCAATCAACGTCTTCCCACAAACGAAGCGCAGAAAGCCAAATTCAATAGTCAGCAATTATTGCAACTTATTCAAAATATATCTGTTGATGCTCAAGCCCCTGAATCCAACCAGCATGGTAATCCATCTATGCTCAAAACTGCACATGTACTGCTAACAAGCAGTGTCACAGCTATGACCATATCCATTGGCTTTTTATTATACAGTATGATTTAACTTACACCAATACCTTCACGCCAAGCCAGCACCAAGCGAAATTCTTCATTGCTTAAATCAACAGATAAATCAGCTTTCACTTCTGAAAGTGTTGCATAAGGATCTGCATCATCCAACTCTGCCATAACCTGATCAAAATCAGGCACTATCTTTGATACATCCACCTGCATGGCTGCACGTACCAAAGCAATAAAATGATTGATTACCGTCTTCTCAGATACACCCTGCTCAGCAGCAATTTCTTCTATACTTTTTCCCTTTTTATATAAGTTCCAAGTATGACTTTGTCCATCTGTAGGTGCAGGGCCTTTGGCTAATAATTTAGGGAAACCATTGGTATCACTCATTTTCCCACTGGAACGTGCTGAAGCATGTGTTTTAAGCAAATCCACAATTGCCTCACCATAAGATTCCAACTTATGCTTACCCATACCACTGACTTTATTCAGTTGCTCAAGCTCAATTTCACCAGAGAATTGACTGATTTCAGTAAGTGTCACATCACTTAGAATGACATGGTTTGCCACATTCTCAGCATCAGCGAATTCCTCACGCAATGCTACAAGTTTCTTGAATAAGGCTTCATCACGGCCTTGAGAAAAGCGACGTAATTTACGTTTAATGCCAGGCTGATAACGTGCTAAGATTGCTTCACCGCCTTTAAGCAACAACTCACCTTTTTTCGTGACCACCAATGCAGCACGACGAGAAACATCTTGTTGAAAATAACCTTGATGAACCAACTGTCTCAAAATGGATGTCCATTCATCGCCATTGATATCTGCACCACTGCCATGTGTTTTTAGCTTTTCATGTTTATTGCCGATAATACGTGCATTTTTGGAGCCTCGAAGCACATCAATAATATAACCCACTCCAAAATCACCTTTGGCTTCTTTTACACAACGAATCGCCAATTGTGCCAATTCTGTACCATCATAAGTTTCAGGTGGATCCAAGCAAATATCACAATTACCACAATCTTCTTCTAAATGCTCACCAAAATAACCCAATAGCACACGGCGGCGGCAGGTTAAAGCTTCCGACAATGCCACCATACTGTTGAGCTTATGCACTTCCACACGACGTTGATCAATATTTTCAACATTTTCAATCAGGCGGCGTACCAAGTTCACATCACCAGAGCCATAAAGCATCAATGCTTCGGATTCTTGTCCATCACGACCCGCGCGACCCGTTTCTTGATAATACGATTCAATGGATTTTGGCAAGTCATGATGAATCACAAAACGAACATTCGGCTTATCCACACCCATACCAAATGCAATCGTTGCCACAATCACTTTAACACGGTCACGCAAGAAATCATCTTGTACCTTTTCACGTGAACGACCTGGCATGCCTGCATGATAAGCTGCAGCACGAATCCCATGACGCTGTAGATTTACAGCCATATCTTCTACACGTTTACGCGATAAGCAGTAAATAATACCGCAACAATCTTTCCAATCCTCCAAAAATTGTAACACCTGCGTCAAAGGCTGACGTTTCTCTGCCACCAAATAGCGAATATTGGGGCGATCAAAACTAGAAATATGACGCTTGGCTTTTTGTAGACTTAAGCGCTCTGCAATATCTTCTCGGGTGTGCTCATCGGCAGTAGCTGTAAGCGCCACCATAGGCACATCAGGGAAACTATGACGCAGCTCGCCCAAACGGACATACTCTGGGCGGAAATCATGCCCCCATTGCGACACGCAATGCGCCTCATCCACCGCAAACATCGCCACCTTCACTTTTTCTAATCGTTTCTGAAAGGTTTTCGTAAGCAGACGCTCCGGGGCTACATATAATAAATCCAATTCACCCGCTTCAAATCTATCCAATATTTCTTTCGCCTCGGCAGCTTTCAATGATGAGTTGTAATAAGCCGCATTCACACCACAGCGTATCAATGCATCCACCTGATCTTTCATCAATGAAATCAGTGGGGAAACCACGATGCCTGTGCCTTCTCGCATGATGGAAGGGATTTGATAGCACAATGATTTACCTC
>JALWPO010000150.1 GCA_026994965.1 Mariprofundaceae bacterium | reverse complement strand
GATAGCCTTGGGTTTGTTCATCTCAGTCATCTCACAAACACAACAACAAGCGATGTTTATAGCTATCTTCATCATCATCCCCTCAGTATTACTCTCTGGGATGATATTTCCAGTGGAGGCGATGCCTGAGTTCATCCGACCCATCGCATATATATTGCCACTCACTTATTTCAATGAGATAATCCGTGGTGTACTCATAAAAGAGACCCTATTTATGGACTTAAGTATAGATTATCTGGCATTGGCAGGGTTTGCTTTGTTTTTCTCGGTAGCGAGTATTTTAAAGTTTAAGAGGTATGTGGCTTGAAATGTTATGGTATAACTTCATCATCTTGTAGTATAATAAGCAAAAAAAGAATTTATGGCAAAAAAAAATAAAAAAAATGTAAAAATCAATCAACGCATCAAACACTTTTTTGATGGGGATCCTTTTGATGTTGGTGTTGAGCGTGTGAGTGGTGAGACTTTGAGTGCGATTTTTAGTGCACTTGGCATCTACGAGATAGACCACTCTAAAGATGCTCTTCTTAAAGCACTGCGAAAACTTTGGAGTTCGGCAGATAGTGATTTGCGTCGAGATATTCTTACTTTTTTTGAAAATGAGGGGGTCATCTACCCTAGTGATAAAACAAAAAAACCTATCCATAGTTCTTTAGAAAAACTTGATGAGGTGATGGCTGAGTTTGAGATGACTCCTGAGGAAGAAGCTGAGATCTATGCAGAGTTCTCAGATAAACGAGCCAAAAAAATCACACCACAAAAGATAGAGTCAAAACTCCGTCATATCCGTTTTGAGGTCAAGCGAAAGAAGATAGAAGATGCTCTTGATGGTTTTTTCGAGATTGATGATACTTTCGTGTTTAATGCATCTACCCATTATGTACTCTTTGGGGAGAGTTTTCATAAGATAGAGGTACTTAAAACGAAGTCGTATCCAACTCAAGAGTTAGATGAAGATGCACTAGAAGACATCATCAGTTACATTGATGCTGAAAAAGGCAGAGTTAAGAAAAAACGCCAAGAGGAGGTTAACCTCTTTATACAAAAACTTCCTCATAAGCACAAATATCTCTCACAAAAAGAGATAGTCTCCTCTCTTCGTTCCTCTCCTCCAGAGATCAAAAGATACCCACGCATCAAAGATGAGGTTTTAGAAACTATCATCAGATCACACCTCAAGGTAGAGTCTTTTGAAGCCTTAAAAGAGGAGCTTATCTTAGGAGTAGATGAGAGCATCTTATTTCCCTACGCAACAAAAGAGTTTCATTACAAGCTGGAGTTACATTTAGAGATACTCTCTGTTTTAGAAGATATCTGGGATGAAAAAGAGCTTGATTTTAGCGAGGTGATTCAGTCCATCAAAGAGGAGCATGAAAGCTATTTTATGGCAGACTTAAAGAGCATCGTAGATGAGTGTAGTCGTTATGCTGAGTCTCTCAACTTTACACAAGAGTATCTCCATCAAAAAGT
>JALWPO010000149.1 GCA_026994965.1 Mariprofundaceae bacterium | reverse complement strand
ACATCAGGATTTAACCATAGTGCTATGGGCTGGCGTGGGATAATCGTAATATCCAATGTATCAGGTAGTTGGCGTTGAATACTTACATCCGCAATATCTGGGATATGGGTTAAGATTTGAGCGCGAACTTTGGATGGTCTAGCATGCCAAAAGTCTAGTTTTTCCATATGGCTTAATACTTGTTCAACCTGTGGCTTTAATGCGGTGGAAGCGTGAATATTCCAATGCTTAACGCTTAATGCTTGATTAAGTGACCATATACTAAGGGCTGCAATCGCAATACCTGTGAAGCTTGCCATAGTTACCATTGCATATCTCTTCCAATGATGATGGCGCTCTTGTTTGAGCACATCTTTGATACGACGTTGGTTGTGACGGATTGGGCTCATGATGCCATACCTCCGTGTTCCAAGCTTGCAGATGCTAAAATCTCGATGCATAACTGCTGAAAGCTTATATTCGAAGCCAAAGCTGCTTTGGGGAGCAGGCTGGTTTCAGTCATGCCCGGTATGGTGTTGATTTCAAGCACCAATGCATTTCCGCCATTCTCAACAATCATATCAACACGAGGCGCACCTTTGCACTGGGTTGCTTGCACTGCCCGCTCAGCTTCTTGCATGCAATAGCGCAAGGTTTCGGCAGGCAGGCGTGCTGGGCAAAAATATTCAGTTGCTCCTTGTGTATATTTGGAATGAAAATCATACACACCAGATTTGGGGCTCACCTCAACAGGTATAAGTGCTTTACCATTGATAACAGAGATTGCAATTTCAACGCCTTTGGCAGGCATTTCTGCCATCCAGTGATGCTCTGGTAGTGCCAATGCATCCCAATCTTCTTTGCTTTCAATATAATGTAAGCCAACGCTAGAACCTTCATCCACGGGTTTGATAAATACAGGATAACGTGCGGGCCCATCATGGTTGATGGTAATATCTATAGGCGTTTTGATATTGGCTTGTGCAAGTACATGCTTGGTGAGTTTCTTATCCATGCATAATGCTGAGGCTGTTATGCCAGAGCCTGTATATGGGATGGACATGGTTTCCAATAAACCTTGAATACAACCATCTTCACCCCAAGTACCATGAAGGGCGATAAATGCAGCATCAATATCAGCATGGCTTAATGTGTTTATCCAATCATGTTGCAAATCAATACCAACTGCATGCACACCTTCTGCTTGCAAAGCAGCCAATACAGCTCGCCCTGATCGAAGCGATATTTCACGTTCGGCAGATATCCCGCCCATCAATACACCAACTTTTTTGAATGCAGGAAGCTTGGTTTGGTTCATTGCATAGCCTCCAAAATACGCACTTCAGGCTCCAGTTGTACGTTAAATTGTTCCCACACGGTTTGTTGTATCAGTTGAATCAGTGCCAACACATCTTGACTGGATGCCTGACCATGATTCACGATGAAATTGGCATGTGTGTCAGAGATTTGCGCATTGCCAATCCGTTTTCCTTT
>JALWPO010000148.1 GCA_026994965.1 Mariprofundaceae bacterium | reverse complement strand
TTCAACCACGCAAGAAAACATGACGCAATTGCAAATTGGTATTGCTCAGCAGATTCCTTTTCCTGGTAAATTAAGCCTTAAAGAAAAAGAAGCACAATTATGGGCACAAGCCTCTGGTGATGATGCAGATGAAATACAATTACAAAGCGTGAGCCAAGCCAAAACAAGTTGGTGGAATCTATTTTATTTGGATCGTGCCATAGATACAGTATCTCGCAACCAACAACTTTTACGCCAACTTATTCGTATTGCAGAAACCAAATACAAAGTCGGTGAGGGCTTGCAACAAGATGTGTTGTTAGCGCAATTGGAATTATCAAAATTATTAGATATTGCATTACAACTCAAAGCATCGCGTAGGCAGGAAGAAGCCAAGCTTAATCGTTTGCTTTATCAAGCCAATCATACCGCCATACAATTACCTTCAGTGATACCAGAAACCCTACCCCATATCCCCGATGCGCAAGCACTAACCAAACAAGCCATGCAATCAAGACCCCTACTTGCTAAGCATACAACCATGATTGATGCAGCACAGACGCGTGTGGCATTGGCAGAAAAAGATTATTATCCTGATTTCAAGCTTGGCGCAGCTTATGGTATACGCAGTGGTATCAACCCTGCCACTCGCCGTTCACGCCCCGATTTCACCAGCATACAGTTCAGCATGAACTTGCCTTTTATCAACCATGATAAATACAAACATCAGGTCAATCAACGCCAAGCTGAATTGGCACGTGCCAAGTTCTCGTTTCAAGATGTACAAGAATCGATTGCCGAACATATCACTCAACTTGTGGCAAACTATGAAAAAGCCAAATCACAAGCTGAGCTTTTTAAACATGGCATTATTCCACAAGCCCAACAAACCGTGTCATCCATGCGAGCAGGTTACCAAGTCGATAAAGTCGATTTCCTCAATTTTATTCGCTCGCAAATCATTCTCTACAATTATGAAACCCAATACTGGAAAGCCATTGCCGAAGCCAACCAAAACCTTGAACAGCTTGATGCCAGCGTTGGACAAAAGATTCATAAGGAGTTCTCTGATGAATAAACAAACACTTATCATTTCCAGTATTATGCTGCTGCTTGGCCTAGGCGTTGGTTATTGGTTTTCTCATTCAAACCATAGCGAACATCATAGTACCGCCATGAATATGCCAAAAGCTGCTAAAAAGGCATTATTTTATCGTAATCCTATGAATCCAAAGATTACATCCCCTGTCCCCATGAAAGATAATATGGGTATGGATTACATCCCCGTTTATGCCAATGATGATGGCAACAGCGGAGCGCCAACAGGTACAGTAAAAATCAACCCAACTATCGTACAAAACATCGGTGTTCGCACTTCTCAAGCGCATTTAGAAATGCTTTCTAAAACCATGCGCACGATTGGGCGCGTAACTTATGATGAAGAGCGCGTAGCACGCCTTCATCCCAAATATGATGGTTGGGTAGAAAAAATGT
>JALWPO010000147.1 GCA_026994965.1 Mariprofundaceae bacterium | reverse complement strand
TTTGACTTGTGCATCAGGCGTTCACTATTTGGTCATTTGGACCAACAAAGCTGTACATCAAGAGCAATCGGAATAACACGTTTGCAACAGCAACGCTTACAATTCTCGCTGCCCAACATCCAAGCCCATGCATGGGTGCACCACTCCGGCACAGCTATGGCATGTTCACGCTTGGCGATATGGTTGATTCATGGTGGCACATTATGGCTTAAATCCCATAGGCCTGCGGGAAAAAGCCATCTTTTGCATATCTTGCAAACTGAGCACCCGCATTTGGGGGTTGTAAGTATCAATCCCAAACTTTCCAGCTTAAAACAAGTCGATGCATGGGTAAAAGCACTGGATAATTATGCATATTGGAGCATTGATTTACCCGCAGGTGCACTTGGCTATGCCCATGCTATCGCTGTATTCCATTTGATTGAACGTGCCAAAATGATGAATCGCCCTTTACTGATTGCATGGCGTTGCCATGATGATGCGTTAGCGCCTGCTGAATTGGCAAGTCGTATGCGCATGATGGAGCAAATAGACATATCACCACCTGAAAATGAAAAAGATTTATCGCTTGTGTTGCAAGCTGTTGCCAAACAACTGCATTGGGATATCCCTCACACTTTGCTCAAAGTGATGTTAACCCATTTACCCCGTGATTTGGATACACAAATCAAAGCATTAAGGCATTTAGAGGCCGCATCCACTACCGAACGCGCACGTATGAGCCAAGCTTGGGCAAAGCAAACCCTACAAGTTTAAAACATATAAACCACAAAGGCACAAAGTAAAAAAACCATGGATTCCCGCCTGGAGGTGAATCGCGAAGCGAGAGAGACCACCCTGGGGTGTCGCGGGAATGACGACTTTCCCCTTGCTATAGCTGCGCCGAAACAAAGACTGGAAGAAAGGATAAAAACTTACCGCAGAGAGCACAGAGAACGCAGAATAAAATAAGCCACAGATGAACGCAGATAAACACAGATAAAAATGCCATGCAACCATGCGTAAACCAATCTCTCCTGTCACCCCGAATGTAGTTGAGGGGTCTTTCAATCCGTATGTCAAACAAGGTTTCTCCACTCCGCAATGCTGTGGTCGAAAAGACAAACTCACCACGAAGAACACAGAGAACACGAAGAAAAAAGTGTCATGCTGAGCGTAGTCGAAGCATCTCTCTCCTGCCACCCCGAGAACATAGTTAAGGAATCTTTAAGCATGTACATCAAACAAGATTTCTCCGCAGGGTCGAAATAGCATTTCCTTTGCCCAAGCTTGTTTCTGCGGAGAATCTAATGGGCTTGATTGGCCTCGCGCACATAAGTGCGCAAACGCTTTTTCCAACCTGCCAACCATCGCTGTTCATGCCGCTTTGGCGGTGATAATGTGACGCGCCGTGTTAATATCATGGCAGCATGGCTTGAAAAATCTGCAATGGTTTGAACCCCTGATGATTGGCTATGCATGGCAGATAGCACCTGCAATAAACCCCAGCCCTGCCCCTGATAACGTTCACGTATATCCGTGCCTTCACCCTTAAAATTCACATAATCCATCAAAGCATAAAAACCCATAGGTGATGCAGCCATATATTCAAATTGCTGCGCAATATGCTGCCGTTGATCATCTGGCACAGACTGCAACATATCAGGAAGTGCGTTTTTTAGTCTATTTTTGATGAATTTCACCTGAAAATCGCGTGTTTTTAATAAAAATTGGCGTAATTCAATCATTTTCGGCGTTTGTTGCGCTGCTAGAAATGCATTGCGATTTGCCCAAGGGCAAGCCTTTTGCGCTCCCAACCATGCTGGCATATTTACCCCTTGCCCTTTTAACCACGCCAACCATTGCGGAAAGCTTTCATTAAACTTCTTGGCAGATAACTCGACATCAGGATACCAAATAAAATGACCCATGCCTAAGGATGCAAATCCTTCGCCTTCATTCCACGAGGTTAAGCATGCTTGCTTACCTGCACATTCATTTTGAAAAATAAGGTGAGCTATGTATTGATTCCCTGCTGAAGAAGCCCATGCTTGTGATATAATACAAACCATACACAATAAAGGGAGCCACAAGGCTCCCTTCATAAGCATACCATGCCATTTCATTAAAATTTATAACTCATACCCAATGAAACAACAGGATAAAATTTCATATTATCCAATGAATTATCCAATTTTTGTTTTTCCGCTGCAATATCTGCTGCAGAAACACCCGGCGCTACAATCGAAGTCTTGGGTGTGCCTTGGTACAACGCACCTAGCTCAACATTAAACCCAAGCGGGCTTCCACTGGAAACCGAATCACCCCAACCTATACCCACATAAGGAGCAAATTTATTGAACTTTACTGTGGTGGTGACCACTGGATTGGTATAAGTGGTTGCACCAATCACAACCGCGCCTCTAGCTTGAGCATGCATATCCAACTTATTGGCATTGTAATATGCGCCACCAGTAATGCGAAATTTACCTGCAAATGGATAAATATCTGCCAATATACCAACCGATGCCAATTTTAATTTGGCATCGTAAGTGACATTGGTATCGGTAATCGTTGTATTATAGTTAAACCCATTGCCCTGCAAACGCACATTGGCAAACAAGGGTACAATATTGGTCGTGGCTTCCAGCCCCAAGCCCAATGTACTTGCTTTAACGCCAACAGCTAACCCATCAGCTTGCGCTACACCATAAGCACCGAGCAGAAACAACATGGCACATGCTTTGAATAATGATTTGATTTTCATAAAATAAAACCTCCTATACATCATGATGGTAGTTATCTTGCAATTGCTGCAATGTGTTTTCCATCACCTTATTATTGTAATCCTGCACGATAATTTGTGAGTGGAATAACGCATACATCTCACTTGCAACAATCACCAAGAAGATGCCCAGCCCCAACATATCTTTGCCCATAAATGGTAATATTAACGCCACAACAAACCCTGTAAAATTAATCGCCCCGCGAAACCATCTTCCCAAATAAAAATGATGCAGCCCTGTGATAAACAAATAATTCAAAACAGCAAAGGTATCAGGGTCTTTCAATTTCTTTTTTGCCAATGCATAAAATTGCTTACGCTTTTCATCGGGCAAATCACGCACCATAAGACGTAATCGCTCTTCATGTTCATCGACTTCCTCTCGCGTTAGCATATTAACGCCCCAAAGTAATCACAACCGTTTCACGGCTCCAAAAAAGCCACAGCCGTTTTTTCTCTACAAACTGAAATACCACTTGCCAACCATCGGCTACCGCCTCATTTAGCTCCATTTCCATACGTTTAATGGGCAAGCCTGCTGCACCCAGAAAAATCGTGCCCAATGCACCTTCAGATACTGAAATAACTTTATATTCTTGATATGCCATGCTTTTCTCCTTCACTGTTCAACTTACTTATTCAACCACGTTTGCAAAGATAATAATGCCCTATCCGATACAGAGCGCCTGCGCTCAGCACGCGATAAACGGCGTTTGCCATCTCGTTTTTTACCCGTAGGCAACAAACCAAAATTGATATTCATGGGTTGAAAATCTTCAACCCTTGTCCCTGAAATATGCCCTAACAATGCCCCATGCGCTGTATCTGCTGGTGGCGCAACAGGCTCTTGCCCACACATCATATCCGCAATAAAACGCCCTGCCATCAAGCCCATAGATGCGGATTCCACATAGCCTTCCACGCCTGTGATTTGCCCTGCAAATAAAATACGCGGTTGTTTTTTCAATCGCAGTGTACCATCCAATAAGGCTGGGGATTTGATAAAGGTATTTCTATGCAAAGAGCCCAAACGGAAAAACTCAGCCTTCTCCAAACCTGGAATCATAGAAAATACACGTTTTTGTTCGCCATACGTCATTTTGGTTTGAAAACCGACCATATTTAACAAGCTTCCCATGCGATTATCGCGGCGCAATTGCACCACTGCATAGGCTTTTTCACCTGTTTCAGGATGCTCCAAACCTACAGGCTTCATTGGACCAAACCTTGGTGTATCTTCACCGCGCTCTGCCATTTCTTCAATGGGCATACAGCCATCAAAGAATGGAATATCTTCAAAGCCCTTAAACGCTACTTTTTCCGCATTGACGAGCTCTTGCACAAATCTTTTGTATTGAGCTTCATTCATGGGGCAATTCAAATAATCCCCAGCTTCGCCCGCTTCCACGCTTTTATCATAGCGGTTTTTCCAATAGCACACATCCATATCAATGGATTCTGCATCCACAACGGGTGCAATCGCATCAAAAAAACATAATCTATCTTCACCTGTAAGCGCTTGAATTGATTGATATAAACTATCGGAAGTTAGCGGCCCTGAAGCAATAAGCACCATGCCATCATCGGGAATATTCGTGACTTCACCTTCAATAAACGCAATCAAAGGCTCTGCCTTTAATGCCTGCGTGACCAAGGTGGAAAATTGCTCTCTATCCACAGCCAAGGCTGTACCTGCTGGAATCCGCGCTTGATCGCCACATGCCATAATCAGTGAGTCCATGCGCCGCATTTCTTCATGCAAAAGCCCAACCGCATTTTCCAAATGATCAGCGCGAAAGGTATTGGAGCAAACAAGCTCGGCACAATTGCCTGTTTGATGGGCAGGTGTCATTTGCTTGGGGCGCATTTCATGCAAGCGAACCTTGATACCTCGCTTTGCCAATTGCCAAGCCGCTTCTGAGCCTGCCAAGCCTGCCCCAATAATCGTCACACTATCTGTTGTTTGTTTCATGGGGGCGAAACTACTGTTCCATACCCTGACAACAAGAGAAAGTGTAATCCCTTTCCAAACACTCGTAAATTCTGCGCCTTGCTAGATATGTTTCTTTCTTTCATATTCCACTTATGAAATATCTTATTCTTCTCTCACTATTGATTGCAACACCGCTATGGGCAGCTGAACAAGCGCCCAAAGCAACACATATTAATGTATCGGCAACCTCAAGCCGCATTTTACCCAATGATGAAGCTGTGGTGATTTATCGTATTGAGGCTACAGGCAAAAATGCAAGCGCTTTGCGAAAGCAAGTGAATCAAATCAGCCAGAAGATTCAAACCTCATTGCGTGGAGAAAAAGGCATAAAGCAAGCGACGTTAAGTCGCAATATGCAAATGCTCTGGCGTTATGATAATAATAGAAAGCGTCAGGTTCGTAATGGTTGGAAGTTGGTGCAGCGTGAACAATTACGCAGCAAACGCATTGAAGCAGTTGCTGGCTGGGTGGATGATATTGAAAGTGCAGGTGCGCATTTGGATAATCTTAATTTTCATGTATCGCATGAAGCCATGGTCAAAGCGCAAGATGCTTTGCGCCTGCAAGCGATTAAAGCTTTTCGCCAAAAAGCCCATGCTTTTGCAAAGGCATTGGATGCTAAGTCATATCATATTGATAACTTGCACACCACTCAGGGTATGCCGCCTGTTTATCGTAGAAATCGTAATGTGGAAATGGCAATGATGGCGAAATCAGCCGATGTGCCTCCGCCAAGCTTGAATGCGGGAGAGGGCAAAATCAGTGTCACAGTATCTGGCAATCTATCCTTACCCTACACATCTTATCCTGTAAGATAGGTTAATCGCAATTTAAGCTATCATTCCGACCAATGCGGAGGAATCTCAAGACCTCTCGACTACGCTCGAGGTGACAATATATTGCTGATGTTACAAGGGCAGAAATAATTCTGCCCTTTTTATATTGGTATCAGCGGCGGCTAGTCACTTCCAACAAATGATAACCAAATTGTGTTTTCACAGGGCCTTCAACTGAACCCACTTCCGCAGAAAATACCACTTCATCAAATTCAGGCACCATTTGACCGCGACCAAACTCACCCAAATCGCCACCGTTGCGACCCGATGGACAGCTTGAATGCTCTTTTGCCACATCAGCAAAATCTGCACCGCCTTCAATTTGTGCTTTTAATTCATTACATTTTTCTTCTGTATCCACCAAAATATGGCGTGCGCATGCTCTAGACATATCAAAACCTCACAAATATTGAATTGCCGCAACTATGAATGATGCATATTTTCCCGCAAGCGAATAACTTGATAAGCATGGATTCCCGCTTACGCAGAAATGACGTGTTGTTTCAATTCTCTCTCTTTAACCCTCACCCCAACCCTCTCCCTTAAAAAGGGCGAGGGAGCAGGCTTGCTCCTGTTTACCACTAAGAAATAATATTCCACCAT
>JALWPO010000146.1 GCA_026994965.1 Mariprofundaceae bacterium | reverse complement strand
CAGTTATATCTATGGCTCGGGTGCTGAAGTCAGTTAGCAATAGATTGGTAAAGCTTGGTGAAGCGCCTTCAATAGCCAAAGGAGTAGAAGCATATCGAATATGTGTATCCTGCATATGCCCTGAAGAGCCAGAGTTATAGAAAATGCCTGCCCAATCACCTGCTGTACCTGTGGTCGCGCCATCGCCTCCCGTATCATGTCCACCTACAATACCATACACATCATCATTGATGGATGTGAAGGTTACGGGTTTTAAGGCTGTGCCATAGGTATCAAGCGTACCATTAACATCTATCCTTGGTAGAGGGGTAAAACCTTCGCCACCACCCCCAGTTAGGAGTGCTGTTAGTTTTACGGTTACACCTGCGGCAATAGCCAGTGAGCAAGGTGTATCAATGGTTAAAGCTCCTTGGACTTCGTAAGGTGAGCCATACATATCCCATGTTGCGCCACAGTATTTTGCACCTGTTGTGATAAAGGAATCTGCTCCTGTGACGACAGTTTTACCAAAGGTGATGTTTTTATCTAGCGGGTTGCCGCCAACAAGGGCTGTTTCATAACCATCACTATAACCATCGCCATCGGTATCTGGATTTAATGGATTTGTGAGGTATGTAAAATATTCAACACCATCAGGTACACCATCACCATCGGTATCTGGGTTGGTTGGGTCAGTACCTGCATAAATCTCTCCCAAATAGCTTAATCCATCACCGTCAATGTCGCTGTTTGCATCGGAAGCACCAAATTGGATAAGCGCATAGGATGGGGATAAGCCTGTAGCCCCAGCAATCACATCGGAATATCCATCATGATTGATATCTGCCATGGCAATGCTGCTACCCAGCGCACCTTGTGTTTGTTTTTTGCTGTAAAGTGATGCAACACTGGTGTAAATATCCACTGGAAATGTACCATGACCCAATATACGGTAGATTGCACCACGATTGTTTGTAAAATCTGGAGTGCCAATGGATATATCTGTGTATCCATCACCATTGAAGTCACCTACAGCAGGTGGAACCGAGCCAAGCTGTTGATTAGGAAACTCACCATAAAAGTAAGATGTTGGTAAAGCGCCAGAGAGAATATTTTGACCACTGTAAAGATAAAACGCACCTGCAGATACAAAGTTAGCCGAACCAGCATAAGGGTCGTTTGAAGCGCCAACCGCAATATCAATGAAACCATCACCGTTGATATCACCAACACCCGCAATAGAAGAACCAAAGAAGTTATTGGTGACAGGGTTGGTAATGATGGAGCTATAAGTATTAACAACAGGGCCAGATGCAACCAAAGCATTGCCACCTAAATAAATATACGCATTATTTGAAAGAGGCAATCCAATTGCAAAGTCACCTTTTGCATCATTGTTGATGTCACCAAGGTATGCAATGCTGGATGGCGGGTTAGACTTACTTGTTGTATAAATGCGTGAGGCTTTTGTGGGTGCGGAGCCGCTTGCACCACCTAGA
>JALWPO010000145.1 GCA_026994965.1 Mariprofundaceae bacterium | reverse complement strand
AAAATATTGTTTGGCTTCTTGGTTGCGATGGGCAGCGCGAGCCAGATTACCCAAACCATAATAGGCACTGGCGGTAGGCAAGAGTGCAACACTGCGTTTAAAATCGGCTTCTGCTTTTTGATTGTAACGCATGTTTTGTTCCAGCTTACCGCGCTGTAAATAATTATAGAAAAAGTTGGGATTGAGTGTGGTTGCTCTATTGTATGATTTTAAGGCTTGTTGATTGCGTTTCTGTTTACTTTGTATATCACCAAGCAGGGCATAAAACTGCGCTTCTTTAGGCTCTATATGAATGGCACGCTGCACCAAACTTTGGGCTCGTTTTTTATCGCCTTTTTTCAAGGATTTTTGTGCTTTATCATAGGCATCATAAGCAGGCTTGGCTTTTCTTAGGTGGGCTGTTTTGGTTAAAAAGCGTTTCACGCCCATTTCTCCGCCAGCAGGCAATTCTTGCAGGCGGGCGGTATTATTGCGAACGCGCTCTGGTGAAGGCGGATGACTTGCAAACATACCTTGCAGCCAATCTTGACGCTGACCTTTTGAAAGCTTCACAAAGGTTTCTTGTAATGCAACGGCAGCTTTTGGATTATAACCCGCACGGGACATATATAGCATACCATAATAATCTGCTTCACGTTCTGCATCGCGGCTAAAACGTTGGCTTAATAATTTTGCGCCAATATTCGCACCAAGCTGCGCAGTATTTGCATAGCCTTTTTGCTGAGTGGCAATGGTTGCGCCAATCACCGCGGCTTGCAGCAGCATGCCACGTGACATGTTGTGT
The DNA here is from genome assembly GCA_026994965.1 of Mariprofundaceae bacterium. Lineage (GTDB taxonomy): Bacteria > Pseudomonadota > Zetaproteobacteria > Mariprofundales > Mariprofundaceae. The sequence continues at coordinate 21,431 of JALWPO010000145.1, read as the reverse complement.
GCCGAATGACGCGCCGCAGCATGCACAATTTCATGCCCCAATACTGCTGCCAATTCAGCTTCATTATGTAACTCGATTAGCAAACCGCGATTGATAACAATTTTTCCGCCTGGCAATGCCCATGCATTGGGAACGCCATTGTTTAAGACTTTAAATTCATAAGGAAGCTTGCGATCGCTCACCTTGGCAAGGCGCTGCCCCACTTCACTCACATAGGCTGAAAGTGCAGGGTCTACATTGTAATCCCCGCCTTGGGATTGGCGCATGGGGGCATATTGCTGCGCACCGATTACCAGCTCTTGTTTTTCAGAGACAAGACTTAATTCACGCTGACCTGTGACAGGGTTGGTCGCACATGCAGAAATAAAAAGAGATGATGCAAGGCATAAAGCGAGTATCAGTTTATTGTTCATGGTATGCTCCTAGCCCTCCAAAGTATCAAACAAAGGTACAGAGACCTTCAATATCAGGCAAGCCAAAACAAAAAAAGCTTATAAGCAAAGGGTATGTACCCAAACTATTTCCTAAAAAGGGTAGCGTACCCTTTTCCCTAACCCTTAAAACTACTTTTTCACCCTCAAAAAGAGGCTTCTAAGCCCAAAAGTAACCCCTATTCCGCACATAAAAGACTATATATCAATCACTTAGCTTGGTTCGACCCCGATAGCATACTTTAATACTCGGCTTATTACACAAGATAAAAAACTCTTGCGAGCATTCCCATCGACCGCTGTATCTGTAGCCAGTTTTATTTCTTAAAAAGGGTAGCGTCCCCTTTTCCAAAAAATAGTCCCAACAATCACATTTACTCTGTTACTGATGTAAAAGCATACAATAAATTATATCAAGATGCGCAAACAAAAGTGGTTCTTACTGCTAAACAATCGAGTGCTTTAATCAATGACAAACTAACCGCTGATAGTGATTTTAATGAATCTCCAGCATATTCATAATACCCACTAGTATATTTTATACGATTTTCAATTCAAGCCCGCCTACTGCGGGCTTTTTTTATTGGTATAAACAGTACGTTTCATGGGCTAGCGTTCTACTAAATAATATTAGTTTTTACCACCTTTTTGCTTGTTTTCTTGCTTCAAGACGGTCATACCATTTTTTACCACCATCGTCACACCTATCTCGGATAAACTCTTTAAGCTCTCTCGTTTGGTTATTTAGTCTTTTAACCTCAGATAAAAATTGTTCTTTTTGTGCTTTCATTTTATCCCTATCAGCAAACACATTTTTTCTTAAATCATTAACCATCTTCAACTGTTCAATTACTTCATAGATGGCTTTTTTGTCTTTTGAGTCTTTTGCATTTTCTAACTCGGATTGAAGTGCTGTGCGTTGCTCTTTTGACTTCTTTAGCATTTTGCTCATTCCATTAAAGCTACTATTCGCATCATCAAGAAGCTGATAGGCTGAGTTCGCAACTTTCATAGATGAAAAATGCAAGTCAATAAGAAAATGGAAATCATAACTTCTTTGAGCTTGATTTATATGCTCTTCAATGTTTGTTTGGTGTTCCTCTATACTTCTTTCTACCTCTTCACGTTTATCTTCCCAACGTTCACGAGCTTCATACTCTTCTTCTGATACAGCATCATAAAGAAGTTTTAACCCAACTCCTACGCCAATTGGAATTAACCACCACATAGCCTATCCTTCTAAAAGTTTAGGTGAAATATCAACAGGAGGTAGAGCCTGAACAAGTTTTTGTAATGATTCGTTGGCTTTATCTCCAAAATTAGGAAGCTCACGGGTCATTTCTACCGACATTTCTTTAAATAGTTGGCGCTCTTCAAGTGATAACCCTGATTCAAATGCTTTTTGTTGTGCAAATTGAGCCATTTCTAAAACTTTTACCCTTTCTATATGAAGTCGCTGTAATTCGGCATTTACAGTTTCGTAAAAACCTATTAGTGAAATTCTACGTTGTAGCAACTCCTCCATTTTGAGCTTATAACTTTTATCAATTAAATTATGAGCTATATTTGCCTGCTCTTTAATTCTTACAAGCTCAACATCTAATCGTTTTGTTTCGATTTTATATGCAAGTGTTTTTGCGTATGAATCGGCAATTGCACCGAATGGGTTGAATGCTTTAAGAATTGGTATCCATTTTCCATCTGTCGAATTGTTAAAATCCTTTACTGGGATAACACTATCAATTTTCCCTGGTGACTGACCACTACCTTTTTTCATTATTCTCTCCCGTTTGTTTTATTGCTAACGCTTCACATCACCGGCAGTAAAAAGTGGTGTGGCTGGAGCGCAGCGGAAGCCGCGCCACTTTTTACTGTCCGAGTGTATGTGATTGTTAGAATATTTTTAAGGATGCTCAGAGCAACATTCCTCTCCATCTAATGCTCCTGATGGATAAGTTGGTAAATACTCCTTGCCATCAAACTCTATCCAGTAATCATAACAACAGGGGCATTGTTCTCGCCCATTACTAAACGCATGTTGTGAGCAGTAAAATATACCTGACCCTAAAATGTCATGATTATAGCTTACTAGCACATGGGTGGCTTTGGTACCACAATCAGCACATTGGCAAAAACCATCAGGAGTCAACTCAGGATCACTTGTGCTATTACTGTAATCTAACTCTATTTCTCCATGCCCATTACATTTTGGGCAAATATCTGCCTCTACTTTTTTTTCACCATGACATGTGTGACATTGAGCGAACGGGTTATCTTCATTTGGATCATATCCAGTACCCCGGCAATCTGGGCAACTTATCATTACATCATGACCTAGACCATGACATTCAGGGCATTTAGTTTTTGGCATACTTTTACTCCTTATATTCTAACTATCTGAATAGGAGTAAGCAGTATTACACATTATTGACTCCTATAGGTGGACATATTTTCCTCATTATTTCATATTAAAGGCAAAAAGAGGACAGCAGCCATTGTTTTGCATATTCATGGGTTGATAGTGAGCGAGATGATTTTTGCTGTCAAATTTTCGCCCATTTATCTCATCTAGCTTTTGGTCGTGGTTTGCGTCTATGTTGGCTTCGGCGCTGATGAGGTTGATGTTTGGGTTTATCATGGCGGGCAGCTCGATCTTCATTCTTCAAACCTTCGGCAGTGGCATCAGGATGGGTGGGTTTGCCCATATCCAATGCCTCATCAGGGATGGTTTTGAGAGGGATGCTGCGTTTGATATAGGCTTCAATATCAGGCAAGCCAAAACAAAAGCGTTCGCAAGCAAAGGATATGGCTGTGCCTGTGCTACCTGCTCTGGCTGTTCGCCCAATTCTATGCACATAATTTTCTGCATCATCGGGCAAATCGTAGTTAAAAACATGGGTGACCCCATCAATATGCAGCCCGCGGCTGGCGACATCAGTGGCAACCAATAAATGTAGTTTGCCTTGTGAGAAGTCTTCTAAAATCCGCATGCGTTTTTTCTGGCGCACATCACCAGATAAAATGCCGACCTTAAAACCATATTTGGCGAGTTGACGGGCGACGCGTTCACCATCACGTTTTTCATTGATAAACACCATGCCGCGCTCAACATTATCTTGGCGCAGCAAATAAATCAGCAAAGGAAGCTTATCTTCCATAGCAGTGTGATAAAGTGACTCGGTGATACCTGATGCTGTGAGTTCGCCTTCTTCAGCACGCAGCTTTTCAGGATTATTCATATGCTCGTATGCCAATTCCATCACGCGGTGTGATAAAGTCGCTGAGAATAATAAAGCTTGGCGCTCATGATATTTGGGTAGGCGACGCAGCATAAAACGAATATCTTTGATAAAGCCCAAATCAAACATGCGGTCAGCCTCATCCAAAACCATAATTTCTGTTTTGTTGAGTCTGTAACAATTCTTTTTAAGATAATCAATCAAGCGACCTGGCGTACCAATCAAAATATCGACACCATCATCGAATGCTTTGCGTTGTTTTTCGTAGTCCACACCACCATAAACAGTATGCAGTTTTAAATCGGTATGCTTGGCAAGTTTTTTGGCATCTTCACCAATTTGAATAACCAATTCACGAGTGGGTGCAATCACCACAGCGCGTGGATGCTGACCTGTACGCCCATCTTTTGCTGGCTGGCTTAATAAGCGATTGAAAATAGTAATCAGAAAAGTTGCGGTTTTGCCTGTGCCTGTTCGCCCTTGCCCTGCCACATCTTTGCCAGCTAAGCTGATGGGTAAGGCAATTTGTTGTACAGGCGTTAGCTCGGTATATCCAAGTTCATCAATGCCTTGTTGTAACGTTTTGGGCAGGTTTAATTCAGTAAATGTTGTTGGGCTCATGTGCGGATAGTAAAGGTAACGGTGATACATTGCCATGTATGGTTTGCCTGACTAAGCTTCGCGCATTGATAGGGGCTCATGGCGCAATTGGTTAGCGCAACCGGCTCATAACCGGTTGGTTCTAGGTTCGAGTCCTAGTGAGCCCACCAATTCTTGAAAAAGTAGGTATACGATGACAGAAGCGATTCGCCCAGAAATGCTTGAAAAACTTGTGCTTGAGGCTATGCCTGATGCCAAAGTGAAGGTGCGTTGTTATTCGGGTGATGATCATTTTGAAATGGAAGTGATTAGTCCAGCATTTGAAGGAAAGTCGCGCATTGCACAGCATAAGATGGTGTATGCCGCTTTGGGCGATAATATGCGTGCGGCAGTGCATGCGCTGGCACTAAAAACCAGTGCATCTTAACGTTTGAAAATAGGGAGCTTGTATGAGCACAGTATTGGAACAAATTGATGGTGTAGTCAAAGGCAATGATGTGGTGTTGTTTATGAAAGGCACACCGCAAATGCCACAATGCGGATTTTCGCAACAGGTGGTGGCGATTTTAAATAGCTATGGCATCCCTTATGCGGCAGTGAATGTGTTGTTAGATCCTGCGATTCGGCAGGGCATTAAAGATTATGCCGATTGGCCTACCATTCCACAGTTGTATATCCAAGGTGAATTTATGGGTGGCTGCGATATTGTGAATGAAATGCATGCCAATGGTGAATTAGAAACCATGCTAAAACCTTTTCAAAACAAAGAAAACGCATAAGCTTTGATAGCGTAAACATGCCCTTGCAAACATCAGCGTTTGGTGCTATAAACTTGATGTACATGATTCATTCTCTGGTTCATTCCTCACGCATGGTATCGTTTTTTATAAACGAGGTGTTATTGTAAATGGCTGGCGCAAATATCGGTACGAACCTTTCTCAGAAGCTTGGTCAGCGGCTTGCCCTGACCCCTCAACTCACCCAAAGTTTAAAGGTGTTATCCATGAGCTCTATGGAGCTTGAAAACTATCTTGAAGAGTGTTTGGAAAGCAATCCGTTGCTAGAAATTGACCCGAATGTACAAGAGTTGGATTTGGCAGCGGAAAAAAATCAAGCTGAAGCAACAACACAAGGCGAAGCTGCGGAGCAAGAATGGGCGCAGGAAGGCGATAGTCGTTGGGAATCTATGTATGCAAGTACAAGCCGAGATGGTATGCCTGATCAAGATCAGCAATGGCATGAAGAGCAAAGCTTGGGTGAATCCTTGCATGAACAAATCAATTGCCAGCCCATGCAAGATGATGAGCGTGAGATTGCACATGCACTGATTGATTCATTGGATGATGATGGTTATTTCCGCTCCGATCCTGCTGAATTGGCAGAAGCATTGAAGGTGAGCAAACATCGTATTGTTGATGTGTTGGAGCAAGTGGTGCAAGAGCTTGAGCCAGCAGGGATTGGGTCGCGCGATTTAACAGAATGCTTGATGCTGCAATTGGCTGGTGATGACCAAGCCAGTAAAACGGCGCGATGTTTATTGCTTCATTTTGCGGATGATTTGTTTGATGATAATAAAACCTTGGCAGAAAAAGTGGGATGCTCTTTAGAAGCATTACTGGATGCTAAGGATTGCATGCGTCGTTTGGATCCATTTCCTGGACATGGGCTTAGGGAAGAGCCTAATATTTATGTGCGTCCAGAGATTATTTTTAGACGTTTGGACAATGGTGAGATTGAAGTCGAAGTGCCCAAATCAGGTTGGCGAGGTGTGCGCTTGAATGAGCAATGGAGCAACCAGAAATGGAGTGGTAAAGATAGAGAATTTATGGATGCAGCTGCCCAAGAAGCCAAGTGGTTAATGTATGCGCTTGATCAACGCAGTGAAACGTTGATGAAAGTGGGCGTATGTTTGGCGCAATGCCAGCGTGCTTTTCTTGAGCATGGTGTGTTAGGGCTTAAACCTTTAACCTTGCAAGATGTAGCTGAACAAGTTGATTTGCATGAATCAACGATTTCCCGAGTAACCAATGGTAAATATGCGCAAACCCCATTGGGCTTGATTGAAATGCGTCGATTCTTTTCATCAGGTTTACCTACGCGCGGTGGCGGCATGATTTCTGTTTATCGCGTGCAACAGCGCGTGAAAACATTGATTCAATCCGAGCCTGCGGGCAAACCGATTTCTGACCAGGCCATTGCAGATCGTTTGGTTGCAGAAGGCATTGAGATTGCAAGGCGTACGGTTGCTAAATACCGTGAACAGCTTGGGCTACCACCAAGTAGCCAAAGAAGACGTGCTGCACCAGCACGAACATCCAAAGTACGGAGGTAACAAATATGCAAGTATCCATTACAGGGCGTCATGTGGAGCTTACCGAGCCTTTAAAGGCTTATGTTAATGAGAAGCTACAACATTTAAAACATTCATTTGACCATGTGGTTGATGTGCATGTGGTATTATCGGTTGAGAAAAACCGTCAGCGTTGTGAAGTGAACATGCAAGCCAATGGTATTACCATTCATGGCTCACATGAGACCGATGATATGTATGCTTCTATTGATGGTGTAATGGATAAACTCAACCGGCAGTTGAAGCGTTATCGCGCAAAATTACGTAAGCATTTATCGCAACATGGCCAACGCAAAGGGCGTGAAATTAAAGTATCACATCGTGTGTTGGATATGGGGTCAGAGCAAGAAGAATTGCCAGAAACGCATCAGCCGAATGTGCTTCATCATGATGTGATTCAAGCACAAACCATGAGTGTGGATGAAGCTGTGATGCAAATGGAATTAGCAGAGAATAAAACAGTATTGATGTTTACCAATGCAGATACAGATATGTTGAATGCTTTGTATCGCCGCTCAAACGGCTCATTAAATTGGATTGAGCCTGAAGGATAATATGATGTCAAATGATGGAATTGTGATAGCTGAAGAGTGTATTCTTATGCGCTCTTCGGCATCAAGCAAACGCGCCTTGATTACGGAAGCGGCATCGTTGTTGCCTGCGATGGATCCTGATCAAGTCTTGGAATTGATTATGGCTAGAGAGCATTTGGGGAGTACAGGTATTGGGCATGGTGTTGCGATTCCGCATAGTCGCATGCCAGATTTACAAGAGCCTGTTATCACCTTGGTTCGCCATCCAGATGGCATAGATTTTGATGCGATTGATGGGCAACCTGTTTATATCGTTGTCATGCTCTTGGTGCCTGATGATGATTCTAATCAACATTTGGAATTATTGGCGAAATTGGCGCGTATGCTTCAGCGGCAATCCTTTCGACATGCGGTGATTCAGGCTAAAGATGCACAAACGATTGTCGATTTATTTGCAGGCAAAATACAGCCATAACCATGAGTGAAACGCCACGCATCACATTGAGAGAAATATTTTCTGAGCAAGGCGAAGCTATGCAGATGCGGTTGGTGAGAGGCGAAGGTGGATTGCATCGTTATATTGATCATCCACGCATGCAAAAGCCATCGCTGGCATTTGCTGGCTTTCTTGAGAATTTGAATGATTATCGTTTGCAAGTGATTGGGCAGACGGAGTTGCATTATTTAGCGACCAAACCATTGGAAGAGCAAAAGCGTGTGGTTGACCAAGTTTTTGATTTGAATCTTGCAGGGGTTGTGATTACGCGTGGCATAGAGCCGCCTCAAATTATTCTTGATGCAGCAGAGCGAACACAAACGCCATTGTTTGTTTCAGCATTGCAGTCAGCAACATTTATGACAGATATGTTGCTCTTTTTATCACGTAAATTAGCACCTAAAATTTGTAAGCATGGTGTGTATATGGATGTCTATGGTTTAGGAGTATTGCTTACAGGTGCTAGTGGGATTGGTAAGAGTGAGATTGGTTTGGAATTGGTTTCTCGTGGACACAGATTAATCGCAGATGATGTGGTTGAATTGGTGCGATCCAGCCCCAATGTATTGGTGGGTCAAAGCCCAGAATCACTTCGTTATCATATGGAACTACGAGGCTTAGGTGTAGTGAATATCCGTGATTTGTATGGTGCAGCAGCCATCACAGATACCAAACGATTGCGCTTGGTGATTGAGTTGGTGGCTTGGGATAAGTTGCAAGATACAGATAGGATTATTGATGAAGAAGGTATGATACATATTCATGGTGTTGATTTGCCCTATATTCGTGTTCCTATTCGATCGGGTCGCTCACTGGCTGTAATCATTGAAATTGCGACACGTAATCAGCTTTTAAAACAACGTGGTATCAATAGTCATCAAGATTTTATCCAAGCCTTAGAACAGCGTATTGCAAAAGATAGTGGTGCACAGGGTGATGGCTTATGAATTTGATTATAAGCGGGTTATCGGGCGCAGGTAAAAGTACGGCTTTGCATGCATTGGAAGATTTGGGCTTCTTCTGCACAGATAATTTACCTGTCGCCATGTTGCCCATGTGGGCAGAGCATATACAACATGAAGATGCAGCGGTATGTATGGATATTCGTAGCAGTATGAATCCCAATGTATTGGTAGAGGTGTTAACTGAAATACGTCAACAAGGTGAGTGGGACATTTTGTTTTTAGATGCTTCCAGTGAGGTGTTGCAGCGCCGGTTTTCTACCTTGCGTCGTCGGCATCCTTTTCGTCAGCAAGGGCAAGAAACGATTAGTCTTGATGCTTCATTGGCAGAAGAAAGACAAGCCTTGGAACCATTGAAAAATATGGCAGACATTGTACTTGATAGTACCACACTTAATCCCTATGAACTCTCTGACTTGGTAGAATCATTTTGGCGAGCACGTAGTCAATATAACTATAACGATGATACGATTACATGCACTTTGATGTCTTTTAGCTATCAGCGTGGTCTGCCCAATGATGCAGATATGGTGATTGATTTGCGTTTTCTTCCCAATCCACATTATCAGCCTGAATTAGCAAGGCAGACAGGGCAGGATAGGGATGTGCAAATATTTTTTAAAGATTATCCCGAGGTAGAAGAGGCGGCATCTAAATTGCGTGATTGGCTTTGTTTTATCTGGCCAAAATTGAAGCAAGAGCGCAAACGTTATTTTACCTTAGCGATTGGTTGCAGTGGTGGCAGACATCGCTCAGTATATATGGTGGAACAATTGGCGCGATGGATAAAACAAGAAGCACTTGCCATCCCTATCGTTCGGCATAGGGAGTTGGGCATCACCATTAAGGATTAAATGGTAGGGAGGCATTGTTATGATTGGTATGGTGTTGATTGGTCATGCACATATCGCCAGCGAAATGAAGTCTGCAGTTGAGCATGTGCTTGGTGAACAGCCTTTGATGGCGACTATGGATGTGTCGGTATCGGATGATTTGCATGTGTTGCAGCAGCAACTTTCAACACTTGTTATGCAATGCAATGCAGGCGATGGTACACTGGTGTTTGCAGATATGTTTGGTGGCACACCATGCAATATTGCTTTGGGCTGTTTGAAAGATGATGCATGCGAAGTTATTTCTGGATTCAACCTACCGCTTTTGATTAAAGCAGCATCTGATCGGGCTAATGATAAGCAAAAAGGTAAAGTTGATTTAACAGCATTTGCGCAAAACATTGTAGCCTCGGGCAGGCAATATATGTCTGTTCAAACTGATCTATTACCCATTCAAAACCAAACACAAGATGAAGCAGGTTGCATGCATCATGCATGAGCGCACATTACAGATTCAAAACCGTTTGGGTTTGCATGCAAGGGCTTCTGCCAAATTGGCTGCCTTAGCCAGTGGGTTTTCTTGTGATATTACATTGGTCAGAGATGACATTGAGGTCAATGCAAAAAGCATTATGGGTATAATGATGCTGGCTGCGGGAAAAGGTTCATCTTTAACTGTGCGCAGCCATGGTGAGGATGCAGCTGAGGCACTGGATGCCATTGAAGCATTGGTACAAGGCTATTTTGGGGAGGCTGAATAAGTATGCAGCCAGCCATGACAGGCAAGGCATTGGCCAGCAGCAGTGGCATTGTGATTGGTCGTGTTCAAAAATTAGTTGCGGGCAGAAAACCCATTCCAGAAAGACGTTTGGAAGCTGAAGAAATCAAGGTCGAGCAACAACGTTTGGCTGATGCGGCAGCGCGTGCGATTGCAGCTTTGGATGAAGAACTCAATCATCTGTCTGAGCTTAAAAATAAAGAGCCTATGCAAATTTTGGAAGCACATCGCATGATGTTGCAAGATCCAGAATTAATAGAAAAAACACAAGGCATGATAGCGCATCAACGCATGAATGCAGAATGGGCATTACGTTGCCAATTGGATGCCATTGAAGCCATATTTAATCGTGCAGAAGATGAATATTTGAAAAGTAAGAAAAGCGATATTGAGCAAGTGGGTAATCGTATGATGCAGTATTTAATGGGCTCGATATCACAAGTTGATATATCTGCTGATGAAATGGGAACCATTGCAATCGGTGAAGATTTTAGCCCGTCTGAGATTGTTTCGATGTGGCGATTGGGTTTGGCAGGCATCATTTGTGAGCAAGGTGGCATCAATGCGCATTCTATTATTATTGCACGCGGTATAGGCATGCCTGCTTTGATTGGTGCGCGCGATATATTAGAACAAGTTGAAGATGGTGATGTACTGATTTTGGATGCGGAGCGTGATTGTTGGAGTATACACCTTAGCGATGAAGAGATTCGAAAATATAAATGTTTTATCGCAGCTATGGATGTGATTTATCATGATTTGGAAACTTTTTCAACGCGCAAGTCGCAAAGTCGCAATGGTTATACGGGCATGAAATTGATGGGCAATCTTGAGCTAAGTGAAGAAGCACAGTTGGGTATGGATGTTGGTATTGATGGGGTAGGGCTGTTTCGTACGGAATTTATGTTTATGCAAGATGATACAGAGCCTAGTGAAGAGCGCCAATATCAAACTTATGCTAAGGTTGTAAAAGATATGACAGGCAAGGAAGTGACGTTTCGATTGCTAGATATTGGTGGTGATAAGCCAGCGGTATTTCAGCGATTGATGGGCATACGATACAGTGGTGAGAACCCTGCCATGGGGATACGGGGTGTGCGCATGTTACAGCAATGCCCAGATTTGTTGGATACACAATTGCGGGCGCTTGCTCGTGCATCGCAGTATGGCGAGATTAAAATCTTAGTACCTATGGTTACAACTTGCCAAGAAATGATGGATGTACGTGAGCGATTAGATGCTTGTTGTGAAGCACTTAATATCTATCATAAGATTGCACTGGGTTGCATGATTGAAGTGCCAGCAGCAGTAATGATTGCAGATGAATTAGCGAAAGTGAGCGACTTCTTTTCTATTGGTAGTAATGATTTGATTCAATATTCGTTGGCGGCAGATCGTAGTGATGATGCAGCTTGTCGTATTTATAATCCCAAGCACCCTGCAATTTTAGCACTTATCAAGCAAACCATGAGGGCCGCACGAGCTGCAAATATACCTGTAACCGTATGTGGTGAATTGGCAGCCAATCCCGCATGGACAGAAAGCTTTATGAATATGGGCATGAGTGGTTTGTCCATGAGTCTCAATAGTGTACTGATGGTAAGACGAAACCTAAGCCGATTGGATTATCAGCCTGATATATGTTGAGCTTTTGAGCTTTGCTTATCAGAGATGAAGCGTTTACCTTTCGCGTGTAATAGGTTGACGGAGTGAAGCATGCGTTATGATTGGACTGTAGAAGAAATTGAAAAATTATTTGAGCTGCCATTTAATGATTTGATGTTTAAAGCACAGCAGGTGCATAGAGCGCATTTTGATGCCAATGCAGTTCAGCTCTCCACTCTGCTTTCGATTAAAACAGGGGGCTGCCCTGAAGATTGTAAATATTGCCCGCAATCATCCCGTTACAATACTGATTTGGAATCTGAACTTTTGATGAAAAAAGAAGAAGTGATGAAGGCAGCGCGTGCGGCTAAAGAAAAGGGCGCTTCGCGCTTTTGTATGGGTGCGGCATGGCGTGAGCCTAAAGGTAGAGCCTTTGAATTGGTGTTGGATATGATTCGAGAAGTGAAAGCCATGGATATGGAAGCTTGCGCAACACTGGGCATGTTGGATGCAGAACAAGCCAAAAAACTCAAAGATGCAGGCTTGGATTATTACAATCATAATTTGGATTCTGACCCTGAATTTTACAAAACGATTATTTCCACACGCACCTATGAAGAGCGTTTGGATACGCTCAAACATGTACGTTCAGAAGGTATGAGTGTGTGCTGTGGTGGTATTGTGGGTATGGGTGAGGCTATTCGCAATCGTGCAGGTATGATTGCACAATTGGCACGTATGAATCCACATCCTGAATCTGTGCCAATTAATATGTTGGTGAAGGTTGAAGGCACGCCTATGGCAGATGTAGAAGATTTGGATAACTTTGATTTTATCCGCACCATTGCTGTGGCACGCATTACCATGCCGAGTTCACACGTTCGTCTTTCCGCTGGCCGTGAAGTGATGAGTGAAGAAATGCAGTCTTTATGTTTTTTGGCAGGTGCGAATTCTATTTTTTATGGGGAAAAGCTTTTAACCACTGGCAATCAAGAAGCTGCACAAGATAGAGCATTTTTTGATAAGTTAGGTATTCATCCAGAAGAAAAATGCACCCCATCTTCACGCCGTATGGTAAATGCATAGACGTATTATTCTATTTCGGCCAAGCATATAGCCAAAGAAAAATAGCGAAGCTGGCAGTGCTATCTCGCCACCAAGCAATCCATTGCCACCATGCTACGCTTTCATTAGTTTGATGTTTCCATAGTGGTAACATGGTGTGCAGTGATCTTAAGAAAAAAAGCACGGCTAAGAGCCAAGTCATGGCTTCATTGCGAATCACCAAAGTAATCACAGAGCTAATCACCATTATCCAAATCGCTGAAATCACAGCATGAAGCAGTTGTTGGCGATAAGATAATATGGAATCTGCAACTGTAGCTGCCATCAATAGGCAGCTTGCCGCAATCACCCAATTTTGTTCAATGCTGATGCCAAAGGCTGGGGTGAAACCAAAGATTAAGAATAATGGCCACAGCAGAACAGGTAAAAGCAATGCGATGCTAACCCACAAATAGACTTGCTGATGATAATCGTGAACAGGCTTAGACATGGTTAATGAATAGAGATATTTTCATCATCATGATCAGGAATAGGCTCACCAGCTATACTATAACTACCATCTGCCCAGCGACCCAAATCAATGGTTTGGCAGCGTTTACAGCAAAAAGGGAAGTATGATTCAGTAGATTTTACTTCAACTTTACAAATCGGACAAACATAGATTTTGCTCATGTGATGGGCACCATCATCATATGATAGGGTATATCTTCATGATATTCCTGTTGCTCTTCACCCATTTCAAAGCGCTGGAAACGCAGCCGAATGGCAAGCTTATTACCTGAAAATTCGGGGAAGATACCTTGATGAACAAAGCGCTTTTCAATGCCAACAATAAGTAGTCCATATTCCTTATCACGTGGTGGCATAATTTGATCGCGCCCTTCAAGAGCTGTTTTTTCTTTCCAAGGTACAAAATCATTCAGCATGGCATCCATATGGGTAATGATGGCGTAAAAATCTTGTAAATGATGATGCAATGTATGTTGAACGCCTAAAGATTCCCAAAAAATAGGCAGTGCTTGGGGGAAATAGAGTTTATGTGCCAAATAATCTTGTTTTTGGCAGGCATTTGACCATGCATTGATGAGTCCATCTTGGGTTAAAAAATCAAGGATAGGTGGGATGCACTCTTGCAATGCTGCTTTATTTTCTTTGATGGTATCGCATGCAGCCGAGATTTGAGGTTGAAAATTAGGATACTCTTGTGCAATGCCATGAAGATGCATACGAATAGATTTTAATAAACCAAGTATCTCTGGTGTGGCGACTTTTCTAGCTTGCTCACCCAATAAAGATACACGAATATCTTGAATAGCTTGCAGCCAGCTATATGCATCACCATGTTGGCGTGCACGCTCTAAGCATTGCAATCCATCACGTAGGGTAACAAAACTTTGTAATCGAGGGTTTAGAGGGAAGCAAAAACGGATGAGTTGGTTCATAATATAAAATTAATCAACAAGGGGAACACCAAAGCGTTGAATCCATGCATCAACCATAGTTGTGATTTCACCATAAACTTTACGAAAGTATTCATCATCTTTTCCCATAGGGTCACGAATGGTTTTTCCACCCATAGGCTGTGAAAGGAGAAATACCTTACCAATACTTGCTGGACGTATTTTACTTAAATGTTGGCGTTGACCTGCCTCCATGACCATAATCATTGCAGCCCTATCCACATCTGGTGCAAGCAGAGTTTGCGAAATATGAGTGCTCATATCTACACCAAACTCTAAACCGATGCGTTGTGCTGTACTGGGAACTTTGCGTCCGGGCATGGCAAGCAATCCACGGCTAAAACATTCATGTTCAATACCAGCCTTTTCTAAGCGAGCACGCATATAATACTCTGCAAACGGACTACGGCACATATTGCCTGCACAAATCATCATAATTGGTGAAGGTAGTATCATGCTTGTATTCTCCCAAAGGTATGGTGTTTTATATCCATAATGCTTTCCCATCACTTTCTTGTTGAATGCGCTGCATCATGGCTTGATGCAATTGAAGTTCGGATTCAGGCAGCACAAGCGCATCACGTCTGACCAATTGGGAAGTCTCTCGTTGTTCATTCTGAGCACTTTGCGATGCTGGAAGTTGAATGATGCTAGAAGCAGGTTGTGATTCTGCATCCATGGTAAGTGAGAATTGATTGCCACCTGTCATTGCTAAATATACTTCAGCCAATAATTCTGCATCCAATAGTGCGCCATGCAGTGTGCGGTGACCACGTTCAATATTAAAACGATCGCAGAGGGCATCTAAAGTGTTGCGTTGATTCGGGAAGCGTTTGCGTGCCATAAGTAGTGTGTCAATCACGGGCATATCACCAATATTGGGCAGACCTGCTTCTGCCAATTCATGGATAATAAAGGCTAAATCAAAGGGGGCATTGTGAATAACCAAGGTTGAGCCTTGGATAAATTCAAGAAATTTTGGTGCAATCTCTGCAAATGTGGGCTCATTTTTGACTTTAGCATCATCAATGCCGTGAATACGAACAACCACATCAGGAATACTGCGTTGTGGATTGATATATTGATGAAATTTCTTCTCTTCTTGAACACAACGTTGGTTTACTTCTACTGCACCAATTTCAACCATACGATCACCTGTTTGGGGTGATAAACCCGTGGTTTCTGTATCCAACATAATTAAACGCATGTGCAGAGTATAGGCAGCGCTGAATTTTTCTCCAATGACTATTTCACATGAGAAGATTTAGACTTATTGGGCTTGGCAGACTTCCCAAACCAAATATCGGGTAAGGTGAGTAAACGTTCAATCAAACCAGGTTGCGCCAAACCTGCTTCTTTGGATGATAATTGATCGACTTTAGCGTTGGCAATAGGGCCATGCATATGATAAATCTTGCGGATAAGTGAATGTGCGGAGCCACCAATTAAATCTCGAACCAATGGAATCTTAGCCAATAAAGCATCTAAATTTTGAAATGGTCTAACCACCATTTGTAGGTCGATATTATTTTGATCCAAGTCCAATTGCCCTTGTCCTGCAATATCCATAGCAGATGAGCGCAATCCAAGTTTATGAATTTGAAAATTTTGATTATACAACGATGCCTCTACTTGGAGGCGACGATAATAGAGCCCTGATTGGGTCAAATCTTTGCGATTGCCAAAAAACAAATCAGGTAAGTCCATAAGGTTCACGGCAGCTAGTGTTTTGGTGAGTGTGCCTCCTTTAAGAATGGTGCCATTATTAACACGTAACCTTAGGCGACCACGGAGGCCTTCCCACCATGGTTGGTTATGAAATAAAACACCCCTCCCCAAAAATAATGCTCTCATATCACCATCGGCGAATAATGCTGAAAGCTCGGCACGTTGCATCATATTACCAAAATTACCATCCAATTGTGCAAAACCACGCCAGCGCATACCACCTTTGGGTTCAGGCTCAAGCGAAGCCGATAGCATTAAGTGTTGCTCTCCCATAGCAGCAGAGAGTTGACGTAGATCAATATTTCCGCCACCAGGCAGGGCAAAAAGTGCTGAAACATGATTCAGTAGCAATGTACCCGACTTGATCCTTTTGGCTTTAAACACACCTGTACTATTGCTTTTAGAAGCAAGCTGCATGGATACATTAGACATACTCGCATCATCCCATACGAAGTTCTTAATATGAGCGCGCAAAGCCCAAGGTTTATCTTTAAGTATATCTGCTTTTGGCAGCACTTTGGGAAGTGCGGTACGATTAAGGTATGCTGCTTGGATATCCATTTCCCAAGGCGCTTTGCCAAAAGGTGCATGCACTTTTAATGCGCCCTGGAATGCAGGCGCTTGAAGTGAAGTGAGATTTAATTTTAAACCTGAATGATGAATACTACCACTGCCGCGTAATGTTATGGGAGCTTGAAGTGAAGTAAGTTGAGTAAGTTGTAAACCACCTTGTCGATACTGCCCTTGAAATGTGATTTGCATGGCTTTTCCAGATGCTTTTTTTGAACCAAGAAGGTTTTTCCATGCACCATGCTTGAAATCTATGTTGCCATGCCAATTTTTATTGCTTTTATCAAACATGACAGATGCATGCAGGGCGCCTGATGCTTGCTCCATGGGGATATGATAATAAGTAACCAATGAAGAAAAATCACCTGTGATGTTACTTTGGAGCCTATCAAGCTCCCAATCATGGGTTTGTTTTTGTTGAGCATGAAAGGACAAGTCAGCTTTTAGCAGTTGCCCGGAAACATCAAGATGGTTGGCTTGTAATCCATCATTGATATCCCAAATGAGTGTGCCTTGATTCACTTGAAGATGCAGCCCTTCGGGTGAGAGCTGCCAAGGTTTTATAGGTTCAAGTTGTGCTGAGGCTTGATTGGGGAGTGCTTTCCTTGGATCCCATTGCATATCAAGCGTCATACTTGCGGGGGCACGATCCCATTGCAGTGCTTCTACAGTTTGGGGGCTTACCCATGCTTGGAGCTTTCCAGCATCGACATCGCCAGTGGCTTGAATATTGAGCACCAATGTATGCCAAGGAAGCGTAAGCGTACCGTGTCCAGAACCAATACTGTATGGCAATTCAGTATGGGATATGTTCGCAGTTAATCCATGTTCATCTAAATCCATATGGGCTTGGGTATGGGTAAGGCGATCATCATTAAAGCCTAGGGCAATATCAGTATCACTTAGTTGTGCTGTCACATGGTAGCGAAATGCCTTCCATGCTTGCGTATCTGGCAAGCTTTTTAGAGGCCTTTGCCAAGGTAGAGATAATTCAATTTGAATATCAGAAGCAGTGCCTGTTTGCATTTGCCCTAACCAATGATGCCATGATTTGTCATCATCTAAAGGTCTTAACCATGACCATACAAGTGGCATGCTTAGGTGTGGTGATGTCGCTCCAAGGGTGAATTTACCATCGTGCCATTGGGCTTTGCCTGTACCTCGGCTTTTTTCAGATTGCCATGCAATATGTGATATATCCCAGTTTTGTAATTCGCCATGATTGAGTGTGATGATAGATGTTGTACTGGTGTTATCAAAGGGCAATTGAAATGGTGCAATTGAGCTCAAATCGATGATGGACTGATGTCCTTTGATTTGTGTATGCAGCGCCCATTGTTGCTTTGACAGTTGTTTTAAGCGCAGTTCACCCGATGTTTGCCCTGAAATAAATTTTGCCCATTTGGCAGGTAGCCAGTTGAGGTTATCAAATGTAAAGGTGGCAGATTTGGGTAGGTTATGTTGATTGAGTTTGCCTTGTAATTGGAAATCTAGGGTACGAATAAAGCCACGCTTGGATAGACCATCAATATTTGCGACTACAGAAGTGAATACACCTTGTTGCTGGGCATAGCGCCATTGCACATCCATATCATCAATAAGTAAATGAATCGGCGGTAACGTGTTAGGGTTTGATAATGTGAATGCATCAGCATGGATATATAGTTTGCCATGGCTAAGTGATATACGATTGGGTACAAATTTCCCACGAAGCATATTCCATAAAGAAAGGCGGGCAGTAAGCGCTGTATCTTTTACAGCAATCACCTTATGTTTTGTTTCAAAATCACAATGTTCTACTTTAAAACCAATGTAGCCTGCCCAATACCAAGAAAGGTTTTGTAGACTTATTGATTTCAGTTGTAACTCATCTTTTAATGCTACTTCAATTTCAGGTCGCATATCATTGATATTTGGCGCTAGCCACCATGCAGAAAGTATGCCCACACCAAAGATTATAGATAGCGCAATGAAGACGCGCCGGCAAATTGCCAGCGCGTTTTTCAAAGTCATATTCATGCGAATAGGCATTGAAGTGTTGGTATGATACCTAAGCGTTTTCCTTTGCCTTCAAACGCTTAACTTTCTCTTGTAATTGTTTGAGTAAGCCATCAAAGCCTTCTTTTTTTAATGGCCCTTTAAAATCTTTGCGGAATGTGCCTACCAAACTCACACCTTCAATTTTAATATCGTAGACTTGCCATTTGCCATCTCTTTTGTGTAAACGATATTCTACTGGTGTTGTTTTATTGGCATCGACTACACGTGTTTTAACGCGTGCTTTGCTCTTTTTGTATTCAGCAGAATCAAACTCAACAATTTGTCCATGATATTCAGATAAACGATTGCCATAAGAGCGTTCTAATAAATCACGGAAGGTTTTTGTGAAGGCATCTTGTTTTTCTGTGCTTTCATTCTTCCATGCCTTGCCAACACTGCGGCGTGCCATTTCACGATAATCGAATCGACCTTCAACTTGTTTGCGAATGGCTTCTCGATCTTGCTCTGTTAAACGACTCTGATCTTTACGATTTTCTAATGCGTGTAAAATGCCATTCACAGCCTTTTCAACCACTATTTTAGGATTATCTTCCGCGGTTGCTGCATCATCGGCCCATGCCAATGTTGTCAATAACATCAAGCATGCTGCAAATATGCTTTTCATGGTTGTATTCATGTTGAACTCCTTATCCTTAAGTTAGGATGAAGTGTAGTCGGATATTTATTTTATGGAGAGGTGCAATTATTACTCTTTCCCGGAAAAAATATACTTGCTGATTAAATCTTCAATATTAATAGCAGATTCTGTTTCTTCCAATTCATCGCCATCGTTTAGCGTATCTTCATCTGCGCCTTGGCTGATACGAACATAGCGCTCACCAATGATACCTTTGGTGCGCACTGCTGCAATCGCATCAGTGGTGAGTTTTACGCCATTTTGGATTTCTAGGATTAATAAGGCTTCTTCTTGATCTTTTAATTGTACCGATGCCACACGACCAATGGATACACCAGCCAGCATCACATCCGCGCCAGCGCGCAAACCGCCAGCATCTTCAAAAGTAGCGGAAATATGATAGCCCGATGAACCGAGTCCGCCAATTTGTCCTAATTTAATGGCCATCCAAGACATCGCCATAATGCCTAGGAAGACGAAGATACCAACAGCAATTTCAGTTTTACGATAGGGTTGCATAATAATCCTCTTGTTTACACACTATAAGAAAAATGATGTTAAAATATAATCCAGCACGAGCACACCAACAGAGCCAATCACCACGGCATGTGTGGTTGCTTTGGCCACACCTTCTGTGGTTGGTGTGGCGCGATAGCCCATATAGGTGCAGATGATGCCAATGAGTATACCAAAACCTATGGCTTTCACCCATCCAGCGTATAAATCCATAGGCGTAGTTTTGGCAATCATTTCACCGACATATGCGCCACCATTTACACCTAGCAATTCAACGCCGACAATATAGCCAGCACCTAAGCCAATGATATCAAACATGGAAATCAATAATGGTAGTGCAATAATCATGGCAATAATACGTGGTAAAATCACCCGTGCTTTGGGATTAATCGCCATCATTTGCAAGGCATCCAATTGTTCGGTCACGCGCATAATGCCAATCTCCGCAGTAATGCTGGAGCCAGCGCGACCAATCATCATGAGCGCACCTAATACAGGCCCAAGTTCACGAATAATGGCTAAGGCAACACCCGAGCCCAACAGGGATTCGGAACCAAATCGTGCCAAGGTATAATAGCCCTGTAGCGCCAAAACCATGCCAGTAAATGCGCCTGTAATGGCGATAATAATAAATGAATTCACACCCAACATGTAAATTTGTTCAATGATATGTCGCCCTTGCCAAGGTCTTGCAAAAAGATATTTGATTGAGATAGCACTTAAAACAGTGGCATCGCCCATGCTTTCAATGGTTTTTAAAGCCCAGCGACCTAAGCGACCAAAAAATGTAAGGATAGCGGGTTGTTGTATAGACTGGCTCATGACATTCTCACTGTGCCTGGTTTGTGCAACAAATCATCAATGTAGGCTGTTTCGCTGCGTGAAAAAGGAATAGGCCCATCGGGTCGCCCATCAATAAATTGGCGCACACGCTCATCATCACTGTTGCGAATCATATCGGATGTGCCTTCTGCAATTACTTTGCCCTGCCATAATAGAATCACATGATCGGCAATACTTAAGCCTGCATGTACATCATGGGTCACCACAATAGAAGTCATTTTGGTGTGTTGGGTTAATGTTTTAATCAAAGAGGTAACTACACCCGCTGAAATGGGATCCAAGCCAGATGTTGGCTCATCAAAAAATACAATTTCAGGATCCATAGCCAATGCACGCGCAAAAGCAACGCGTTTTGCCATGCCTCCAGAGAGTTGTGAGGGCATCAAATCTTCAAATCCACGCAAACCGACTTGCTCAAGTTTCATGGTTACCATGGTACGAATCACTGATGGATCTAGTTGGCTATGTTCTTGCAATGGAAATGCAACATTATCATACACATTTAATGAGTTGAGCAGTGCAGAATATTGAAAAACCATGCCCATGCGAGCGCGCAGCTGATATAAACGCTTTTGACTGATTTCAGATAAATCATCGTCGCCATACCAAATATGACCTGATGAAGGGGCTTGTAAACCTGCCAATAAACGCAGTAAGGTTGTTTTTCCTGAGCCTGAGCCACCCATGATAACGGTAGTTTTGCGTGCTTGGATTTCGATATTGGTATCATCCAAAGCAATCACAT
>JALWPO010000144.1 GCA_026994965.1 Mariprofundaceae bacterium | reverse complement strand
AACTTGCATATCCCCAGAATTGGGTATGTGGTGATACGGACTTTACAAATATTCATATTATCGATGCCGAATGCGTTGCGGACATACGCCTTCAATACGGCGTTGAAAAATATTTACACGGTATGCAAGCTTGCCTGTAGGCTCATTGTACCAACGCACATGTATATCCCCACATCGGCTGCAACCCTTTTTGGGTAGCGCGATAAACTGCGCATCGGCAAATCTTTTTTGATTGAATTTAATCTCTGCATGATCAAACACTGTTCCCACCTTGCCGCAGACAGCAGGCGAATTGGATATTCTAAAAATATCCTCACCCTTATCCCCAACACTAAGCATATGCGTTTTTTGAAGATTGCTTTGACGGGATGGTTTAATATCAGGCTTGATGGTGATAGAAACAATATTACTATATTGATGTTTGGAATAAACGCGAAGCTTAAGCCTTAAATTACGACCCAAATCAGGAACCTTGAGCTTGATACGTCGGTCATGCCATTCCACAGGTTTAAGCACATACAACAACCCTTTACCATAATCAGCAACCACCTCTGATGAGCCCTGTATTGCGCCAAAGCCACTGCCAGCAATGCTAACCTCGGAGCCTGCAACCATATTGGATGGTTCGGCAGATATGATATGCGGCATAGCCACAACCGAGCTGGGCAACAATAAAGACACCATGCCAAAACATAAAAATACAATGTAAAACAAACTCTGCATGCGAGGAAGATATAAACAATACCAACAAAGCCATATACCCAAAATTGGGTATAGCATATTTTTAGCAGATTATTCCTTAGCTATATCACCTTCTGAACTTAACCAAATTCGAACGCAACCACCACCTTGCTCCAGATTAAAAAATTCAACTTCCAAACCAATATCATGGGCTCGCCTACGCATATTCCCTAGACCACGCCCCTGCCTTTGACCTTCTAATAAAAAGCCAATACCATTATCACAAATACAAATTGCAGCTCTTTTTTCCTTCTCAGAATAATCAATCGTCACATCTATATGATCAGCTTCCGCATGCTTGATAATATTACTGAATGCTTCTTGAATCATACGCAATAGCTGCAAGCTATCCTGAGGCGAAAACTCATTCAGAATAGGTAAATCTTCTTGTTTCCAATGCAATGAAATCTTTTGGGCTTTCAATTTAGGCTCATAACGATATTTGAACATGGTAAGCAATTCGGGCAAACCCGATTCTTCAGGAGCCAACGAATCAATAATCAAACGCAAATCATCCAATGCAAAGCTAAGTGTATCTGCCAAATCTTTATCATCTCTATCATGCTCCATCATCGCCAGAGCCGATACAAGCTGTCCACCCACCCCATCATGAATATCCCGCATGATGCGTTCTCGTTCACTCTTTAAAATTTTGTTTTTTTCCAGAGTTTGAATGGTTTCAAAAGCTTGCTTAAGTTCACTTTCTCGTTTGGCAACACGCTCCTCTAATTCTGATTTTAGC
>JALWPO010000143.1 GCA_026994965.1 Mariprofundaceae bacterium | reverse complement strand
GTGGATATGCGCTCTTACCAACCCAAAACAAAAGGGCATCCTGGGCAAATTAAAAAAGCTGTAAAAGCCATGCTGACTGCGAAACGCCCTATGCTTTATTCGGGCGGTGGGATTATGAATGCACAAGGCTCATCTGAGCTTTTATTGCAACTTAGCCATGCTTTGGATATGCCTGTAACCAACACATTGATGGGTCTTGGCGGTATTCCGTTTGATGACAAACATTTTGTGGGCATGCTGGGTATGCATGGAACCTATGAAGCGAATATGGCGGTTTCTCATTGTGATTTATTGATTGCAGTAGGGGCACGCTTTGATGATAGGGTGACAGGTCGCCTAGATGCATTTGCACCTGATGCTAAGGTGATTCATATTGATGTGGACCCAACATCGGTTTCTAAAAATGTACATGCTGATTTACCTATTGTGGGCGATGTTGGCATTGTATTGCAACAATTATTGGATGAATTGGAACACCAAGGTAAACCAGTGAATGAGGCTGCTCTAAAATTGTGGTGGCAACAAATTGATGAATGGCGCGAAAAAGATTCATTGGGTTTTGTGCAAAAATCTGATGGGGCGATTAAACCACAATCTGTGATTCAAAAGGTGCACGAAATTACAGGTGGTAATGCCATTGTAACTACAGATGTTGGTCAGCATCAAATGTGGACTGCGCAGCATTATGGGTTTAAAAAACCACATCATTTTCTTACTTCAGGTGGATTAGGAACCATGGGTTACGGCTTGCCTGCTGCCATTGGTGCACAAATGGCTAAGCCAAATGAAAAGGTCGTTGTGTTTACAGGCGATGCATCCATTCAAATGTGTATTCAAGAATTGGCAACTGTTTTTCAGTACCAACAGCCCATTGTGGTTGTGCTGCTTAATAATGCGTATATGGGCATGGTGAGACAGTGGCAGGAAATGTTCCATGAATCCCGTTTTTCTCATTCCTATTTTGATTCGTTGCCTGATTTTGCAAAATTGGCAGAAGCATATGGTGGTGTAGGATTGAAAGCTGATACGATGGAAGAATTGGACGGCGTACTGGAGCAAGCATTTTCAATTACCGATAAGTTTGTATTTGTGGATGTAGCTGTGGCCAAAGAAGAAAATGTATTCCCAATGGTGCCTGCAGGGGCTGCATTGAATGAAATGGTGTTGTCATGAAACATACAATTACAGTATTGGTAGAAAATGAGTTTGGTGTGTTAACGCGAGTGGCAGGGCTGTTTTCAGCACGGGGCTATAATATTGAGAGTTTAAGTGTTGCGCCTACACTGGATCAAACCGTAAGTCGTATGACCTTGGTCACACGTGGTGATGAGAAAGTGATTGAGCAGATTAAAAAGCAGCTTAATAAACTTATTCCTGTAATTAAGACCGAAGACATTTCACATATGGTACATTTAGAGCGAGAAATGTTGCTTTTAAAAACCAAGGCTTGTGATGCAGTATCAGCATTGGTGGCTGAATTTAGAGC
>JALWPO010000142.1 GCA_026994965.1 Mariprofundaceae bacterium | reverse complement strand
CGAATCAAGCCACCATCTTTTTTCATATCAGCAACCAAGCGTTTGGCTGTTTCACCACGATAGAAATCATCAGCGCCAAATTCGGCAAAGCGTTTCAATGTTTCAGCAAGTTGAGTTTGTTTAATCAAGCTACCAATTTCAGGGATATTGCCTTGATGCAAATAGATATGGCTTGCAGCACCTGTTTGTAACACATCTTTTCGCCATTCAGCCACACGTTGATAATGCTTGGATACCTTAAAACCGTGCTGTGCAATGTGAATGGCAGCCTTTGCATCATGCTTTCTATCCAATTTACCATACTTTGTGATTAAGCGATCAACGCCTGCAATCAAGCCAGGCACACCTGCGGATTGCGCACCATCAATACTGGATTGGTTTTTGTAAATTTCACCATTGCCAGCCAAAGTTGGTGATATTTCACGGGCATCCAGTATCACATATCGTTTTTCTTTGGCGATATAAAGTAAGAAAAAGCCACCACCGCCAATACCCGAGCCTGTGGGCTCAGCAATGCCAATAGTCAGCGCCAATGCCGCCGCTGCATCAAAGGCATTGCCGCCCTGTTTGAAAATATCAATAGCAGCGCTGGTGGCTAAAGGATGAGCAGAAGCCACGGTATTATGCTGGGGTAAAACCTCTGCCCAAGCCGTGTTTATGAATAATAAACTAAGTAGAAAGAATCGAATCATAAAAACCCCTTATGTGCATACCGATTCAGCATCGTGGTATTGCCCATTAAACCACCACTATGCACATACAGTACCGTGCCTTGAATATTTTGCATACTTGCTAATAAGGTCTGCCACATCAGTGGCGCATAGATAAGGTCGAATTCAACGCCACTTTGTTTCAATGTTTGGTAGGTTTTTAAAAATTCAGGGTAGGGCTTGGCAAAGTGATATTTACGCGATGGTTCAAGCAATTTGAGGTTATGAGGTATGTTTCCAAGCTGCTGTATTTGTTGCATTAGGTAGATGTTGTCGCCCACGCTTGCTGTGGTGAGGACTTGGCAATCGGGCAAATGTTTGGCAAGATAATAGGCGGTTGTGCCTGTGCCTGATGGGGTGACGATATTCAGCTTGTTGATGTTTTGTTCTTGCTGCCATTGTTTGATTTCATCAGCTAAGACTTGAATGCCGCGTTCAGCCATTGGGTTTGCGCCTCCTTGCGGTATCACCAGTGTTTGATTATGGCTTTGAAGGGTTGGTATCAGTGTTTCATAATCAAGGCTTTCTAAAAGTTGCATATCCAAATCAAGGGCTGCTTTAAGGTTGCCCGTGGGATACTGTTTAAGTTGTGATGCCAATGGCTTGCAATAGTATTCAAATTGCCAACCTTTTTCTTTGCATAAAGCGGCAATGGATAACATGGCATTGGATTGTGTGCCGCCGTAGGAAATGACGGTGTTGTATGTTTCAGGTGGTGTTTTTAGCAAAGCGTAAAGTTTGCGGTATTTGTTGCCGCTCAAGAATGGGTTAATCAGTTCATCG
>JALWPO010000141.1 GCA_026994965.1 Mariprofundaceae bacterium | reverse complement strand
TGATAGAGGTTGTAGTACTTGTTGCTGCAAGGGCTGTAACAACTCCTGTAGGAATAGTTTGTGCTACTACGAGATCTGTGCTAGGTAGACTTGGAGTAGAAGTTGCAATTGCATTGGTTGCTGAGACTTCAGCTTCTATCTGTACTCCTGCTGCATAACCGAGAGTGGTTGTAATTGTTGCCATTGGAATGGTACAGGTCAAGTCTAGTGCTAATCTTCCTACACAGAGTGCTGTGTGGTCATCAAAGGAACTTGCATTTGTTTGATCTTTCACATAAACTACATATGAAGTAACATCAGCTCCATTATTATCCAAAGTTGCAGCCCAGGTAATAACTATGTCAGTGCCTGACTCTGCAATTGTTGGTGCTGTTAAGGTTGTAGGAGCAGTTCCTGCTAAGACTTCTGTGGTTGTTGATGCTACTCCATCTCCGTGGATGTTAACTGCCAACAAAGTATATGTGAATGTTTCTCCTGCTGGGGTAAGATTTGGAATAACATAGGTAGTTGCTGTTCTGTCTGTGATAAGTATTTCGGTGAGTGGATTGCTTGTTGAAGAGTACGTAAGCTTGAAGTCTGTCACATCAGAGTATCCTGTTTGAGTATTGTCAGTGAAAGCTGTCCAGGTTAGCGTTACGTCTCCTGCTGTTGATACTGCAACAAAGTTTGCTGGGCCAGTTGGTGGTGCAACTTGGGCGACTATGTCTGCGTTTGAAGTGACACTTGGTGGACTGTCTCCTCTCACGTTCTGAGCTACTAGCTGAGCGGTCAATGGTGTATTAGCTGCGTATCCCAAAGTAGCAGTGATGGTGGTCATAGGAATTGTACAAGAGGTGGTAAGTACATTTGAGGCATCACAAAGAGTGGTATTCTCAATGTATGCTGGGGTAAGGTTTCCATCTGTAAATAACACTTTGTATGAGTCAATGCTTAATCCATTTGAGGTTGCTATAGGTGTCCATGAGATGATTACATCTGTTCCGACTTGGCTGATCACTGGTGCTACTGGTGTGCTTGGTACTGAAGCAGCGATGTAAGTGACTGTTCCAACTGAAGCACTTGTTCCATGCTTGTTAGCTGCTGCTACTGTGATTGTGTACGATGTTCCTGTCGTAAGTCCAGTGAATGTGGCTGTCAGTCCTTCTGCAACAACTATAGTCTTTGTGACTGCTGGTGATGTATCGATAGTGACTACGTGCTGTGTGATTGGTGAGAACCCTTTCTCAGTATCAGTGACAAGTCCAGTCCAGGTTACTGTGATAGAGGTTGTAGTACTTGTTGCTGCAAGGGCTGTAACAACTCCTGTAGGAATAGTTTGTGCTACTACGAGATCTGTGCTAGGTAGACTTGGAGTAGAAGTTGCAATTGCATTGGTTGCTGAGACCTTAGCTTCTATCTGTACTCCTGCTGTATAACCGAGAGTGGTTGTCATTGATGCCATTGGAATGGTACAGGTCAAGTCTAGTGCTAATCTTCCTACACAGAGTGCTGTGTG
>JALWPO010000140.1 GCA_026994965.1 Mariprofundaceae bacterium | reverse complement strand
TCATTGATTTGGATAACACCTTATATGCTGCAGATAATGGTGTGTTTGCGCGTATGGATGAGAAGATGATAAGCTATATTCAGCGTGAGCTTGGGCTTGGGCGAGAAGAAGCCAATGTATTGCGGGTGAAATATTGGAAGCAATATGGCTCTACACTCAAAGGTTTGATGCAACATCATGGGCATGAAGCCGAACCTTTTTTATTGGAAGCTCATGATATTGATGCGCATGAATTGTTATCACCGCATGATGAATTGCGTGATGTGTTACAAGCCATACCACAGCGAAAAGTGATTCATACCAATGGCACAAAAGAGCATGCTGAAACGATTTTAAAGGCATTGGCTATTCGCGATTGTTTTGCGGCAATCTATGATATTCGTTTTAATCAATATACGCCCAAACCATGCGTGGGTACCTTTTATCAACTGTGTGAAGTTGAAGGGGTGAAGCCGCAAGATGTGGTGGTGATTGATGATATGCAGGATAATTTGGCTGTGGCGAAACAAGCGGGTGCAAAAACAGTTTGGATTCATGAGCAGGCACATCAACAAAAGCATGATTGGGATGTTGCTGCAGAATCGTTTGTTGATTTGTTGAGGAAGTAACTTCGTTGACGCTTTTTAGGCTAGTTTCTTCATTTCTTTGTTGTCAAAGAAACGAAGCACAAATTTACTGATGGGTGAATTTGGGCGCACTTTAGGGCGGGGCTTGCCCTGAGGGGCTGGATGCCCCGAATCAAAGAAAACACCCTTTAAAGCCTGCTTTATCCTTCACTTTCAGTGTAAAACGGGCGCAAAATAAAAGTATTTTGCTTTATCCCTTATTTACACTTTCGTTTCGGCACAGGCTAACAAAGGGATATTGATTGCTGACACGTTCATATTTTGTTTTTTCTTCGTGTTCTCTGTGGTCTTCGTGGTGAAAAAAGAAGTTAAGCTTGATCTAAATCAAATGCCTCATGCAATGCGCGTACTGCAAGCTCTACATATTTTTCTTCCAAAACTACAGTTACCTTGATTTCACTGGTGGTAATCATTTGAATATTGATGTTTTCTTGGGCAAGTACATCAAACATTTTCTTGGCAACACCCGTGTGTGAGCGCATACCTACGCCAATGATGGATACTTTGGCTACAGAGTTATCGCCCATCACTTCACGCGCTTTCATTTTATCACACAGTGTTTGTAATAAGGTCATAGTTGCATCGTAATCGTTGCGGGGTACGGTAAATGTTAAATCGGTTTGCCCATCTTCGGAGATATTTTGGACAATCACATCCACATTGATGTCAGCATCAGCAACAGGGCCAAAGACTGCGGCGGCAATGCCTGGTTGGTCTGGGATTCCCTTGATGGTGACTTTGGCTTCATCGCGGTTGTAAGCAACGCCTGAAATTTCTGCACGTTCCATGTTTGAATCCTCTCTTGTAACCATTGTGCCTTGCACCAAGTCAAAGCTTGAGCGCAAATGAATGGGCATATTGTAGCGCATGCCTAA
>JALWPO010000139.1 GCA_026994965.1 Mariprofundaceae bacterium | reverse complement strand
GAAACTTTTCACTACCACTTAAATCATAAACATGCGCTCGACCATCTCGCCCGCCAATAACAATCCGCGCATCACCTGCAATATGTGTAACCGCCGCATTCGCATAAGCCAAAGGGTCAGCAGGTTTACGTCCATCCATATCCACTGCCCATACTTGCTCAATCGTATGTGAATCTACATCTGTTTTGACAACCGCATCATCGTCACCTTTCCACCAGGAACAAGATGACAACACAAAACTAAGAAGTACCCCCAATACAATATATGGCATATGGTATGAGGCGGCATGCTTTAATCGCATGGCTTAAACGCCAGCCTGAGCAAGCTGAGCCTCAATATTGGCTTTAAGTACATCATCATTGGATATTGCATCCAAAGCTTTTTGAAGATATTTTATTTTTTCATCACCTGATACAGTTTTTGATAAAAGGTAAAAACGAAGCTGTTCATATTGTTTCCCAACAGCATCATTCAATAGCCCTTTAGCATCATCTGATTTTTGATGCTGAATTAAATATTCAGCCAAATCCAAGCGTGCTTGCCATTGAAATTCTGGCGTTGCCGATGAAGCATTCATCACAGCACGAAGATGCTTTTCAGTATCCCCCAAGGGAGCCAATCGAATATGTGCCAAAATGCTATACCCTGTATCTGCATAATCTTGAATAACATTTTCTAACAATACCTTGCGCTGCCCATCATCCTTGGTTGATAAAGCTTGAAAATATACCATGGCAGCAGATGCCTTGATTGCTTTTTGTTTTTCCATCCACAAAGCAGTGCCCACCATAATGATAATAAACACAACTGTGGCTGCAATTAACTGTTGTTTATTTTTTTGCATCCAATCAACAATTTTTGCAGAACGCATATCACGTTTAAGCTCTTCAACATCCTCACCCAATACTGCATCATCTTGTATGGGTTCTTCAGGTTGATTATTTTTATTTTGAGTCACATTTATCACCTTTTATTATTCAACTAACATCATACCATGGGCATCATGCACAACAAGCTGCTGCAAGCTAGGCAGCGACATGCTTGTGTCAATGTGCGATTCTATAAGCTTGCGCTTTTACAGATTTAATCTTCTGGAAGCGCACGCTCTGCGATAATAATCAATACGCTTTGTACCAATGCCGCCATAGGAATCGCAATGAAAACACCCAAAATACCCCATAAACTACCAAAGAATAAAACAGCTACAATAATCGCAATAGGATGCAAATTCACGACTTCAGAAAATAACCATGGAATCACAATATTGGCATCAATCAATTGAATGCTGCCATAAGCCAAGACTGCATACACTGTCATTTCAGTATTACCCCATTGGAAAAACGATAAAAACAAAACAGGTAGTGTAACCACCGCTGCTCCCACAAATGGAATCCAAACTGAAATCCCAGTCAATACACCCAACAATAAGGCATAACTATGCCCCATCATCCAAAAGACCAGCCACATCACCAAACCAACCATCAACGATTCCCAAAAGCGAC
>JALWPO010000138.1 GCA_026994965.1 Mariprofundaceae bacterium | reverse complement strand
CTATACTTGGCAAAAAATATTTTGAGGAGCAATTGGGGCGCATTCGTGAAATACGCCTTAGTGAACGCAAGTTTTATCAAAAAATTACCGACATCTATGCCACGGCGATTGATTATGATGTAACTGCTGCTGCGACCAAGCGTTTCTTTGCAACTGTGCAAAATAAACTCCATTGGGCTATTCATGGTCAGACTGCTGCTGAAGTGGTGTATAACCGCGCTGATGCTGAAAAAGAACGTATGGGCTTAACCTCATGGAAAGATGCACCTGATGGTAAGGTCCAAAAGTTTGATGTTGGTGTTGCTAAAAATTATTTGAGTGAACATGAAATTGCGCAACTGCAAAGGCTGGTTAATGCTTATCTAGATATTGCAGAAGATATGGCGTTGAGAAACATACCTATGACCATGGCAGACTGGGAAGAACGCTTAAACCGCTTTATTGCCGCCACCGATAGAGAAATTTTACAGGATGCGGGCAAGGTCACTGCTGAAATTGCTCAAGCACATGCTGAAAGCGAATTTGAAAAATATCGCATTGTGCAGGATCACTTGTATGAGTCTGATTTTGATAAGCAGTTAAAAGCGTTGGAAAGCCTTAAAAGTAAGGTGATAAAGCGAGATGATGGTGAATAAGTTTAAGCCACAGGTAAATGCGGATTTACTTCCTGAAATCGAAGTTTGCTTTGGCCCTGAATGCAGCGATAAAGGCAGCAGAGAACTGGCTAAAGAGCTTGAGGGATTACTCAAAACAAAATGCATCATGGGCGATTGCCGCAGCCAGTGTGCCAATGCGCCGTTGGTGCTTGTGGCTAAACAAGGTGTGGTGACTGCCACGGTGGATAAAGTGCTCGCCAAAATCAAACAAGTACAATCACAACATTAAATTAAAATAGGCTCTAAAATCAAAGATTATAGAGCCCATTCTTATCCAATTGTTATTTTATTTTAAAAAACTGCCAACCTGAAACTGCCTCTACCGACCCATCTGAACCTAAACTGCTAATACGCCATTTTAGTTCTTTTCCACGGTACTCAGTCAACCAAGGCGGTGATTCATAGTATCCAACACCACCTTTGATGACGGCCGATAAAATAATATCACCATCTTCAATAACATCTAGCTTCTCAAAAGCAGCCGTATCTAAAGCTACCCAAGTAAATTGAACATTTGTATCAGCTTCAATATCTTGGTTGGGCAATAACAATTCAGCAGACTTTCCGTTAATCCCATTCGGTGCATGGTTACCAACATAGTATCTTAGCATAGGCATAGGAAAACCCGCCGCACCACCTGAAGCAACAGTAGCTGTAACCGCATTGGAATTGCTTTCTTTATCCACTGTAGCTTCAACTCTAAATAGCAATTTATAATAGCCATCTGCCTGATGTGGTATTTTATTAACATCAGGTCCAGGCACAGTGACTTCACCTGTAGGAGGTAAGAATAAATCAAACCTATCTAAAACTGTGTAGCGTTTCTGCAAAGCTCTTTTTTCAATGGG
>JALWPO010000137.1 GCA_026994965.1 Mariprofundaceae bacterium | reverse complement strand
GTAATATACAAACTGCATATGCAGCAGAAAATATAGTGGATAGCTTTTTTGGGCAACTTAATGGCTATCTAGCATCTGTATTATTCTATGATGTCATGCCTGGTGAAGCCAGTATGCCCTTTATTGTTGCATGGCTGATTGTAGGGGCTGTATACCTCACGGTTCGTTTTGGTTTTATTAATATTCGTATGATGGGGCATGCTTTTGCAGTGATTCGTGGAAAATATACCTCCCCTGATGATAAAGGTGAGGTATCTTCTTTTCAGGCACTGACCACAGCATTATCAGCAACGGTTGGTTTGGGCAATATTGCTGGTGTGGCGATTGCGATTGGTATTGGTGGTCCTGGTGCTACATTTTGGATGATTGTAGCAGGCTTTTTTGGGATGACCTCAAAGTTCTCAGAAGTAACCCTAGCACAAACCTACCGTGAGTTTCGCGCTGATGGACATGTATTGGGTGGTGCGATGCAATATTTATCCAAAGGCTTTGCTGAAAAAGGCATGCCCTCAATAGGTAAAGTTTTGGCAGTGATGTTTGCGATGTTGTGTGTATGTGCATCCTTTGGTGGTGGTAATGCATTTCAGGTCTCTCAAGCCATGGGTGCTGTACAAGGTGAATTGAGCTTTTTTAAAGATTACCCTTGGATGTTTGGGATTGTGATGGCACTGGCTGTAGGGGTTGTGATTATTGGTGGTATTCGTCGCATTGCCCATGCTGCTGAAGCCATTGTGCCAACTATGGTACTTATTTATGTCTCTGCGTGTATATGGATTATATTTAATCATGCTGCCGAAATACCTTCTGTATTGAGTTTGATTGTTCATGAGGCTTTTTCTCCAGTTGCAGTGACTGGTGGTATGGTTGGGGTGATTGTACAAGGCTTTAAGCGTGCTGCATTCTCCAGTGAAGCTGGTATTGGCTCTGCTGCTATTGCCCATTCTGCGGCATCGGTGAAATATCCCGTGAGGCAAGGTATGGTGGCGTTATATGAGCCATTTATTGATACGGTTGTGATTTGCACCATGACTGCATTGGTGATTGTGATTACAGGCGTTTATAATGCACCTGAATATGCGCACTTGGTTGCAGGTAGCCATGGTGCGGCATTGACTGCTGCTGCATTTGGCACGGTAATTTCATGGTTTCCCATTATTTTATCCATTTCAGTCGTGTTGTTTGCTTATAGTACCATGATTTCATGGTCATATTATGGGGAACGCTGTTGGACTTATGTGTTTGGTGAGCGCTTTTCGATGTTATATCGTGTTATTTTTATCTGTTTTATCATTTTAGCATCTATTGTAAGCGCTGGAAATATTTTAGATTTTAGTGATTTATTGTTGCTATCTATGGCTTTTCCAAATTTCTTGGCTCTGTATATGTTGCAAGGAAAGATTGCTGCTGGATTAAACGTATATATGGCAAAATTACGCAGTGGTGAATTAGATAAAGAAGTGGATATGAGCTAATGGCATTATGTATTACAGATGATTGTATCAAT
>JALWPO010000136.1 GCA_026994965.1 Mariprofundaceae bacterium | reverse complement strand
TTTTGTTGACTTGCGTGGCGGCGGCTATGGTTGGTGGTTCGTTGCATGTGATGGAACTTGGTTCCATGCGTATGGCGGAAATGCGTGGGAAGATAACCTATGATGTTGCAGATGTTAAAAATCATGTGCGTGCTGCAGGTGAGGATATTCGGATTCATGCTGTGCATGAAGCGCGAATCAATGAAGTACAAGCATATGATACGGATAGTGTTGATGCCTTATTGCCAAAGGATGTATGGAAAGCATTGGCTTTGATGGTGAAAGTTCCTGCTGGGACTTTTGAGATGGGCACTAGTGATTCCCATAGTAATAAAGAAGATAGGCCTGCGCATCAGGTGGATGTACCTACATTTTGGATAGATAAATATCCAGTGACCAATGCAGAATATGCACGTTTTGTAACCGATAAGCATTATCGCCCACCATTGAATTGGGTGGATGGAAAAATTCCAGATCAGCTTGAAGATCATCCTGTCACACTTATTTCTTGGTATAATGCGCGTGATTATTGTCATTGGGCAGGTAAACGTTTGCCTTATGAAGCTGAATGGGAAAAGGCAGCACGTGGGACAAAGGCCTACCGCTGGCCATGGGGTAATAAAATGGATGCGAGCCGTTTGAACACCTATTATAGCGTGGGCAGCACAACATCTGTGCAAGCGTATCCGCATGGTGCTAGTGTTTATGGTGTCATGGATATGGCTGGAAATGTATCGGAGTGGGTGTTTGATGTATTTAAACCTTATCCAAGTAAGGGTGAAAACAAAGTTTATCATTTCAAACCTCAAGAAGATCAGTTTGTGGGTACAGGCAGCGAGAATGTGGAGCGTGCGATATATCGTGTGATGCGTGGCGGTTCATGGAAAAGCGATCCTTTTTCTACAGAGACATACCATCGCAATTATTCCTTACCCAATTTGGCATCAGATTTTTATGGTTTTCGCTGTGCATCCACGCATAAGCCAGATGGAGTGAATGAGTGAAGCAATTGAAATATGTTCAGCTATTTATGTTAGGTGTATGGAGTATATTCTGGGCTATGCCAGCTTGGGCTGTGGATAGTTATCGTTATTTGCATGTGAACATCGAGACACCATGGTCAATCTTTGTGTTTTTATTTTTCTTGGTGTTTGCGCCCATGATATTATTGGTGATTTTACACTGGTATAATGCATTCAAGAAAGACAAAAAAGATGAGCATAATGATGATTAGATGTATCTGTGTTGGATTATGTTCTTTGATGATGGCGTTTTTTTTGGTGAGCTCGCCTGCATATGCAGCTCCCCAAGAGCCTTTAACATCAGAGCTGCATTCATCGCAAGTGATGGAGCAATTTAATCAAGATGAGGCTGTGGCACCAGAGCGTGCGATTTCAACGAAAAAAAAGCACCTTATTCTATTCTGGATGGGAAGTGCCTTGTTGATTCTGATTTTATTGGCGGCGGGCTTTGGTATTGCTATGGGGATTTTTGATAAAGATGTGTTTGTTTGGCATGTGTTATCAGC
>JALWPO010000135.1 GCA_026994965.1 Mariprofundaceae bacterium | reverse complement strand
CTTATGATATATGTCAACCGTTTTGCACTTTCGTAGAGCGAAACTTCAAAGAGTGGTTTGATGTGGACAGTATAACTTGCATCTGAAAACTTTGTCTCATGTCCTGCAAGAGTCTCTTTGACAATATGTTCTTGAGGTTTATAGAGCCAGCTAAAAAACCTTCGCATAATACCTGAAAATCCTGTTGATGTATACTGCGTATTTGGTGCTGTTCTATAGCCACATGCCCATGTATGATAGAATCTCTCTTTAACATCAAACACTCTGTAGGCTAGAAGCAGAAGTCCTGTTACAAGCACTAATGAACCAAAGAGAATTAATGGAGAAACTATACCGCCATGAACACTAAGCGAGTGCATTTGCAAAATACCATCAGGAAAAAGTTTTGCGTAGATGGAGGATCGACCTAGGCTCACAAATACATCATCAAAAAAGCGTAGATAAAAAGGTGCAAAAAGCATCAAAGAGGCTATATAGAGGGCTGAGAGTACCATACCAGTTTTCATAAGAAAGTTGACCTCTGTAGCGTGTTTGGCATTTGTGCTTCTATGTAAACCTAAAAAAGTGATACCAAAAGCTTTGACAAAGGTAGCTATAGCTAAACCACTAGTCATAGCAAGTGCAAAAATGGCAAAAGGGATGGAAAGTTTTAGGGATATATCATCAGTGATATGACTAGAACCTAGCATCGACTGAAAAATCATCCATTCGCTTAAAAAGCCATTTGTTGGAGGAAGTGCTGTGATACTCATCGCAGCAAATAGAAAAACAAATGCTGTTACAGGCATAGAACTAATAAGTCCACCAAATTTTTCTATGTTTTTTGTATGGGTCTGATGCAAAACAGATCCTGCACCCATAAATAGAAGTGATTTAAATCCCATATGGTTAAAGATATGAAAGAGTGCAGCTACAAAAGAAAAGGTACTAAGATAAGGGAGCTTAAGAGTATCAAAAATCATTCCCATTGCAAAGGCGATAAGTATAATGCCTATATTTTCTATGGAGGAGTTTGCTAAAAGTGCTTTAATGTCATGCTCTCCCATCGCATATAAAATCCCTACAAGCGAGGTTAGAGAGCCGATGATAAGAAGAGTAGTTCCCCACTCCAAAGGCCAAGGATAAAGCACATCAAATAGAAAACGCAACAATCCATACAAAGCAACTTTAAGCATCACCCCACTCATAAGGGCTGAAGCAGGAGAGGGAGCGGCTGGATGTGCGTAGGGGAGCCATACATGTAAAGGTACAGCACCCGCTTTACTTAATAATCCTAAGATAAGAAAGAAGAAAAGCAGACTTGGATAAGCAAATTTTGAAGCTATAAGCTGCATTGAACCAAAGTCCAACTCAAGGTTTCCATCGCTTACTATAAGAAAAAAGAGCATCAGAAAAACAAAACCAAAATGGGTCATCAAAAAGTAAAATCGTGCTGCTTTGATGGTGCTTTTACCTTCAACTTCGGTCAGTATTAACTTCCAAGAACTTAGACTCATAATCTCCCAAAAAAAGAGAAAAACAAGAGCATTTGCACTTACAACCACACCAAGCATAGAGGCTATAAAAGCAAAATAATGTAGTTGGTAATAGCCTTTTCTCTCAATATGTGGAAGATAACCAGTAGAATAAATAAGATTAGGAAGAGATCCTAAGAGTATAAGTGCCACAAAAACAAGTGAAAGAGTATCAAAAATAAACATAACTATTTTTTCTCCTATGGTTTAAAATTTTATAGAAATAATCGTTAAACATATAAATAAAGGACCGCTATAAAGATGAAATAATCTACAATCCTAAATTATTGGATATAAGTATAGCACAAGAAGCTTAAATATACATTATACAGGAGATAATTTTATGTTTTGATTGTTGCATCTTACTTTATCAAGGCGGTGCATAATGTAGTAAAATTTATATTTCATGCGACATAACCTAAGCCTTATATCAAGTAAAATTTACTTGATATAAAACCCAAATTATAACTACTCAAATATAAGTATAATTTATTTCTTTTTTGTCATGAGACGAGCTGACAATTCATGATCAGAATAAGTATGAGCAGTATCACCTATCTGCTGACAATGACCGCCATCACTTTCATAATCATGTTTAAAATCGTGAAAATATTCCATTACAGTATGATCAATAAGATAAGC
Source organism: Mariprofundaceae bacterium (assembly GCA_026994965.1). Lineage (GTDB taxonomy): Bacteria > Pseudomonadota > Zetaproteobacteria > Mariprofundales > Mariprofundaceae. The sequence goes on along the minus strand of JALWPO010000135.1, from coordinate 4,189 downwards.
ATTAGAAAGATCTAAGGTAACATTTTTACCACTTGGTAGAGCTCCTAAAGCCTTTTTCAATGGTAAAAAGTTTGCAAATATAGCAGAATCAACCAATTTCATGGTTATATTTTCACCATCTTCTGTAATAGTAAAGTTGATTTTAAATAGATTGCCCAACTTGATGCCGCGTGTAATATGTATCAAGAATTTAACTAAAATACCAATAGCAACACCAATTAATAGGTCAGTAGCCAATACAGCAACAATAGTAACAATAAACATAACAAATTGTTCAGAACCTACGCGTAATACTTTGATAAATTCTGCAGGAGCAGCTAGTCTATAACCAGTATAAACAAGCAATGCAGCGAGTGCGGCTAGAGGGATACTATTGATAATTCCTGGAAATAGAAAAACGAAAGATAACATAATAGAACCATGAAAGAAGTTTGCCCATCCTGTTTTAGCTCCATTTGTGATATTAGCAGAACTACGCACAACCTCAGAGATCATTGCACTACCACCAATTAAACCTGAAGTGGTATTACCGATACCAATACCAATAATATCTTTATCTAGATTTGAATGGCGTTTATAAGGATCAAGTTTGTCAACAGCTACCGTGGTCAATAAACTCTCAAGACTACCAACTAACCAAATACTAACAACAGCTATCCAAAATTCTGTTTGACCTATCTTTGAAAAGTCAGGAAAATAAAAACTAGAAACAAAGTTATCAGAAATAGTTACTAAATAATTTGGTTTAACTGCAAAATACATTGCTAAACCTACACCTAAGGCTACAACAATAATAGGAGCTGGTATCTTCTTAAGCATCGGTTGTTTTATAAAGCTCCATAAAATCATAATTGCTAAACCAGCAATACCAATAGTACCAACATCTATATTCATATGCATAATACTATGTGGAATCTGAGCCATAGAAGAAAAGAGACTTCCTTTTTCAGGTGTTACACCTAACATCACATGAACTTGCTTGGTGATGATGATAATACCAATAGCGGCCAACATACCATGAACCACAGAGGTAGGGAAAAAAGCTGTTAGGCTTCCTGCCTTTAAAAGACCCATCACAATTTGTAATAAACCAGCAACTGCAATAGCCGCTAATGCAAATCGATACCCAGCAATAGGATCGCCATCACCCATTGTTTGCACTGCATCTAAAATAACAACAATCAACCCTGCGGCAGGACCAGTAATAGTGACAAATGAACCATTTACGCGTGAAACAAGTACACCACCAACAATAGCACTTAAAATACCTGCCATAGGCGGTAAACCTGATGCCATAGCAATACCTAAACTTAATGGTAGAGCAATCAAGAAAACAAGAAAACCTGAAATCAGATCATTCTGCCAATATTTTTTTAAACCAGCTATACCAGTTTCTGGTATATTATTTAAACTAGAATCATTCAAAGAAAACCTCCTGAGTTACTTTTGGATTCATACAAAAGTAACTAGTCTTATTTTATTATTTAAAGTAGAATCTAATTTAGGATAAAAGGATTCACTTCATGTTGAAAGTGTATACAAACAAAAGTAACAAATGGGAAATATAATCATTATTTATATGATATAATTTTTCATAAATTACTTTTAAAAGGTTAATAATGTCAAAAAATACAATAACAATCATAAATAATCGTGATGGGAAAACCTATGAGTTTAACATACTTGATGCAACAGTTGGTCCATCTGTTGTGGATATATCCAGCTTTTACAAAGAGACAGGTATGTTTACCTATGATGAGGGCTACACCTCAACTGCATCATGTCAATCAAAGATAACCTATATCGATGGTGATGCAGGACAACTTATGTATCGGGGCTATGATATCTCCTTCATGGCAAAAGAAAAAAGCTTTTTAGATACAGCATATCTTTTAATTTATGGTGAACTACCATCTCAGGATGAGCTCACAGACTTTAAGCTAGAGATGCAAAAGCGTTCTTTTGTGCATGAGGGTATAAAAAAACTCTTTGATTCATTTCCAGATGGTGCACACCCTATGGCGATACTCTCTGCGGGTGTATCTGCTCTTGCTACTTTTTATTTTAAACACTTAGAGATTACAACTGCAGCGGAATATCAAGAGATGGCAAACAGAATCGTAGCAAAGATTCCAACTCTTGCTGCATTTTCTTACCGATATTCCAATGGGCTTCCTATCATCTATCCAGATTTAAACAAGGGTTTTACTGAAAACTTTTTAAATATGCTCAGAGCCTATCCTCACGAATATGTAGAACTTAAAGATGTAGAAATCAAGGCTCTCGACACCATCTTTACACTCCATGCAGACCATGAACAAAATGCTTCAACAACTGCTGTGCGAAACCTTGCATCCACTATGGCTCATCCTTACGCTGCTATAAGTGCTGGGATTGGTGCACTTTGGGGGAGAAGTCATGGTGGAGCAAATGAAAGTGTTATACGCCAACTAGAGATGATTGGGAGCGTAGATAGAGTGGATGAGTTCATAGGCAAAGCTAAAGATAAAGATGATCCGTTTAGACTGATGGGTTTTGGTCACAGAGTTTATAAGAACTTTGATCCCCGTGCAACCATTCTCAAAGAGATTCGCAATGAACTTATGGAAGAACTTGGTATCAGTAGTGAACTTGTAGAGGTAGCAAACAAGATAGAGCAAATTGCATTGAGTGATGAGTACTTTGTTTCGCGTGGACTTTATCCAAACATTGACTTTTATTCAGGACTTATTCTTCAAGCTTTAAAGATACCAAAAGAGATGTTTGCTGTAGTATTTGTGATTGGAAGAACGCCTGGGTGGATAGCACAGTGGAGTGAACTCCGTCAGCAAAAGAGCATTAAGATAGCTCGCCCGAGACAACTTTATGTTGGATCTAGCGAACGAACTCCTAATACATAAGTATTGGACACATCAACAAAAAATATTACTTAAAATAGGAGAAAGAAAATAAGGTTCTGTTGCGTAATTGGTATACTATCTTATATTTAATCACATATACTTGATGAATATCAATTAAAAGACAATTTTACTCTTATTTTAAGTAAAAGTACAATTTAAAACTACTTCCCTTATCCAGCTCTGACTTTACTTCTACTCTTATATCATAAGTGTCACATATCTGCTTTACTATACTAAGTCCCACCCCAAAACCTCCAGCTAAACTAGAATCTCTTTTGTAGATCTCAAAAATCTCTTGCAGTTTACTCTCTTTTATACCCATACCTTCATCTATAATAATAAAATACTCTTTTGTAAGTTTCATAGTTATCGTAGTCTCTGGCATAGAATATTTGATAGCGTTTGAGAGAAGGTTAGAAAAAAGCAGTTCAGCTCTTGATGGAACCATACTCAATGTAACATCCTCTAGTTCGGTAACAATTTTTATATGTTTTGCGTCAATGAGTTCAGTGTAATAGCGTAGCGTATCTTCAACTGTATCTTTGAGCTTCACTAACTCTGCTGGTGGGGTCTCCTGTTTAAAGTTTAAAAATGCTAGGGATTTATAGATGCTCTCGAGCTGTTTGGTACTTATGGAGATATTTTGAAATATCTTTTCATCATAGACTTTTTTTTTCATCCCTCTACTTGCACTCATCTTTAAAACTGTGATAGGTGTGTTTAACTCATGTGATACATCTTGTATAAAATTTTCTATCTGCTCTACTCGACTACGCAAAGGTTTCATAAATAAACGCGCAAGAAAAAAACTAACAAAACCAACTAAAACTAACGCAACCCCAACAACAAGTAAAACAAGTAGTTGCAAACTACGAAGTTTATTAAAATAACTCTGTGTTTTTACGATGACATAAGCGATATCAAGATGCTCTTGGGGTGATGCAGAGATAAGCACTTTGTATCCCCCTTTTTCAAAATAATCCTCTTTATATTTTTTAGCATCAATAGTTGGAATAAGCTCATATTCATAACCTTCTTCATAGGGTAATGTTAAGACGGTACTCTTCATTTGGGCATTTATAATACGACCAGAAATTTTATCTGCTAGATGTATAAGTTTATAATAGACTTCATTTTCTATGGCATTTTTCTGTGCATTGTAGTACCAGTTTCCAAGCAAGAGGATAAAAACTGCAGAGGAAACTAGATAGAGGGTCAAAAAAGAGGAAAATGATTTTTTCTCTAACTCATTCAAACCTATATCCTTCCCCGCGTATATTTACTATATG
>JALWPO010000134.1 GCA_026994965.1 Mariprofundaceae bacterium | reverse complement strand
GATAAAGTGAATCAATTTGGGCATATTGCAGCAGATGATGATGTTACGCTGCTATGCTTAAAGCGAGTTAAGTCATCAATTTGAATATAAAAAAATGGAGTAATGATTCAGCACGAGATATTTAAATATGTCATTCCGAGCGAAGTCGAGGAATCTTTCCATGAAGGTTGCTTTAAAAGATGTCTCAACTACGTTCGACATGACACGCATGACTGAATGAGTTACAGATGGAGTGGGTATGAGTCAAAAAGATACACGTATTGAACAAGATTCTATGGGTGAAATGGAAGTGCCTAAGGATGCGATGTATGGCGCATCCACAGCCCGTGCTGTAGAGAACTTTCCAGTTTCAGACTTGCGTTTTCCACGTGTGTTTATCAAAGCATTGGGGCGCATTAAATATTCGGCAGCATGCGTGAATTGCGCTTTGGGCAAAATAGATAAGAAGCAGGCTGATGTGATTCAATTGGCGGCAGCAGAAGTGGCTAATGGCGATTGGGATGCCCATTTTGTATTGGATATTTTTCAAACGGGTTCAGGCACATCTACCAATATGAACACCAATGAAGTGATTGCTCATCGCTGTGCGCAACTTGATGCCAGTGCCGCGATTCATCCCAATGACCATGTGAATATGGGGCAATCTTCCAATGATGTGATTCCCACAGCCATTCATGTTGCCGCTGCGGATGTGCTGGTGCATAAGCTTTTGCCAGCACTTGAATATCTGCACAAAATATTGAATGCCAAAGCTCTTGAGAATCAGGATGTGATTAAAATTGGGCGTACCCATCTGATGGATGCAACACCGATTACATTGGGGCAGGAAATTTCCAGTTGGGCAAGGCAAGTTGAATTGGGCATAGCGCGTTTGCAGGCTTGTTTGCCACGCATCACAGAATTGGCACAAGGTGGAACGGCTGTAGGCACTGGGCTGAATACACATCCTGAATTTGGTGTGCGTATGGCAGCAGAGCTTTCCAAATATTATAGCATTGAATTTGTAGAAGCTGAAAATCATTTTGAGGCACAAGCGGCACAAGATGCAGCTGTGGAGTTATCGGGTGCTTTGCGCACTTTGGCAGTCTCTTTGGTTAAAATCGCCAATGATGTGCGTGTACTTAATATGGGGCCACGTTGTGGTTTGGGTGAGATTAATGTGCCTGCGGTACAACCTGGCTCATCGATTATGCCCGGTAAGGTTAATCCTGTGATTGCTGAATCTATGGCGCAAGTGTGTGCGCAAGTGATTGGCAATGATGCTGCGATTGCATTTGGTGGTGCATCAGGCTTATTGGATTTGAATGTCATGTTGCCTGTGATGGCACATAATCTTTTGGAGTCCGAAACGATTCTTGCCAATGCTGCTATGATGTTTGCAGATAAATGTATTTTGGGTTTGCAAGCCAACCGTGATAAATGTGAACAACAAATCGAATGGAGCATGAGCATGGTTACATCGCTAGCACCTATTGTGGGGTATGATCAGGCATCGGCATTGGCAAAAGAGGCTGTGC
>JALWPO010000133.1 GCA_026994965.1 Mariprofundaceae bacterium | reverse complement strand
AGCAAGACTGTATGGATGAGTGGAATATGCTATGGGATAAGAAAGAAGGGTGAGTAAAGATATTGATAAAGTGGATGATATATCCACTGAGATGATGGGAAAGTCGATTGTGTTTGTTTCTACAGTACCTTATTTTATGATTTCTCAATTGTCTTTACAGATAAAGTTTTTTGCGTCTTTGGGAATGCAGGTAACGATTATTACATCGCCGGGTAAAGAGTTGAGAGACTTGCCCGAAGATGATGCTGTGTGTGTGCTTGAGGTGGAAATTCCACGTAAACTGGAAGCTTGGGCTGATTTGAAAGCTTTATGGAAGTTATATGCTGTTTTTAGGCAGGAATCATTTGATATTATTCACTCTTTTACCCCTAAAGCCGGCTTGCTTTGTTCGGTAGCCGCTTTTTTCGCCAGAATTCCTTTACGTTTCCATACCTTTACAGGGCAGGCTTGGGTAACACGCAAAGGTTTGATGCGCTGGGTGATGCGCTTATCAGACCGTTGTATCTCCCGACTGATGACGCACTGCTATGCCGATAGTGTTAGCCAGAAAGAATACCTTATTTCAGAAGGTATTGTATCGGAGCAAGCTATTTCGGTGATTGGCAATGGCTCTTTGGGGGGGATTGATTTGGAACGCTTTTCATTGTCACGTTGGTCAGATGATGAAAAAGAAATGTTGAAGAAGCATATAGGCATAGAGGATGCCTTGTGTGTTTTTATATACATTGGTCGTTTAACTGTTGATAAGGGCTTATGTGAATTGTTGAATGCTTTTGCGAAGTTGCAGCAGGAAACACAGCATGCACACTTATTACTTGTTGGTCCTACAGACCCTGATGGAGAAGCCATCTTCAAGCGGGCTCGGAGACAAGAAAATGTGCATTGTTTGGGTTATCAAAAAGATGTAGGGCGTTTTTTGGCTGTGTCGGATGTTTTTTGTTTGCCTAGTTATCGAGAGGGCTTTGGTACTGTTGTTATTGAAGCGGCGGCTTTGGGGTTGCCATGCGTGGGTACAAAAATTTCAGGGCTGGTTGATGCTGTCCATGATGGCGTGACAGGTATACTTGTGCCTGTAAAAGATAGTGAGCGTTTGTATCGGGCGATGCACCGTTTGTCCAAAGACAAAATATTGCGTCGCAAGATGGGTGAAGCAGCTCAGGCACGCGCTGCTAAATTATATGATGTAAAGGTGATAAATACGGAGTGGGCTAGTGAGTATGTACGGTGGGTGAAGCAGTAGTATGAAATGTCTTGTTACAGGCGCAACAGGCTTTGTGGGAGGAGCTGTAGCTAGAGCACTGTTAAAGCAGGATGGCGCGGAGACTATTGTTACGGCGGTTCGGCGTTTATCGAGTGCCTTGCCTGTTGAAATCAAACAGGTGTTGGTAGGCGATTTGTTGGCGGATACGGATTATTCAGCTGCGCTTAAGGGCGTGGATGTGGTGATTCATGCCGCAGCGCGTGTACATATCATGGGTGATAATGCTGGTGGTTCATTGGCTGAATTTCGTCGAGTGAACGTGG
>JALWPO010000132.1 GCA_026994965.1 Mariprofundaceae bacterium | reverse complement strand
ACATCCAGAGGAAACAAAGCATACTGGAGTCTTGTAAATTTTTTATTTGGATCTGTTTTTTTTGTGAGTATCTTGTTGTTTTTAATCTCTTTGTTGTTTTTAAAGAGCTTAAATGAGTGCATCATAACTTTTTTGGAGAAATAATAGGGATTAAACTCAACCGAGATAGGATTCCCTGTTTTAGCGAAGCCCGGCATCGGATTTGGGATCTCATTTTGAAAATAGTAGAGATTGTTTTTAGAGTTTGCACTTGGCCAAAGTACATACTCGGGATTTTGTCCTCTTATGCTTGCTTTTGCTTTATCGTAAGGCTCTTTTTTGACTTTAAATTTTGGATCGGCACATACTTTTTCATAATAATAACCTATCCAAGCACTGCTCCCCTGACAAAGTTGATTTAATCTTGAGCTTCCCATATTGTGCACAAAATTTCGATCTAGTATCTTTGGATCATTTGTAAACCCGATGCCCACCTCATCTTTAGAAAAAGATAAAACACCAAATCTATGATAGATTGCTGTCATTAAAGAGTTGATAGACTCTTTTGCTGTACAAAAGTTAGAGATGCCCTCACCTATATTGTTTGAAAAGTATCCTTGTGCTATCGCTCTATCACTCGGAGTTTTGCCTGTAAAACCCTTTTTGCCACGCACTTCATGATGGAGCTGTAAACCTTTGATGCTCTTATGGTGTAACTCAATATAACGAGAATGGCTCTTGGCAGATTTTTGCAAGATTTTATTTGGTTTGAGAGCTATCATACCAGCTTGTTGGCGTAAGGTATTGAAGTATTGGTATGCCTCTTTTGTGGAGATCTCATTTGTCACTTCGATCAGTTTTGAATCTTTCCATATCCCTTTGCAAAGACCGTATTGTGTGAGTTCACTCCCAATGCCCTCTTTTTTATCTTTGTGCCATGAACCAAAAAATATTTTGCCATCTTGGTATAGGATTTTCCCTTTACCCTCACGCAGGTCGTTGAGCCAATTTCCCTCATACACTCTTTTATTTGCGTATGTAAGGACACCATATCCATTGCGTTGATTGTTTTTAAACGCACCCTCATATTTTGACCCCGTTCTATCTACATAGATCCCCTTGCCATCTTTTGCATTGTTGACCCAATCACCTTCGTAGTATGCACCAGAAGGGTAAGTTTGTTTTCCATATCCATTTTTATTATCATTGTGCCATGCTCCCTCATATCTAGCACCATCTACATAGAGTAACACTCCTTGCCCTTCTCGCTTAGAGTTTAAAAATGAACCCTCATATATGTCGCCAGATGCGTAGATAAACTTTCCTTTTCCCGTGAGTTTATCTTTATGAAATTCCCCTGTGTAGATAGAGCCATCAGGGTAGGTCAAAGTAGCTTTTCCCTCTTTTGTGTCATCAACCCAATTCCCATCATAAACCATACCATTTGCATAAGTATAACGACCTTGACCATTGCGTTTGTCCATCTTCCAGCTACCTTCATAGCTTTCAGTATTTTCAAATCTAAGAACACCTTGTCCCTCTCTTTTATT
>JALWPO010000131.1 GCA_026994965.1 Mariprofundaceae bacterium | reverse complement strand
CCACCTTCCAATGAGAATCGTTTTTGCCCCATATAGCGTGTATGCAAATAATGCTCAAAGGCATCGGCATGCATCACCTGTTTGAATATACGTATACGTTTTTCCTGATGATAATGTTGCTCGCCATGCATACTTTCCAAACGTTCATACAACCAATGCTTTTTCGCTGAATTGGAAATATGCATCAGCTCTGGTGCAATATTACCTGCATAAGTTCGATGCAAACGCTCTAAAATATCACGCAAAGGTAAACGCGCAGGTCCTGGCATATCCCCTGTTGGAAACTCCACATCCAAATCAGCATCAGATAAACCATAGTAGCTCAATGCCAATTCAGGGCTAGGCTTTGGATGGTTGATATGCAGTGGGTCAAGATTGGCTTGCAAATGCCCATGCACACGCCAAGCATGAATCAAATAAATGGCGCGAGATGGATATTCCACAGCATAATCATCACAGCTTGCTTGAGCAGTATGCCCGACTAAACTTAAACGATGTTGATGCGCCATTTGAGCTAACTTATCTTGATGGCTTGTTGTATTCCCTTCTGCTGTATCACTTTTACATCCCTTCTCAAAGAGAACTCGCCAAGACTCAGGAACTTGAGTATCGCCTTTCTTCCACTGTTCATAAAGCGACTCAAGCCATGCGCCACCAGCAATAAAAATATTATCTAAGGATGATGCTACGACTTCTTCATGACTTTTCCCCACACATCCTCCCTCATATTCATTGCTATAATGATACACCGTTAGTTTATAGACACAATCTTGTGAAAATCAATACTCACCTATGATACAATACAAGTCGAATGGAAAAGCCCAAGACTTACGGTATGATTAAAGATCTCTATGAATGATAACGTAGGTGATACCAAACTATGCCCAAATATTCGTGCAATGCCTCTGCCGAATCCGCAAAGACAGCCCAATGTGGCATAAAACTACGCACATCATAAGATGGCTGTGCAGCAAGATAATCTGTGCCTGCGGGAATCACTGTAAAACCTTGCGATTGGAAACACCAAACAGCGCGCGGCAAATGCCATGCTGTGCTTACAAGAATAATTTTATCAATCCCTTTCTTTTGCAATATATGACGCATATATACCGCATTTTCCCAAGTGTTTGAAGCCAAATTCTCTGCATACACTTGCGATGCAGGCATGCCCAATCGCATCAACCAACGGCGCATCACATCACCTTCAGCTTCATCAGCATGTGATAATGCCTTCCCACCTGTAGCATAAACAGCAAGCCCCGTTTTTTTAGCGATGTCGGCGGCATATAGGGTTCTCATCATGGCATCAGAGGTGAGCATATCTTTGCCATTATATTCAGGTGCATGTTCATATACCCCAGCACCTAACAATACAATCACAGCATCTTTGATATCTGCATTTTCAGCATGAAACACTGCATATTCTGATTCCAATGGGTGCATCAACATATCACGCACAGGCTCGGTGGATAAAAGCCAAAAAGCGCATAAGACCAAAGCAACCAACCCGCGCGCCCACACCCGTTTCCAAAATA
>JALWPO010000130.1 GCA_026994965.1 Mariprofundaceae bacterium | reverse complement strand
GTATCAAGGCGATAGAGAAAGCTAAACATACGAATCAAGGCATGGTTGTATTTGAGCATGGGAAAATTGTGGATATAAAGCCAGAGGTATTGAAGCAGATGGGTTCATCCTGAACCCTCACCCCAATTCTCTCCCTTAAGAAGGGCGAGGGAGAGAGATTAAGGAAAGGTATATGAGTGTATTACTGGATAAAAATACCCGCGTGATTTGCCAAGGCTTTACAGGCAAGCAAGGTACATTTCATTCTGAGCAAATGATGGCCTATGGCACCAACTTTGTGGGTGGTGTTACACCGAAAAAAGGCGGGCAAACTCATCTTGGCAAACCTGTGTTTGATTCAGTGGCAGATGCTGTGGTAGAGGAAGGTGCAGAAGCGACAGTGATTTTTGTGCCGCCGCGCTTTGCTGCCGATGCGATTGTGGAAGCTGCTGATGCTGGCTTGCGTTTGATTGTGTGTATTACAGAAGGCATCCCCGTGTTTGATATGTTGAATGTGAAAGAAAAGCTGAAAGATAGCAGTGCTGTGCTGATTGGCCCGAACTGCCCTGGTATTATCACGCCGGGTGAAGCAAAAATTGGCATTATGCCTGCTCATATTCACAAAGCGGGTCGAGTGGGTGTGATTTCACGCTCGGGCACGCTCACTTATGAAGCGGTAGATCAACTTACACGTGTGGGTTTGGGTCAGAGTACATGCATTGGCATGGGTGGTGATCCGATTCATGGCATGGATTTTATCGATGCATTGAAGCTTTTTGAAGCCGATGAACAAACCGAAGGCATAGTCATGATTGGTGAAATCGGTGGTGCTGATGAAGAACACGCTGCTGCATATATCAAACATCATATTTCAAAACCCATCACTGCATTTATTGCTGGCGCGACAGCACCCAGTGGTAAACGTATGGGTCATGCGGGTGCTATTATTTCTGGTGGTAAAGGCACAGCCGAAGCCAAATATACAGCTTTACAGGATGCTGGTGTAGCCATTGAGCATAATCCAACATTGCTTGGACAACGTATGCTAGATTTGCTTTAAAGTCTGTTTATTGTCTCGAATATAAATACAGAAGCTTGGACATCGCATGCCCAAGCTTCCCTAGGCTACATCGTTTTTTTCATCATGCTGTCATCTTTCATCATTTTATCATCTGACATGCTACCTTTCTTCATCATACCGTCGTCTTTCATCATTTTCTTATCATGCATCATTTTCTTATCGTGCATCATCTTATCATGCATCATTTTCTTATCGTGCATCATCTTATCGTGCATCATCTTATCGTGCATCATCTTATCGTCTGACATGCTGCCTTTCTTCATCATGCCATCATTTTTCATATCATGCTCTGCCATTGCATTGCATGCCATAAGTATTGATGCCAAGCATAAAGCTATGACTGTTGTTATTGTTCTTTTCATCATGATTTCTCCATGGGTTATTCATATTTTTATGGGATATAATTCAGATCCCGATGCAAGCCTTACATAAATTCAACACAGAACTCTCACAGGGTGATAACTTTTTTATAACGTGATACATATGTGATATATCTATGATACACATACGCCATGCCCCGAAGGACAAAATTTATCAAATCAGGTAGTATTGGTTGAATATGACAAAGAAAAAGATACTTATTGTTGAGGATAATAAAGATTTAGCTGATTTATTGGCTTTGCATGTGGGCGATATCCATTGTGAAGCGGATATAGCTTATGATGGTGGTCAGGCATTAAGTTTATATGATAAAAATACATATGACCTTGTGGTGTTGGATATCATGCTGCCTGTAATGGATGGTATTGAAGTGTGTAAACGTATGCGTGAACAAGGCGACTACATTCCAATCATGATGCTGACATCTAAATCCTCCGAGTTGGATAGGGTTGTGGGTTTGGAAGTAGGCGCGGATGATTATATTACCAAGCCTTTTAGTATTCCTGAGTTGCTTGCCAGAATAAAAGCGCAATTCCGTAGTGTGGAAGCCTTGGCACAACATCGGCAAAGCGCTGTTCAAGATGATGATATCCAAATAGGGGATTTATCCATTTCATTTGCCAAACGAGAAGTTTGTATTGCAGGTAAACCCATCAATTTAACTGCCAAAGAATTTGATTTATTGGTTTATTTTGCCAAGCACCCAGGGCAAGTTTTTAATCGCACACAATTATTGGATCAAGTATGGGGTTATCAATTTGAGGGCTATGATCATACTGTAAATACGCATATCAATCGTTTGCGCATCAAGGTTGAAGAAGATCCAGCCAACCCTGTATATATTCTTACCGTATGGGGTGTGGGTTATAAATTCGGTGTTCAGTCGTGATACATAGTCTGTATGCAAGGTTTGCGCTGGCATTGGCGCTGGCATTGAGTCTGGTGGGTTTGATTTATGCTGTTTTCATGGTGACAACCGTACAAAAGAACACGCAATACACCGAGCAGGTTTTGAATCGTGATTTAGCTAAGGTATTGGTTGCAGAACGGAACCTTGTACGAGAGAACAAGCTTAATAAACAAGCATTGAAAGATATGTTTATGGCTTATATGAGTGTGAATCCCAGTATTGAAATTTATTTGCTGGATTTGGATGGTAAGATTTTATCTTATTCAGCCGACCCTGGTCAGGTGCATAGAACCCATGTTTCACTCCAGCCCATTCGAACTTTTTTGAAAGGCAATGCGATGTTTCCTTTACTTGGTGATGATCCAAGAGCCGAGAATAGAAAAAAAGTGTTTTCTGTAACACCGATTCCCATGGTGAAAAATCCCAGTGGTTATTTGTATGTGATTTTAAGGGGCGAGCAATACGATCAAGTAGAGCAGTTAGCACGGGATAAAGAATTGTTACATTTAGGCGCATGGGTGGTGGGTGTTGCTTTATTGATTGGGTTGCTGGTTGGGTTGTTGGTCTTTTATCCCATTACCAAACGTTTGCGAAAATTATCCAAACAAGTGGATATGTTTCGCCAGAGTGAATTTCAATCATTGCCAGATTTTGATGTGACACAAGGCTCGAATGAATTGAACCAATTGGAAAGAAATGTGGCACTGATGGCAAAGCAGATTGTGCAGCAATTGAAACAAATTTCTGAGCAGGATAGCAAGCGTAGAGATTTATTTGCCAGCCTTTCTCATGATTTACGCACGCCTTTGGCAGCATTGCATGGCTACTTGGAAACTTTGGAAATTAAAGCCGCTGATTTGGATGTAACACAACGCGATGAATACACCAAACGTGCGATTCAATTTAGCCATCGTTTGAAAGACTTGGTGGATGAATTGTTTGAAATGGCAAGGCTAGATACTTTGGATACAGCACCTTGTATCGAATCCTTTTCGTTGCCTGAATTAGTCCAAGATATTGTGCAACAATTTGAGCCTTCTGCTAAGCAACAAGGTGTGGTATTAAGCATGCGCGGTGATATGAATATACCTTTTGTGCAAGCAGATATTGCGCTGATTCAGCGTGTATTTGAAAATTTAATTGGTAATGCACTTCGCCATGTCAAGCAGGGCGATAGCATTGTGATAAGATTGCAGGCTAGTGAAACGAGTGTGCTAGTAAGCATTGCAGATACAGGTTGCGGTATTGCTTCTGATGCATTGGATAAGATTTTTGATCCATTGTATCAGGTGAATAATGCTCATCGTGGCAGTGAACATGCAGGCTTGGGTCTGGCGATTGTAAAACGTATTTTAACCTTGCATCAAAGCGGTATTGAGGTGAGCAGTGTTGAAGGTGAAGGCACAACCTTTACCTTTAAGCTTTATTTTTTACTGTGATATATTTGTAATGAATTTGAGACTACTGTGTGAATATTTTGCTGTATCATATATTCAATCTTAAAAGGAAAGGTAAGTTTATATGTTGACACGAATACAATACATCGCAGCACTGGTTTTCATAGTCATAATGATGCCATTGCAAATCCAAGCAGAAGAAAGCGCATCCATGCAGGAGGGTAAAAATATGTCACAAACAACTTCAAAGGCGATTTTTGCAGGCGGCTGTTTTTGGTGTATGGAAAAGCCTTTTGAGCATGTTCCTGGGGTATTGTCTGTGGTATCAGGTTATACCACAGGAAAAACCAAGAATCCTACTTACCAAAATTATGTGGCAGGTGGGCATTTGGAGGCTGTGGAAGTTACATTCAACCCAAGCGTGGTAAGTTATGAAAAGCTATTGGATGTATTCTGGCATCAAATCAACCCAACTGATGATGGGGGGCAGTTTGTTGATCGCGGTTATGCTTATACGACAGGTATTTTTTATTTGAATGATGAGCAAAGGCAGTTGGCAGAAGCTTCTAAAGCAGCACTCATCAAAAGTAAGAAGTTTGATAAACCGATTGTAACACCAATTAAACCTGCACAAGTTTTTTATCCAGCCGAAGATTATCATCAAGATTATTACAAAAAGAATCCATTGCGGTATTGGTATTATCGTCGTGGTTCAGGGCGTGATGATTTCTTGGATAGTGTATGGGGAAAGAATCGTAATGAAGATATGTCCAAAGCAGATTTGAAAGAAAAGCTCACACCATTGCAATATGAAGTCACACAAGAAAATGGCACAGAACCACCATTTAAGAATAAATATTGGGATAATAAAGAAGCTGGTATTTATGTTGATATTGTATCGGGTGAACCTTTATTCAGTTCACTGGATAAGTTTGATTCAGGCACAGGTTGGCCGAGCTTTACTCGTCCATTGGTGCCTGCCAATATTGTAGAGAAAGAGGATAATGGTTTGTTTTATACGCGTACGGAGCTGCGCAGTAAAAAAGCTGATTCTCATTTGGGGCATGTGTTTAATGATGGTCCAAAACCAAATGGGCTTCGCTATTGTATCAATTCCGCATCCTTGCGTTTTGTGCCTGTGGATGAGCTTGAGAAGCAGGGTTTATCTGAGTTTGTAAAGCTGTTTAAATAGACTCTCCTCAGAAACTATAAAACTTATAGATAGCAACGATAATATGCCGTGTTTCATTTGTTTTGTGCAAGCTTATAGTGCTATATGAAGCTAAAACCTTGCAGTAAAAACTTCATTCTTTCTTGCTTTCTCACAAATCAGCAGGATATCTGATTTGGGCGCACTTTAGTGCGGGGTATACCCCTGAAGACCATGGATGGTCTGAATCAAGAAAGAACCAAAGAAAGGGCCCCTGAAATAGCTGCGTATACCCTCACCAAAACTGGAAATCGGGCGCAAAACAAAGCACGTGTTTTGCTTTTATCCCTTCTTCCAGTCTTTGCTTCGGCGCAGCTATAGCAAGGGGGAGAGAGTCATTTCGACCGCAGCATCGCGGAGTGGAGAAATCTATAAGATGCCTCTACATGGTTGTATGATATTTTATCTGTGTCTATCTGCGTTCATCTGTGGCTTAAATCTAGTTTTTCTCTGCGTCTCTGTGGTGAATTGTTAAAGGCAAGAAGGCTGCCCCGTTATATTTTAATCAATCCAACCTTGTAAGGTATCGATAATCATTTTGGCTTGTTTGGCATTGGTGATATTGAATTTTGAGCGTGGTGTGTATTTACCATCACGTTTTTGATAACGGCGGATAATATATTTATCATCGCTATAGGCTTGATCGGCTTTGAGCCAAGTTTGATAGCGGAAAATAATGGTTGTCCATGCGCCTTTGCTAAGAATAACTTTATCCAATTGCTTGGTGGTGAGAATGCCGCCTTCTTCAAAATCTACGGTTAAATCATCAGGTGTTGTCATGGAAAATCCTTTGCGGTGAATTATATAGTCATTCATGTTTAGAGCTACTTTATTCAATGATGCAACTGTCATTCCGAGCATAGTCGAGGAATCTTTCAATACGGTATATCAAACAAGATCTTTCGACTGCGCTCAAGATGACAAACGAACTCAGAGCTAAAGTAGCAGGTCAATCTATTCAGTGCGGCAGCTTAGCGATAAAGCCTAGCGTGTAAACACCAGTTGTTGCTCATCAGAGAGTTCTGCATGCCATTGATAACCATCAATGTTAAACGCTTTAAGCTCTTCAGGATGGCTTAATTGATGTTGAATAATATAGCGGCTCATCAATCCTCTGGCGCGTTTGGCATAAATACCAATCACTTTGTATTGCCCATTTTTAGATTCTTTGAACACAGGTGTAATGATTTTGCCTTGCAGTTTCTTGGTTTGAATGGATTTGAAATATTCATGGGATGCAAGGTTGATTAAAATATCATCGCCTTGCTCTTTTAGGGCTGCATTGAGTGTTTGCGTAATCCTATCCCCCCAAAAAGCATACAAATCTTTGCCTTGTGGGTTGGCGAGTTTGGTTCCCATTTCCAAGCGATAAGCTTGCATCAAATCCAATGGTCGCAATATGCCATACAGCCCAGAGAGTATGCGCAGATGCGATTGCGCAAAATCAATATCAGCGGATTGGAAGCTATCTACATCCATACCTTGATACACATCACCACGAAATGCCCATAAAGCTTGTTTGGCATTGGAGAGTGAAAAAGGTGGCTGCCATGTTTGATAGCGAGATACATTCAAATCAGCCAGTTTCATGGATAGCTTCATCAATGAGGCGATTTCAAAACTATCCTTTTCTTGCAGAATATTGATAAGCGAGTGCGCATGCTCAAGCAATGCAGGTTGGGTGTATACATCAGTGTTTGCTGGTGTTTCCATATCCAGCTTTTTGGCAGGTGAGATAACAATTAACATGCAGCTATCATGCGTATATCGGCTTTTGTATGCAAGAGTGTTTGTAAGTATTTAAACTCGTTCCTATGCTCCTGCGTGGGAATGAGGATAATTATGCATTGCGTCCCCCGAACTCATATGACCGTTAGAGTGGGACGTGAGCATTAGCGAGCGACGTTTTATGCCGTCCGAGTTAACGCGATTGTTATAAGAAAATTTATCCTGCTTTGTCATAATGTAAACGTTGCTGAACTAAATCTTCAATTTCATTTTTTATGGGCTCAACCTTATCTTTTACTGTTTGCCAAGCTTCTCTTTTCATTTTATTTTCTTGTGCTTGGTGACCTACTTCCATATCCACATAAGCACTCCACATTACATCATCTATTTCTTTAAATTTTTCTTTCAAATCTGGACTAAGAAAAATTCTATTTTTTTGTATATAAGTATGGAATTCTACAATTGCTTTACGTGCCTCATTCATTTCATAAAAAAATACACAATCTTGATAATACTGTAATTTATTATTTTCAGATTTCAATTCATTTTTTTGATAATCATATAAGAATGAACCATCTAAAAACTCATCAAGCTGGGTATTGCTCATTCTGTCTAAATCTGGATATTGCTTGAAGACAGAAGTAAATTTTGTTAATGCTATAATGGCTTCTTGAAGAACACCCCAAGACATGGGTAATATTTCAAATTCCTTATCATGTATTTTTGTAACTCTACTAAATAAAGAATTAATTTTGTATTTTAGCTCTTCTAATTCTTTGTTTTGCTTATGTTTATATTTCTGTAAGCTTTCAGAAAACCTGTTATCAATCCATTTTGTTCCTAACAAAAGAAATATCCCATATGCGATAGATACAGAACCACCGCCATAGACTACAAGTTCACCAATAAATTTTAATATTTCTTCCTTCACCAAAATATTGCCCTTTTCTTATAACGTGGAGCTGAGTGGCGCGCCACCGAACCTTGTCGCGTCAGCGCCGCCGACGTTCGTCGCGTCCACTCAAGCGTTTTGTTAAGGCTTCTTTTCATCTTCTGTATCGAGAAAAAAGATTTCTTCCTCTAGCAATCTACTAATGCATGAAGCTTGTTTGCTGAAAGCGGGTTTATCAGTTTCACTCGCCAACACCTGAACTGTTATCTTGGTCATAGCCTCAAGGTCTTCCATTAAAGTCTTAGGTTCATCTTTTTTTTCATATCCTTTATGCTGGAAAAAGCGTTTAATACTGACAAGAAAACGAATATCTTTTTCCCAACCAAAACCGTACCTTTCTTTAATAGAGGTTAAGGCAGAACGACAAATTTTCTTTGGATCACCCTTGGATAAACTGCTGTAACTTGGATAAATTGTAAGAGTTATATTAATTACATTTTTATTCCATTCGTAGTCAACGCTGGATAATGTCCTGAAAATAAGGTGTAAATCTTTAAATTTCGTATCTTTTAGAGAGTCCTCCAATTTATAAAGTCCCCAATCAAATAATGAGAAAGGCTCGTTCATTAAATAAGTGACGGAACTGCTTGGTTCAGCATAGGTTTTTATAGGAATTAGTAAAATTGACAAAATTATTAATATTCTCATCGCTTATCACCCGGAGCCATAACAATCCCAATATCGTGAATAATTGTTCTGATATTTTTTATACATATATGAAACAATAGCCCATCTTATTGCGTATGAAGGGCAAAAAGTGGGAAAGATTTGTTGGTCTATATATCATAGGCAGATAATGGGATAGATGATTGAGGATGTCAAAAATGCGGGGTTAGGCATAAGTTATTGGCAGCGACCCCCCCTCATCCCGACCTTCTCCCCCAAGAGGGAGAATGGGGTTATATTTAAGTGATGTTTAGTTGACCTGTTTGCCTTTCAAGCCTATGTTGCGCTTATGCGATATATGGCTTGGATTGCGATAATATCACTGCAAATGAGTATGTTTGTTTGCGGTGCGGGTATTGATGTGTGCCATGCATCGGATGCACCTGCGCATATTGAAGCATCACAATCCAATTCAGATAGTGATAGTGTCCCTACAGACCAAGTATGTGCTGCTCATGCTGCCCATGTTTTTTTAGGTCATGTGGGTGAAGAAGATAGCGTTGTTAGCATACATATTGAAGTTGCAGACTTTTTAACAGTGCTTCATATTCCAGAAATTCTCAATTTAATCGAACAACCTCCAAAGTACGTCTATAGCTGATTTAATACATTTATCTTCAAACCACCCATATGTGATGTGGATGGATATAAATGATTAAAAACAGCCCTTCCCACACATTTAATTCAATTAAAATCACAGGGGGAAACTGTGCGTACATATCTTATGATGATGGCGATGCTATTATGCATGCAGCCATTAAATCTTTATGCAGTAACACTGCAAGAGGTGATGCAAACCTCAATCAAGCAACATCCCATGATG
Organism: Mariprofundaceae bacterium; assembly: GCA_026994965.1. GTDB lineage: Bacteria > Pseudomonadota > Zetaproteobacteria > Mariprofundales > Mariprofundaceae. Next base: position 13,867 of record JALWPO010000130.1, on the reverse strand, counting down.
CAAATGGCAGAGAAAAATATTGAATCTGCTCGGGGAAATTTAACTGAGGAAAGTTCATATGCTTATAACCCAGAGCTTTCATTGGAACCGCAACGTAGGCGTTTAAATGGCGGTGGCACAAGCAATGATTATTATATCACGCTATCCCAAGGTATTGAATTGGGTGGCAAACGAAAGCTTAGAGAGCAATCAGCACAGGCAATGTTGAATGCGGCTTCTCAGGATAGAGAAACAACGCAACAGCGTCTAATCATTGAAGCAGCAAGAGCTTATATTACCCTCTATTTTGCAGAAAAACGATATGATTTGCGTCGTCAGCAAAGTAACATATTGGATAAGGTTAGCCATGCTGTTGCCCAACAACTACAATTGGGTGAGTCTGGTCAATTGGATGCTAATCTGGCGCAATCAGCATTTACCTCTGCTTTGAATGCTACAACCATTGCGCAACAATTTTTAACCAAGAGTAAGCAACGTTATTTGATGGCTTTGGGTAAGGCTTCCAATACTAAGCTTTTATCTGATTTAGAATTGCCTAAATTATTATTGGATTGGCAACCTCCTAAAAATGCTTACGGCGTAGCGCTTCAATCTCGACCTGATTTTTTGGTGTTGCAATCACAATTGAATCGTAGCCATGCACAAGCTGATTTGGCCAGTGCCATGCGTATTCCAGATGTTACTGTAAATGCCATGATTGCTCGTGAAGCAGGCGAACAGCTTGTTTTATTAGGGCTGACTATTCCATTTCCTGTGCTCAATAGTCATCAAGGGGCTTATCGCGCTGCCTTGGCTGAAAAAGAACGTGTAAAGATGGGCATTGATTGGTCAAAACAGCAATTACGTTATGAGGTGCAAAGTGCACTTGATAACCATCAGAATGCCATACAAGCCCTATCCCATATGATACAAAGCAATATGCAAAAGAATGCTAAAGATACCATCATATTGGCTCAAAAATCCTATCAAGCAGGCGAGCTCAATTTGGAAGCCTTGGTGATTCATATCAATCAAGGTCTTGATGCTCAAATGACAGCGCTTGAAATGATTAAACAGGCTTGGTTAGCGCGTATCCGCTTAGCTGAAGTATTAGGTCATCCCAATTATATTCTTAAAGGAAGTCAATGATGAACATGATAAAAATATTAATAACTACAGTATTACTGTTGGTAAGCCCAGGGCTTATGGCAGGTGAACATGAGCATGGTGGGCATGAAGAAGGCGGTCTTATTAAACTAACACCAGCCCAAATAAAACAAGCGGGTATTGTGACCGAAAAGTTACAAATGAGGCCAGAACTACAAATCATCAATGCGCCTGGCACAGTTGCTTTTAATGCTTATGCACTTGCTGATATTACAACCTTGGTTGATGCGGTTGTACATGCGCGTTATGTGCGTTTAGGCAATCATGTGAAAAAAGGACAAAAGTTAGTAACGTTAAACAGTACGGCACTTGCACAAGCTGAAGCTGCTTATTTAAAAGCCCAAGCTGAATATCATAGAAGCAAACAAGAAATAGCACGTTTAAAAGCGCTCGTGGCGCAAAAAATTGTGTCACAGGCGCGTATGCAACAAGCTGAAAGCACCTATCAAACCATGTTTGCTAGCTTAGCCGCGGCAAAGGCAACATTATTTTCCTATGGTCTAAACAAGCATGATATTTCAAACTTGATTAAGCAAAAAGAGTACGGTTTATTAACGCTTCGGGCTCCGCATGCAGGCACGGTTGTCGCAGATGATTTCCGTATTGGACAGCATTTCGCAGCAGGCAGACGTTTAATGCAGGTTGTTGATGAATTATATGTTTGGGTTGAAGTGAAAATACCTGAAGCTGCATTGTCTGAGATAAAAGTTGGTCAATTGGCATCGGTTACACCCAAAGGTGTGAAAGAAAGTTACTCTGGGACTGTGATTAATATTTATCATCAATTGGATCCAGTTACTAGGACTGCGGGTGTTCGTTTAAGCATCCAGAATAACGATGATTTACTTCATCCAGGCATGTTTGTGAATGCGGAAATTGCTATAAGTAAAGGCAAAGAATCCTTGTTGATAACTCGACAAGCGATTCAACGGCAGGGCAGTGAGTTGATTGTTTTTGTTGAAGAAGAACCGGGTCATTTTGAACGTAGAGAAGTGGAAATAAACAAATCCAATATGGGACTTGTGAGCATCCTTAAAGGTGTGAAAGAAGGTGAGTTGGTTGTTGTACAAGGCTCATTTGTGCTTGCTTCAGAATTAGCGAAAGCTGGTTTTGAAGTGCACAACCATTGAGGTAGCCACTATGTCTAAATTTATTGATATGGCGGTAAATAACCGCTTACTTATTCTTATGCTGTTGGTTGGTTCCATGGTCTATGCTATATTTATAGTACCAAAACTAAACCTTGATGCTTTTCCTGATGTGACCAATGTGCAAGTGCAAATTAATACTGAAGCACAAGGTCTAGCCTCTGAAGAGGTGGAGCAAATTATTACCTATCCCATTGAAGCAGTGATGTACTCACTACCCGATGTGGAAGAAGTACGCTCGATTTCCAAGACAGGCTTATCTGTGATTACGGTTGTGTTCAAAGAAGGTACGGATATTTATTTTGCTAGGCAGTTGGTGTTTCAAAAACTGCAAGATGCAAGACAAACTGTGCCCACTTGGGCGGGTACACCCAAAGTTGGACCGAACACCTCTGGTCTTGGTCAAGTATTTCAATATATCATTAAATCTGATCCCAGTGCTGGTTATGATGCACTTACACTTAGGGCATTGAACGATTGGGTGGTGAAATTGATGTTGATGCCTGTGGAAGGCGTGACAGAGATTTTATCTTATGGTGGTGAAGTGCGTCAATATCAGGTTCAGATCAATCCTGAAGAGTTACTTTCCTATGGTTTACATGTGAATGATGTGGTGGCAGCTATTGAAGCCAATAATCGCAACGCTGGTGGTTGGTATTTACCGCAGGGTGATGAGCAGCTGGTGATTCGTGGTGTTGGCTGGGTGCCTGGTGGTAAAGATGGTCTGGCTGCCATTGCTTCCATTCCTGTAAAAACAGTGAATGGTACATCAATTCGGGTTCGAGATGTTGCCAAGGTCGAGTTTGGTGGTGAAATTCGACAAGGTTCAGTTACGATGATGGAGCGCGTTGATGATGGAAGTATCAAACAGCTTGGTGAAGTTGTGGTTGGTATTGTTTTAAAGCGCTTCGGAGCCAACACAAAAAACACCATTGATGATGTAAAAGAAAGATTAAAAATTGTACAAAAGTCCATGCCAAAAGGTGTAACTATTCAGCCGTTTTATGATCAATCAGAGTTGATTGATAAAGCTGTATGGACTGTAGAAAAAGCTCTGTTAGAAGCATTCGTCCTGATAATAATTATTTTATTTTTATTCCTGATGAATGTGAGAGCTGCTGCATTGGTATTGTTATCTGTACCGATTTCGGTGTTAGCAGCACTGGCTGTTATGCAACATTATGGTATTTCAGCAAATTTAATGAGTTTGGGTGGGCTAGCGATTGCCATTGGTATGATGGTGGATGGTTCGGTGGTGATGGTTGAAAATATCTTTAAACATCTAGAGAAGGTAAAAGAAGGTGATCATGGCATAGCCTTGCGTATTACAGAGGCTTCCAAAGAAGTTGTAAGACCTGTGTTGTTTGCAGTGCTTATTATTCTGTTGGTATTCACGCCATTGTTTGCGTTGGAAGGCGTAGAAGGCAAGATGTTTACACCCATGGCTTTATCCATTTGCTTTGCCATGTTTGCATCTCTGTTGGTGGCAATATTTATTATGCCTGTGTTGGCAACATTTGTATTCACCAAGGGGATTGTGCATAAAGAAAGCCCTGTATTGGCTCCGATTGCACAGGGTTATCATCGATTGCTAGGCTCTGCCTTGAATGCGCGCAAAAAAGTCATTGCTGGCGCAGCCATAGCGTTTGTATTAACCATTGCCATTGTTCCCTTCCTTGGGACAGAATTTGTACCTGAATTGGAAGAAGGAACTTTGGCTATTCGTGTAACCTTGGCACCTTCATCTTCCTTATCATATGCTAAAGATATGGGGGAGAAGTTGGAGAGAGTATTGATTGAGCACTTTCCCGAGGTGACTTATGTATCAGCCCGTGTTGGGCGTGCTGAAATTGGTGGTGATCCAGAGCCAGTATCTAATGTGGAGCTATTTGTAGGGCTAAAACCTGTGAAAGAATGGGTTAGTGCTGATGATAGACCAGCACTACAAAAACTTATGCGAAAAGAAATGGATGTTGTACCAGGTATTTTGGTGGCGTTTACGCAACCCATTGCCATGCGTGTTGATGAATTGATATCGGGTGTAAAAGCGGCATTGGCAATTAAGCTGTTTGGCCCTGATCTCAAAGTGCTTGCTGAGATGGGTAAAAAAATCGAAACTTTAACCAAAAGTGTTGAAGGTACGCGAGATGTAGCGATGGAGCAGATTGAAGGGGAGGCGCAGTTGGTGGTTCGCCCTAATCGTGTCAAGTTGGATCGTTATGGTATTTCTGTAAATGATGTGATGAGTCTGGTTGCCGATGCCATTGGCGGAGCGAATGCTGGGCAAGTGATTTCTGGAAACGAGCGCTATAATATTTATGTGCGTTTGGCGAAAGACTTTCGTGATAGCCCTGAGGCTATTGGCAGCCTTATTTTGCAAGCACCTGATGGTGCTTGGGTGCGCCTTGAAGATGTTGCAGATATAGGTGTTGAGCAAGGCCCTCCCATGATTAAACGTGATGATGTTCAGCGTCGCGTAGTCATTCAAAGTAATGTGGAAGATCGCGATATGGGTTCATTGGTTGCGGAGTTGGATAGGCGTATTCAAGATGAAATCAATTTACCGGCGGGTTATACGGTGGTGTTTGGTGGGCAATTTGAAAATCAACAACGGGCGCAAGCCAAGTTGATGATTGTGGTGCCTTTATCATTATTGATGATTTTCCTGTTGTTGTATTTCATGTTTCACTCGGTTGGTCAAGCCACACTGATTATGCTTAATGTACCTATGGCACTTATTGGTGGTATTTTGGCTCTCTGGGCATCAGGTCAGTATTTATCTGTGCCATCAAGTATTGGGTTCATTGCGCTATTTGGGGTTGCTGTACTTAATGGTGTGGTATTGGTGGATGCGATTAATCGACATCGACACGATTGCAAAGATATAGATGAAGCCATACGTCATGGTGCTGAGTCACGTTTAAGACCTGTGCTGATGACAGCAATGATTGCGGGGCTTGGTTTGGTGCCTTTGTTATTGGCTACAGGTATTGGTTCCGAAATCCAAAAACCATTAGCTACAGTGGTGGTTGGGGGGCTATTATCATCCACACTATTAACCTTGTTTGTACTACCTTGTTTATATAAGCGTTTTAGTCGTGAGGAAGTTTGATGAAATATATTCTGATGATTTTTGTGGTGACTTGTTTACTGCAAGGGTGTGTGCCAAAGCCTGCCGTTGCAGGGATGAAAAAAGATTGTAATCAGCATACAGAGATGTGCCATAAGCATCGTTTAAGGCATCATCACGAGTAGTATTTGAAAGTTATGATAAGGTAAGAATGGAACACCAGATTGTTGATGCCCATTGAATATGGCATGATTGCTTGGCTGTTAAATGAAGGAGGGCATGCGGTGGATTGCGAGTATATGAAGCGGGCATTGGCACTGGCAAAAAAAGGTGTGGGGCGAACGCATCCTAACCCGCGTGTGGGCGCTGTGGTTGTACGTGATGGCGTGATAGTTGGTGAAGGCTGGCATCGTAAAGCCGGTGAGCCGCATGCTGAAGTCAATGCCTTGAACGCGGCTGCTGAAAAAGCACATGGAGCTATAATTTATATCACTTTAGAGCCTTGTGCTGGGCATGGGCGAACACCGCCATGTACTCAAGCGATTTTGGAAGCAGGGATTCAACGTGTGGTGTTTGCATCATCAGACCCCAACCCCAAGATGGCTGGTGGGGCAGAGATACTTGCATCGCAAGGTGTTGAAGTGTTGGGCGGAGTATTGGCAGATGAAGCGGATGCACTCAATGCAGCATTTTTGCACTATGTAAAAACAGGCATGCCTTATGTTACTGCCAAAGCTGCCATTTCATTGGATGGAAAACTGGCAACACGGACGCATGATTCACAATGGATTACTGGGGAGCAAGCGCGTAAACATGCGCATAAGATGCGTGCTGAATCGGATGCCATTGTGGTTGGTTCAGGTACATTCATACACGATAATCCAGCGCTTACAGTGCGTGATGCGCGATTAAAAGGTGAGCTACCTTTGCGCGTGGTGATTGCCAAACAAGCGCCTGCATTCTTTTCGGAGTGCAAGATGTTGGATGATACTGCACCATCGAGAATGTATGTGTATGCAAGCAATGGGCATGAACAAGCATGGCGAGATGCGGGTATGGATGTGGTGCAAGTATCGGATTTAACAACTGCATTGAAGCATCTCGCACAAGATGGTTGTTTGCAATTGATGATTGAAGGCGGTGGACGATTGCATGCGGCGTTGTTTGAAGCAAAATTGACCCAAGCCTTGCTATTGTATCAAGCGCCTATACTCATCGGCGGTGTAGATGCAGTGAATCTTTGGCATGGTTTGGGGATAGAAAAGGTAAGCCATAGTCCCAGCTTGATGGATATTCAGCGTAAGAAGTTGGGTGATGATATGATGATGTATGGGCGTTTGGTTTACGATGCCTTTGAAGCCATATGATTATGATGCGTGATTAAATATGCTTGATATACGTTCAATGCCGCTTTTTATACCCGCATTAGGATGGGTTTTGGGATTGGCTTTGGCACGTATGGATGCAGTACCATGGCAAGTTGATGCAGGATTTCTGTTGGTGTTCTTATTATCTGTGGCGGTGCGTTGGCATCGCCTTTTTTATTTATGGGCGATATTGGGTTTGCTTTGGGGAGCATGGGGGCTGCTTGATGATGCGCGGCAGATTAATTATTCACCAGATTGGGTAGGGCATGCCATTACACTACAAGCAAAAGTAGATGGGGTGCGCATACAATCAGGCTTTGCGCGTTTGCGTTTAAAACATGTAAAACGTGAAGATGGCGCAACGCTGGCGGGCAATATTGATGTGTATGTTTGGGGTAAACAGGAGCTGCCCAAGCAAGGGCAGCAAGTCACATTAACTGCCAAGCTGCATGCACCCAGAAACCACCAAAATCCAGGCGGGTTTGATTATGTAGGGTATTGTTTTGCGCATCATATCGCGCTGATGGGTGGGGTGATTGGCAATATAGAAACTATCGACCATCATCAAAGCTTGTTGCAAAGCTGGAGACATCGCATCCAAGCTGTATTGCCCATTGGGCAAAATCATCATGCAGAAAATGGCGTACTTCAAGTCTTGCTACTGGCTAAGCGTGATGCGATTCCCATAGCGATTCAAGATGCCTTTGCCGCCACAGGTGCGGCGCATTTGCTTGCTATTTCAGGTTTGCATATGGGTATGGTGGCGGCATGGGGTGCGTTATGTTGTTGGTGGATACTGACGCGCCGTGAGGCTTGGATTGTTCGTTTTCCTATCCGCTACTATGCCATGCTGTTTGGATTATTGACCGCAATGGCTTACGCCACCATAGCAGGCTGGCCATTGCCTGCACAACGGGCTGGTTGGATGCTTGCCGCTGCCGTATTGGCTTGGTGGTTGCGTGCGCGCTATCAGCCTATCAATATTTTATTGGCAGCATTGATGCTTATTTTGTGGCTGGATAGTGCAGCGATTTTATCCATTTCTTTGTGGCTATCGTTTATAGCAACGTTGGCATTATTGCTGTTTGCAGGCGGTCAAAATCAATCAAAGGGTTATCGTGTATGGGCTTATATCAAGGCATTGCTTGGTGTGAGTTTGATTGCGGGTTTGGCGACTTTACCCTTGATTACAGCGGTGTTTGAGCGTTTTCCTGTATGGAGCCTTGTGGCTAATTTTGTATTGCTACCTTTGTATGCATTTTGGATATTGCCATTGGCATTGCTGGGGGAATGCTTGGCATTATTGGGGTTATCGGCATGGGCAAAAGTATGGATGCTGTATGCTGGCAATGGTATTGCATGGGGCAATCAATGGCTGCTCTATTTGCATCAGCTTCCAGGTGGAAATCTTTGGTTGCCACAAGTTCAGATGATTTGGACATTATTTTATATGGCTTTGATGATTATCGTGGCAGTTGTCTGGTTCAAGCAAAAACGTGCTGTTGCCGTATCTATCATGGTTTTGGGTATATTGCTATATGCATGGCATGTGGTTCCTGAGCGAGCACCCAAGCAAGCGCAATTTATTGTTTGGGATGTAGGGCAAGGGGCAGCCTCAACACTTGTGCAGCCCAATAGCAATGGCGAGAGCAATGTATTGGTGGTGGATGTGTCTGGGCGTGTGGGCAGTCGTTTTAATGGCGGTACAACTGTAGCTTCAGGCTTGCGTGCTTTGGGATTAACGCATGTGGATGTATTGATGCTCAGTCATGCACAAGCCGATCATGCGGGTGGCGCATTGCGCCTTTTGGATTCGGAGCGTGCTGTATCTGAATTATGGTTGGCAGATGTGCCTGCTAATCATGCTTACGCTACGATGAAAGAGGCGATATATCGTATTCAAGCGCAAGGTGGCAAAGTGCGCTGGTTAAAACAAGGTGATATGTTGCACTTGGGTGATGCAAGTGTGCATGTGCTGTGGCCACCCCAAGGCTATGCGCCTGATAATGATAACAATACGTCTTTGATCTGCTCTATTCGATTAAGTGATGGGAGAGCGATACTTGTCTCTGGTGATATGGAAGCGCCTGTGGAGCAGACATTGCTGCGACAGCATAGTTTGACACCCCATGATATGATGTTGATGCCGCATCATGGCAGCCGTACATCCAGCACTGATGCGATGCTCAAGGCTGTGCAACCCAAATATGTAGTGGTGCAAACAGGGGTAGGTAATCGCTTTGGGTTTCCCAAGCAAGATATTGTGCAACGATATCAACATATTGGCAGTCAAGTTTGGGATACATCGCAAGGTGCTGTGATATGGTATTTATCGGATAAGCCTGATGCATGGGTACAATATAAGGTGCATTTGCATCAAAAACGCGATGTTGCATTGCAGTGGGTGAAGTTGCTTATATAATCCGCACATTACCAAAACGATAAGCACATAGGGGGCAGAACGTGTACGAATTTATTAGCCAAGGTGGCATTGTGATGTATGTGTTACTGGCGCTCTCTATTGTGACAGTAGCTTTGATTTTTGAACGCAGTTGGAGTTTGCGTCGTAGCGTGGTTGTGCCGACCAGAGATGTTGCTGCGATTGAATCGTATATTCGTGCAGGAGATGTGAAAGAAGCTTTAGCCAGTTGCGAAAAAAACAATACAGCTATGCATAGGGTGCTTTGGGTGGCATTAAAAAACCGAGGTGTGAAACGCTCGGTGATGAAAGAGATTTTAGAAGAGCGAGGTCGCCAAGAAGTGGCATACTTGGATAGATATATTGGCATATTGGGTGTGATTGCTGCGATTTCTCCTCTTTTGGGTCTGCTGGGTACAGTGATTGGTATGATTGAAGTATTCCAAGTGATTTCCATTGAAGGCGTGGGCAAGGCAGATGTATTGGCTGGTGGGATTTCTAAAGCTTTAAATACGACTGCAGCAGGGCTTAGTGTTGCTATTCCTGCTTTGGTATCATACCGTATATTTGAGGCCAAGGTCAATCGTTTTGTAGTGGAAATTGAAGAGCATGCACTGCATTTTGTTGAATTATTAAAAGGCGATCGTGAATGAAACTAAGAGAGCGTAAACGCGCGGATTTCTTGGTGGAGATGACACCACTGGTGGATGTGGTATTTTTGATGCTGATTTTTTTCATGGTATCTACAAGTTTTACGGTGTCCAATAGCCTAAAAATAGAGTTGCCAACCAGCAAGGCAACAGCGCAAGATGCCCAAGCTAAAGAGGTGTTGATTAGTATTGATGCTTCTGGACAGTTGTATGTACAAGAAGAAGCAGTTGCTGATGGTGATTTACGTAAGCGTATTCTTAATGTAAGCAAGGGCGATCCCAATATGCGCGTGGTTTTGCGTGCAGATGCAGATACACGTCATAAGCGTGTGGTATATGTGATGGATACCATTCGTGAATTGGGCATGGGTAAATTGGCGATTGCAACAGTGCCATTGGGTGAAAAATAGTGCGCCTTGTTCATAAATATGGCGGCACATCTGTAGGCTCTTTGGAGCGTATTCGCGCTACAGCCCAGTTGATTTATGCCGATGTGCAAAGTGGCAATGAAGTGGCGGTTGTGGTTTCTGCGATGAGTGGTGAAACCAACCGTTTGCTGACTATGGCGCATGATATAGATGCGGCTGCTCCTGCGCGTGAAATAGATGCATTGGTATCTACAGGTGAGCAGGTGAGTGCTGCTTTGTTGGCGATAGAGCTTAATCGTTTGGGCATCAAATCTTATTCATACAATGGTAGGCAAGCTGGCTTTTGTACGGATGCCAGTCATGCTCGGGCTCGTATTAAAGATGTAAAAAGCGAGCATTTACTTGCGCATATGCAAGCTGGAGAAGTGCCTGTGGTTACAGGTTTTCAAGGCGCAGATGAGCAGGGTAATATTACCACATTGGGGCGTGGAGGTTCTGATACATCGGCGGTGGCATTGGCCATTGCTGTGAAAGCCGATGTTTGCAATATTTATACCGATGTGGATGGTATTTATACCACAGACCCACGCATCGTACCGCAGGCAGCCAAGCTTGAGTCTATCAGTTACGAAGAAATGTTAGAATTTGCATCATTGGGAGCTAAGGTGTTGCAAACGCGTAGTGTAGGTTTGGCGATGCGTTTTAATATGCCCATTCATTTGCGTTCAAGCTTTGAAGATGTAGCAGGTACAATGGTGACAGGTGAGGATATAGCGATGGAAAGAGCAGAAATTACAGGCGTTGCCTACAATCGTGATGAGGCAAAAGTAACGATTAAAGGTATTCCAGATCAGCCTGGTATTGCAGCGCGTATTTTAGGCCCTGTGGCAGATGCTGGTATTAATGTGGATGTGATTGTACAAAATGTGAGTGCACAAGGATTCACAGATATGACCTTTACTGTACCACGCAATGATTACACAGAAACCATGGCTTTGGTGCAAAGATTATGCGCGGATATGAAGGCAGAGAAAGTGAAAGGTGATGATGGTGTTGCCAAGGTATCCATTATTGGTGTGGGTATGCGCTCTCATGCAGGTGTAGCAAGAAAAATGTTTGATGTGTTATCGAATGAAAATATCAATATTCAAATGATTACGACCAGTGAAATTAAAGTGACGGTGGTATTGGATGAGAAATATGTAGAGCTTGCAGTGCGCGCTTTGCATCAAGCCTTTGATTTGGATGCTGCGGAGTAGTGGCTGTTCGTGAGATATTAATTTATCCAGATGATATATTGGCAATGGTTGCAAAGCCTGTTGCGAATCCAACATCGGATGAAATCAAAACATTGGTTCAAGATATGGCAGATACCATGTATGACGCACCTGGTGTTGGCTTGGCAGCACCACAGATTGGCGTATCACTTCGTATAGCTATTACAGATACACAGTGGCGAAGTGGGCGCTATGAAGATAACAATCATGATAAAAATATTGAGCCTGAAAAAGACTTAAGAGTGTGGATTAATCCAGAATTTTTATGGTGCAGTGATGAAACATCAGTGTTTGAAGAAGGCTGTTTGTCTGTGCCAGAAGTGTATGAAAATATTGAACGACCATCAGCGGTTCGGTTGCGTTGGTTGGATTTGGATGGTGAGCAACATGAACAGGATTTTGAAGGTTTTGAGGCTGTAGCATTGCAGCATGAGTTTGATCATTTGGATGGTAAGTTATTTGTGGATTATTTATCGCCATTAAAGCGTAAAATGGTGCGCAAGAAAATGATGAAACGCTACAAGTCTTAACATTCTATGTTGCGTATTGTATTTGCGGGCACGCCAGGGTTCTCAGTGCCCTGTTTGGAAGGATTATTAGCTCATCCTGATATGGCTGTGGTGGGCGTGATTTCACAACCCGATAGAAAATCAGGACGGGGGATGAAGCTAACCCCCAGCGCTGTAAAAAAGGCTGCATTGCAGGCGGGTGTGGATGTGATTACACCACACACATTAAAAAATAATCAAGAAGCTTTGCATTGGCTAGAAGATAAAAAAGCTGATTTCTTGGTGGTTGTAGCCTTTGGTATGATTTTACCTCCAGAAATATTGCATGTTGCTCGCATTGCCCCAATTAATGTGCATGCATCGTTATTGCCACGTTGGCGTGGTGCAGCACCGATTGAGCGTGCTTTATTGGCAGGCGATAAAGAAACAGGCGTATGTATCATGCATATGGAAGAAGGCTTGGATACAGGTGGTATTTATGCTTGTAAAACACTACCGATTGAAGTGCATACCACGGGCTCTGATTTGTGGTTTGCATTGGCTACTTTGGGTGCACAATTGCTTGTGGATACATTGCCTAAGATTGCCAAGGGTTTGGCATGTGTGCCTCAAGATGAGCAAGGTATGACGTATGCAAAAAAGTTAAACAATGATGAACGGGTGTTGGATTGGACAAAGCCTGCGGTAGCCATTGATAGGCTGGTGCGTTGTTTTTCTCCCAAACCTGGTGCACGTACACATACAGAAGGGAAAAACTTAAAAATCATCAAAGGCGAAGTGTTGGAACATTGCAGTGATAAGGCTGCTGGTAAAATCATTGCTACCCATGATGGTTTGGATGTGGTGTGTGGTGATGGCATGGTGTATCGCATTATTGAGCTTCAACCTGAGGGTAAAAAAGCCATGCGTGCCACTGATTTTTTACGTGGAGCTTCAGTGGTTGTGGGGCATCATTTAAGTTAAGTATCTATGCTTCACTAAGCCATGCCAATGCATCACCATAAACATCGAAATATCGCACTTCACCTGATACAAACCAACTGCCAATTTTAGCGCCAATTTCTTGCCAGTCTTTATTACCGTAAATGGCAATTTTATCAAATTCACTACCATGTTTTAAGCCCAGCTTAAAATCATCCCATGCAGCTCTTAATTCCCAACCCTCCATTTCAGTACCATCAATCAATACTTTGACTTTGGGTTCTTTAACAGCGCTTAGGGCTGAATCAATGATGGGTGTAATCACTTGATAATCCTCATGGGTGAGCTTACCTACAGCCCTTAAAGCCAAAAAGAAATGCTGACCAACACGTTCAATACCAATTGATAAGCCATGCTTTTGAATGCTCATAATATGTTGCCTCCATGTGACGTTATACACTTATAATTATAGCTGTTTCTGAACCTACCCACAAATCAAGCGAGCGTGCTTGCATTATTCATTATATTTTATATGTTATGATAAATCATGATTGGTTTTTAAATTTTTATTGGGAGAGCTAAATGATTCAAATAGATGTGAAAGCAGGTGGTGCGGATAAACAGCGCGAAGATGCTGTAGTGATACCCTTGCTTGAAGGGCGAAAACTGACTGAATCAGGTCGAGCATTACAGCAAGCAACAGGTGAAAGTATTGGTGATTTTCTGCGTAAGTTTGATTTAGTGGGCGATTTTTCAGCATCGAGAACATTATATGATGTGCAAGGTATGCATGCACAACGTGCAGTATTTTTGGGTGTGGGTAGTGAAAAAGCATTAACATTACAAAAGCTGCGAACATTGGCAGCCAAGATTGCACAAAAACTTGAAAAAAGTGGTGCGCGTACAGCAGCATTGTATTTGCCTGAATTGGATGTGAAAGGGGCGAGTTTAGCCGATAAGGTTCAAGCTGTAGCAGAAGGTGTTTGGCTGGG
>JALWPO010000129.1 GCA_026994965.1 Mariprofundaceae bacterium | reverse complement strand
TGGTCACACGTATGGGCGAAGGTTCTAAAATTATTATATTGGGCAACAATGCACAGATTGACACGCCCTATCTTACCAGTCATACCAATGGATTATCTATGGTTGTGCAGCGTTTTGCAGATTGGGAATGGGCAGGGCATATCATCCTTCAAGCCAGTGAACGCTCACGTTTAGCTGCGCATGCAACGCAGGTATTGTAAGCCAGATGTAAATAAGTGATTGGGGTTATGGAGGTTGATTAAGTGCCTTTATGGATATAAAGCCCACGTGCAATATCACCAATGCTTACCATGCCAATTAATTTTCCATGGTCGGTCACTGGGATACGTCTTAGATTGCGTAGCCCCATATAAGAGGCAGCTTTAAGTACAGGCTCGTCAGCATCAATACTCATGGGGTTTGTGGTCATCACTTCTTTTACTTTCATACATAATACACGTTTATAGTTATCTTCCATTTCTTCAAAATCACGACTATGCACAGCGTCATGAACATACTCGCCAAAATTGGGATAGAGCGGAAGCATGGTGTCACGAATGGCAACAATGCCAGTGAGATTGCCTTCTTCATCAACAACGGGCACAGAGCCACAACGGCGCATCACCATGGTTTCAATGGTTGTGCGTAGGGTATCATCTTCACAGCAAGTTAATGGTGAGGGTGTCATGACATGAGAAACTTTCATTTTGACCTCCTTCTTTGGTATTACTATCTATGTATAGCACAAGCAATGATATATGAGAAGTTTGTGACACACATTATAAAGTCGTATGGGATGCAGTTTGATTACAATGTATAGCAGATAGATAGAACTTTGAGGGGACGAGTTGGTTGCTTTTAGGGGGATGTTTTTATGATGTGAAGAAAAGGTGATTATAGCAATAAAAAAATATCCTATGGAAAGTGTTGACAGGTAGATGGTGGCTCACTATGTTTCGCGACCCTTCGCAAGGGGCTAGTGCAAGAAACAGTCAATTTGCGTAAGGTTTTAAATAGTTTGAAGAGGTAACGATGCCAACAATTAACCAGTTGATTCGCAAGTCGCGTAAAGACAAGCGCAAGATTAACAAGGTTCCAGCCTTGCAAGCTTGCCCGCAGCGCCGTGGAGTATGCACGCGTGTGTATACAACCACACCAAAGAAGCCTAACTCGGCTTTGCGTAAAGTGGCGCGTGTACGTTTGACCAATGGTCATGAAGTGACTGCCTATATCCCAGGTGAAGGGCATAAGCTGCAAGAGCATAGTGTTGTGCTGATTCGTGGCGGTCGTGTAAAGGATTTGCCAGGTGTTCGTTATCATGTATTGCGTGGTGTTTTGGATACTACGGGTGTTGAAGGCCGTAAACAGGCTCGCTCGAAGTATGGCGCCAAGAAGCCGAAGTAAGAGAGGAATTGAGTTATGCCACGTAAAGGTCCAGCGCCCCGTCGCCCGATTACACCAGATGCAAAGTTTGGCGATACACAGGTATCAACAGTAGTCAATAGAATTATGTTGGGTGGCAAGAAAGCCAAGGCGGAAGCAATTGTTTATAAAGCCATGGAATTGGCTGCTGAAAAATCAGGTGAGCAACCACTGGTTGTGTTGCATAAGGCGCTTGAAGCTGTTCGTCCAGCAGTAGAAGTAAAATCTCGTCGTGTTGGCGGGGCTACATATCAAGTGCCAATCGAAGTGAGTGAGCGTCGCCAAGCATCATTGGCTGTTCGTTGGTTGGTTGAATATGCGCGTGAGCGTTCTGAGCATACGATGGCAGATCGTTTGGGTAATGAAATGGTTGATGCCTTAAATGAGCGTGGTGGTGCATTCAAGAAGCGTGATGACACCCATCGTATGGCAGAAGCAAACAAGGCGTTTTCACATTTTCGCTGGTAAGATTGTTGGTTGGTTTGAATTTTTTGTTTTTTAGATTGTATTGTTCTAAATAGACTGAGTAGAAGAGGAGTAGTTGATCGTGGCTAGAAAGACACCATTAGAGCGCGTGCGTAACATTGGCATTATGGCTCACATTGATGCGGGTAAAACCACAACAACAGAGCGCATCCTTTTTTACACTGGCGTTTCCCATAAAATTGGCGAAGTTCATGATGGTGCAGCTACCATGGATTGGATGGAGCAAGAGCAAGAGCGTGGTATTACCATCACATCTGCGGCAACAACATGTTCTTGGAAAGAACATACGATTAATATTATTGACACTCCTGGCCACGTAGATTTCACGATTGAAGTGGAGCGTTCTTTGCGCGTATTGGACTCAGCTGTTGGTGTCTTTTGTGCTGTGGGTGGTGTTCAACCACAATCTGAAACTGTTTGGCGCCAAGCTGATAAGTATAAGGTTCCCCGTGTTGCATTTGTAAACAAAATGGATCGTACAGGAGCTGATTTCTTTAATGTGGTTGAAGAAATTCGTGAGCGTTTGGGTCACAATGCTGTTGCGCTGAATGTGCCGATTGGCAATGAAGAAAATTTTAAAGGTGTAATTGATTTGGTTTCCATGAAGGCCATCATTTGGAATGATGAGTCTATGGGAGCGGATTACTCGGTTGAAGATATTCCTGCTGACTTGCAAGATATCGCAGAAGAGCATCGTGAAAAATTGATGGATGCTGTGCTTGAGGCTGATGAAGAAGTGATGATGGCTTACCTTGAAGGTGAGGAAGTCACAGAAGCACAATTAAAAGAATGTATTCGCAAGTCTGTGTTGAATATTTCTGTGATTCCTGTTCTTTGTGGTACGGCCTTTAAAAATAAAGGTGTGCAGACATTGTTGGATGCTGTTGTTGAGTATATGCCAGCGCCTACTGATGTGCCTGCAATTAAGGGTGTTCATCCAGATACAGATGAAGAAGATTCTCGCCCAAGTTCAGATGATGCGCCATTTGCAGCCTTGGCATTTAAAGTGATGAATGACCCATTTGTGGGAAATTTAACTTTTTTCCGTGTATATTCGGGCGTATTGGAATCTGGTTCTTACATTATGAACACTACCAAAGGTCGTAAAGAGCGTATTGGTCGCATTTTACAAATGCATGCCAATGAGCGTAGTGAAATCAAAGAAGTTCGTGCTGGTGACATTGCAGCTGCGGTAGGTTTAAAATCTACAACAACAGGTGATACACTTTGTGTGGATTCTGATCCGATTATTTTGGAGCGTATGGAATTCCCTGAGCCAGTAATTTCTGTGGCTATTGAGCCTAAAACCAAGGCTGACCAAGAAAAAATGGGTATTGCTTTGGGTCGTTTGGCGGCAGAAGATCCGTCATTCCGCGTACGTACAGATGAGGAAACTGGTCAAACGATTATTTCTGGTATGGGTGAGCTGCATTTGGAAATTCTTGTTGATCGTATGTCACGTGAATTTAAAGTTGAAGCGAATATTGGTAAGCCTCAGGTGGCATATCGTGAAACCATCCGTGGAAAAGCTAAGGCGGAAGGTAAGTTTGTTCGTCAGTCTGGTGGTCGCGGTCAATATGGGCATTGTTGGTTGGAAATTGAGCCAATGGAGCCTGGGTCTGGATTTGAGTTTATCGATAAGATTGTTGGTGGGGCCATACCTCGCGAATATATTCCAGCGGTAGGTAAGGGTGCTGAAGAAGCTATGGAGAATGGCGTAGTTGCAGGTTTCCCCATGGTAGATGTACGCGTTACTGTGGTGGATGGCTCTTATCATGACGTGGATTCCAATGAAATGGCATTTAAGGTAGCTGGCTCTATGGGTTTCCGTGCTGCTTGTGCACAAGCCAAGCCGGTTTTGCTTGAGCCGATGATGGATGTTGAAGTTACAACTCCCGAAGAATATATGGGCGATGTGGTTGGAGATTTGAATCGTCGTCGTGGTAAAGTGATGGGTATGGGTGATCGTAGTATGGTGAAGGAAATCAAGGCGGAAGTACCGTTATCTGAGATGTTTGGTTACTCAACTGCACTTCGTTCAATGTCTCAAGGGCGCGCAACATACTCAATGCAATTTAAACATTATGAAGAAGTGCCTAAGAACATTGCTGAAGAAATTGTAGCAAGTGTTAAAGGTTAAGGAGTAGAAAATGGCAAAGGAAAAGTTTGAACGCACCAAGCCTCATGTGAACATTGGCACGATTGGTCACGTGGATCATGGTAAGACAACATTAACAGCAGCAATCACTAAGGTTTTGTCTGAAAGTGGCGGAGCTGAGTTTAAAGATTATGGTGATATTGATGGAGCTCCAGAAGAGCGCGAACGTGGTATTACTATTGCGACAGCACACGTTGAGTATGAAACTGAGACACGTCACTATGCACACGTTGACTGCCCAGGCCATGCGGATTATGTCAAGAATATGATTACAGGTGCTGCACAGATGGATGGTGGTATCTTGGTTGTATCAGCTGCTGATGGTCCAATGCCACAGACACGCGAGCATGTGTTGCTTGCTCGTCAGGTCAACGTACCTCACTTGGTTGTTTTCTTGAACAAAGCAGACATGGTTGATGATGAAGAGTTATTGGAATTGGTTGAAATGGAAGTTCGTGAGTTATTGGATTCTTATGATTTCCCAGGTGATGATATTCCAGTGATTAAAGGTTCTGCTTTAAAAGCTTTGGAAGGCGATACTTCTGAAATTGGTGCTCCAGCGATTCATGCATTGATGAAGGCAGTGGATGAAACCATTCCAACACCTGAGCGTGCTGTTGATTTGGATTTCTTAATGCCGATTGAAGATGTGTTCTCCATTTCTGGTCGTGGTACTGTTGTGACAGGGCGTGTTGAATCTGGCGTGATTAACGTTGGTGATGATGTTGAGGTTGTTGGTATTCGTGATACGCAACTCACAACATGTACAGGCGTTGAAATGTTCCGCAAATTGTTGGATCGTGGTGAAGCTGGGGATAATATTGGCGCATTGGTTCGTGGTTTGAAACGTGAAGATGTTGAACGTGGTCAAGTATTGGCTAAGCCTGGATCAATTCATCCACATACGAAGTTCAAAGCTGAGGCATACATTTTGACGAAAGAAGAAGGTGGTCGTCATACCCCATTCTTTAATGGCTATCGTCCACAGTTTTATTTCCGTACCACAGATGTGACTGGCGCTGTGACTTTGCCAGAAGGCACGGAAATGGTGATGCCTGGAGATAATGTTGCAATGGATGTTGAGTTGATTACACCGATTGCAATGGATAAAGAGCTACGTTTCGCGATTCGCGAAGGTGGTCGTACGGTCGGCGCTGGCGTCGTTACCGAAATTAGCGAGTAGGGGGCCAATCAGTGGCAGCTCAAACTATTAGAATTCGCCTGAAGGCTTTTGATCATCGTATCCTCGACAAGAGTGCCGAAGATATTGTTGCAACAGCAAAGCGTACAGGTGCGGAAGTGCGTGGTCCGATTCCAATTCCGACCCGTATCCGTAAATTTTGTGTGATTCGTTCACCACATAAGTACAAATCATCTCGTGAGCAGTTTGAGATGCGTACACATAAACGTTTGTTGGATATCGACAAGCCAACACCACAAACAGTAGATGCTTTAATGAAGCTAAATCTGCCTTCTGGTGTTGATGTCGAAATCAAACTTTAACGGGAGGCTATCATGAGTGGATTGGTTGCCCGTAAAGCGGGTATGACACAAATTTTTGCTGAAGATGGATCCGCTGTTCCTGTCACAGTATTAAATGTGGAAACATGTAAAGTGATTGCGCGTCGCACATCAGATAAAGATGGCTATGATGCGATTCAAGTTGGTTTTGGTGCGCCTAAAAGAGCTGAAAGCCGTGCAGTGCAAGGTCACTATGCTAAACAAGGTCAAGATGTGATGGGAAATTTGAAAGAATTTCGTGTTGCTGCTGATGCTGAGTTTGAATTAGGTCAAGATTTAACAGTTTCAATGTTTGAAGTGGGTCAAAAGATTGATGTTGCTGGAACATCGAAGGGTCGTGGTTTTGCAGGTGTTATGAAGCGTTATGATTTTGGTGGTGGTCGTGCAACACATGGCGCGGAAAAAGTGCATAGACAAATGGGTTCTACTGGTCAATGCCAATGGCCTGGGCGCGTATTCCCTGGTAAAAAAATGCCTGGTCATTATGGCTCAGTGCGTAAAACAGTGCAGAACCTTGAAATCGTTCGTGTGGATGAAGATTTAAATCGTATTTTAGTTAAGGGCGCAGTGCCTGGCGCTAAGAATGGTTTGTTAGAGCTTCGTCCAGCCGTGAAGGGAGCATAAAATGGCAGAGATCAATATCGTTGATCAGGCCAATAAAGTGGTCGGTACACGTGAGCTAAATGCTGGTGTATTTGATGTGGAAACAGATGTGGGCTTTGTGCATCGTGTTTATGCCGCATTGTCTAGCGCTCAACGCGCAGGTACAAGTGCGGTGAAAACAGTTGCGCAAGTATCAGGCGGTGGTCGCAAACCTTGGAAGCAAAAAGGAACAGGTCGTGCTCGTCAGGGTTCAACACGTTCTGCGCAATGGCGTCATGGTGGTACTGCGCATGGTCCGAATGCGAATACATCTTTTGCAACACGCATGAATCGTAAAGAGCGTCGTAAGGCTTTGTGTATGGTGTTATCGGATGCTGTTCGCGAAGGTCGCTTGATTGTTTTGAATAAATTGGAATTGAAAGAGGTAAAAACAAAGTCTTTTGTATCGGTTGCAGATGCTTTGTCTGTTTCTTCGGGTCTGTATGTTTTGGGTGCTTCAAATCGTGAAGTTGAGCTTTCAGGACGTAATATTCCACACACTAAAATTATTTTAGATGGTCAGCTTACCCTTCATGACTTGTTGAAGTTTGATCGTATTGTGGTGACAGAGGAAGCATTGGCTAAAATTGAAGGAGCTTTGGCATGAGCGCAACGTATAAGCATATGAATACACTCCGCCAGCCAGTCATTACTGAAAAGAGTTATATTGCTCGCAGCGCATCGAATCAGTACATATTTCGTGTAGCACGTGATGCAAGTAAGTTGGAAGTAAAAGCTGCTGTTGAAGAAATTTTCGAAGTAAATGTTGAAAAAGTTCAGGTAATCAATGTGCCTGGAAAAGAAAAACGTCGTGGCATGAATGTTGGCCGTCGCCCGGGCTATCGCAAAGCGGTTGTTCGTTTGGTTGAAGGTCAGTCGATTGATCCAGAAGAAGAGGGATAAATCATGGCATTGAAAGCTCTAAAACCAACAACCAATGGTAACCGTGGTAGAATTGCTGTGGTTGATGCTAATTTGTATAAGGGAAAACCAGAAGCATCTTTGACAGAAGGTTTCCATAAAAGTGGTGGTCGCAATAATAATGGTCGCATCACTTCTCGCCATCGTGGTGGTGGACATAAGCGTTTGTATCGTTTGATTGATTTCAAGCGTGACAATCATGGCGTAGAAGGTAAGGTGTCGCGCATCGAATATGACCCAAATCGTACTTCACACATTGCTTTGATAGTATTTGCGAATGGCGATAAGCGTTATATTGTTGCTCCACAAGGTCTTCGTCCTGGTGATGTTGTGATGTCAGGTCCTGATGCTGAAATCAAACCTGGTAATGCATTGCCTTTGGCGAATATTCGTGTGGGTACAATGCTTCACAATGTTGAAATGAAGCCAGGTAAAGGTGCGCAGATGGCGCGTAGTGCTGGCGCTGGCGTTCAGTTGATGGGTAAAGAAGGCTCTCGTGCAGTATTGAAGCTCCCATCTGGCGAATTTCGTCGTGTTGATGTGCGTTGCATGGCAAGTATTGGTATCGTTGGAAATTCAGACCATTCAAACCGTAAGGTTGGTAAAGCTGGGCGTTCACGCTGGTTGGGTATTCGTCCGCATGTTCGTGGTGTAGCTATGAATCCAGTGGATCATCCACATGGTGGTGGCGAAGGTCGCACGGCGGGTGGTCGTCATCCGGTAACACCTTGGGGTGTACCAACTAAGGGTCACAAGACTCGTAAGAAGAACAAGGCTTCGAATCGTGATATTATTCGTCGCCGTAATCAGAAGTGAGGTAAGGCATGGCGCGTTCCTTAAAGAAAGGACCATACATTGAACCCTCTTTGCAAAAGAAAGTGGATTCAGCGGTTGCAAGTGAAAAGAAAAGTGTGATTAAAACATGGTCACGTCGTTCTACGATTGCTCCTGATTTTGTAGGTTTAAACTTTGCTGTACATAACGGCAACAAATTCATCCCTGTTTTTGTTACTGAAAACATGGTGGGTCATAAGCTTGGTGAGTTTGCTCCAACCCGTACCTTTTATGGTCACGGTGCGGACAAAAAGGCCAGGAGGTAGGTGAGCATGAGCGAAGAAGTACGTGCGCTTCATAAAGATGCGCAAATTAGTGCACAAAAAGCCCGTTTGATGGCAGATGCTATCCGTGGCTTGCCTGTTGACCGCGCCTTGGCTGTATTGATGTTATCACCAAAGAAATCAGCGCGTTTGTTTGAAAAAGTGTTGAAATCAGCGGTTGCCAATGCAGAGCAAAACAATGGTTTGGATGTTGATAATTTATTTGTTTCCACCACGAAAGTGGATGAGGGGGCAACATTGAAGCGTTTCCGCCCAAAAGGTATGGGTCGTATGCGCAAACGTTTTCATCGTCGTAGTCACATTACTGTGGCTGTGTCTGAACGCGGATAAAGGGGTTATTCATGGGTCAGAAAGTTAATCCAGTTGGTTTCCGTGTTGGGATTACACGTGGTTGGGAATCAGTTTGGTATGCAGACAAAAATTTTGGTGAGCAGTTGCGCGAAGATATTAAGTTGCGCAAGTATGTTAAGGCGCGTTTAAAACATGCACATGTTTCACGTATTTTAATCGAACGCCCTGCTGGTCAGCTTAAGGTGACTATTCATACAGCACGTCCAGGCGTTGTGATTGGTAAAAAAGGTTCAGAAATTGATGCATTGCGTAAGGATTTGTTGGCTCAGTTTGGTCAAGAAATTCAGGTATATATTGTCGAGATTCGCCGTGCTGAAGCGGAAGCTCAATTGGTGGCAGAGAATATTGCTATGCAGTTGGAGCGTAGGGTTGCTTTCCGACGTGCCATGAAGCGTGCTGTGCAAGGCGCATTGCGTATGGGTGCTAAGGGTGTTCGTATCAATTGTTCAGGTCGTTTGGGTGGTGCAGATATTGCACGTATGGAATGGTATCGTGAAGGTCGTGTGCCTTTGCATACATTGCGTGCAGATATTGATTATGGTTTTACAGAAGCAAAAACCACATATGGAATTATTGGCGTAAAAGTTTGGGTATTTAACGGCGAGAAGCTGGGCGATACTGAAGCTGAAAACGTATAAGCGAGGTTAGTGAGTCATGTTACAACCGAAGAAGGTTCGCTGGCGTAAGCATCATAAAGAGCTTCAACGCATCCGTGGTAAAGCAACACGTGGTTCTTCATTGAACTTTGGTGATATTGCATTAAAAGCAATGGAACCTGGCCGCATTACTGCACGTCAAATTGAAGCTGCTCGTATTACGATGACGCGTCATATTAAACGTCAAGGTCGTGTTTGGATTCGCATGTTTCCAGATCTTCCTGTATCAAAGAAGCCTGCTGAAGTACGTATGGGTAAAGGTAAGGGTTCTCCGGAATATTGGGTAGCAGCTGTTCGTGCTGGTCGTATTCTGTATGAAATGGATGGTGTGGATGAAAAAATTGCTCGTGAAGCGCTTGAGCGTGCTGCTGCGAAATTACCTATCCGTACTAAAATTGTTACGCGTGGAGTAGGACGATGAAAGAACTACGCAAAAAATCTGATGCTGAATTGAAAGAAACGATGGAAGAGTTGGCGGCTGAACATATGAAGTTGCGCTTTCAAAAAGCTACAATGCAGCTAACGAATTCGGCACGTATTGGTCAAGTACGTAAAGAAATTGCACGTATCCAGACCATTCTGGCTCAGCGTTAAGGGGATAGAAGAGAAATGTCCGAAGTTAAAAGTAATAAGCGTACGCTGCAAGGCGTTGTTGTAAGCAACAAAGGTGAAAAAACTGTTGTCGTTCAGGTTGAACGTAAATTTTTGCATGCTCGCTATCGCAAAACAATTCGTTCACATAAGAAATATATGGCACATGATGCAGAAAATACCTGCAATATTGGTGATACTGTTCGCATCATTGAATCACGTCCAATTTCTAAACACAAATGCTGGGTGATGGAAGAAGTTCTCCGTCGCGCTGAGCAGTTGTAAGCGAGGGTTGTTATGATTCAAACCGAAACTGTATTGAATGTTGCTGATAACTCTGGTGCGCGTCGTGTGAAGTGCATTAAGGTTTTGGGTGGCTCTAAACGTCGTTACGCCAGTGTTGGTGATGTGATTGTTGTTGCTGTGAAAGAAGCAGCAGCAGGTGGCAAAGTGAAAAAAGGCGAAGTGCAACAAGCTGTTGTGGTTCGTACAGCAAAAGAGTTTCGTCGCAAGGATGGTAGTTCCATTCGTTTTGATGAGAACGCAGCAGTGTTGTTATCGAAACAGGGCGAGCCTATGGGTACACGTATTTTTGGTCCTGTAACTCGTGAGTTGCGTAGTAAAGGTTATATGAAAATTATCTCTCTGGCTCCAGAAGTTCTGTAGCTAGGTGTGTGAGGAAGTAATGTCGACTCAGATTAAATCCCGTATCCATCGCGATGATGAAGTGTTGGTTATTGCAGGTCGTGATAAAGGTGTGCGTGGTAAAGTGATTCGCGTGAAAGCTTCGGATAACAGTGTGCTGGTATCCAAGGTTAACATGGTGAAACGCCATACCCGTCAAACACAAAACACAAGTGGTGGTATCATTGAAAAGGAAGCACCTATTGCGCTTTCTAATGTTCAGTTTTTCTGCCCGAATTGTAAAACTGGCGTTCGTTTGGGTGTGAAGCAATTGGATGATGGGCGTAAGGTTCGTAGCTGCCGCAAATGTGGCGAAGTATTGGATCAGTAGGAGTATAGGTGATGGCTCGTCTTAAAGAAGACTATAAATCACGCGTGGCACCTGCTTTGAAAGAGCAGTTTGGATATAAAAATCCAATGCAAGTACCAAGCGTGACAAAAATTATTGTGAATATGGGTGTGGGTGAAGCTGCAACCAATTCCAAATTGATGGAAGGTGCATTGTCAGATATGGCTGCAATCACAGGTCAAAAACCTGTGACTACACGTGCACGTAAATCCATTTCAAACTTTAAGTTGCGTGATGGTATGCCTGTAGGTTGTAGAGTCACGCTTCGTGGAGAGCAAATGTGGGAGTTTTTGGATCGTTTAATCAACGTGACGCTTCCGCGTATTCGCGATTTCCGTGGTGTATCACCCAAGGCCTTTGATGGTCGTGGTAATTATACTCTAGGGCTTAAAGAACAAATTATCTTTCCTGAAATCGATTATGATAAGGTAGATAAAATTCGTGGTATGGACATTACTATTGTTACAACTGCGAATACAAATGATGAAGGGCGTGCATTATTGAAAGAATTTAAAATGCCGTTCCGAAAGAATTAAGGGGTAAAGATGGCTACGAAAGCTTTGATTGCGAAATGTAATCGTAAACCCAAATTTAAAGTGCGTGCTTATACACGCTGTCAGTTGTGTGGTCGTCCACACTCTGTATATCGCAAGTTCGGCATGTGCCGTATATGTTTGCGTAAACATGCCTCTGCGGGTGAAATCCCAGGCATGGTTAAATCTAGCTGGTAAGGCGATAGGAGATTTATTATGATGACAGATCGTATCGCTGATATGTTGACGCGCATTCGTAACGCGCAACAAGTAGGCATAGAAAAAATTGAACTTCCTGCGAGTAATGTTTTGCTTGCAATGGCAGATATTCTTCGTGAAGAAGGTTATATCGCAGCAGCAAAAGCTTATAACTTCAAAGGTCATCGTTATTTGCGTTTAACATTACGTTATGACGATCAAGGTGAAGCAGTGATTCGTGAAATTAAGCGCGTATCTAAACCTGGTCGCCGTGTTTATAGCAATGCGGATACACTTCCACGTGTACGCAGTGGTTATGGTGTGGCTATTGTAAGTACGTCCAAAGGTATTATGTCAGATAAAAAGGCTCGTGCAGAACACGTCGGTGGCGAAGTTCTTTGCACGGTATTTTAAGGTAGGTTTAAAATGTCTCGAGTTGGTAAGCAGCCTGTTACAGTGCCCAATGGCGTTGAAGTAACAATTGCAGCAGATGCTATAACAGTAAAAGGTTCTAAAGGCACATTAACCTCACCATTGTTTGATGGTTTAACTGCTGTGCATGAAGATAATCAAATTCAAATTTCTTGTGCAGATGTTGGCAATAAGAAAATGAATGGCAACTTTGGTTTAGCCAGAGCGCTTTTGGCAAACAATGTACAAGGTGTGAGCAAGGGCTTTGAAAAGGTATTGGAATTGCGTGGTGTTGGATATCGTGCGCAAGCTCAAGGACAAAAGTTGAATTTGTCACTTGGTTTTTCCCACCCCGTAGTGCATGAAGTTCCAGCGGGAGTTACAGCGGCTGTTGATGGTAGCAAAATCACAATCAGTGGTTTTGATAAACAGCAGGTAGGTCAGGTAGCTGCTGAGATTCGTGCATATCGTCCGCCAGAGCCTTATAAAGGTAAGGGTGTTCGTTATATTGATGAATATGTTGCCATGAAAGAAGGTAAAAAGGCTTAATAAGCCTTATAGGATTAGGAGATTAGTAGCATGTCTGCAAAGCGCTATGAAAATAATGCCGCGATTCGTCGCTCACGCCGTGTTCGTTCACGTGTAAAAGCTTCAGGTCGCTTACGGTTGAGTGTTTTTCGCTCAGCACGTCATATCTATGCTCAGGTGATAGATGATAGTGAAGGTAAAACTTTGGTTTCAGCTTCAAGCCTAGATAAGGATATTTCTGCAGGTGGTAATTGCGAAGCTGCAGAGCATGTAGGAAAACTTTTGGGTGAACGCGCTGTGGCGGCTGGCTTGGATGTAGTGGCTTTTGATCGTGGCGCTTATCCATACCATGGCCGTGTAAAGGCATTGGCTGAAGGCGCTCGCGCTGCTGGCTTGAAGTTCTAGGAGATAATGATGATTAATGCTGATGAATTGGAGCTGACTGAAAAGCTCGTAGATATTAATCGTATCGCTAAAACCACTTCTGGTGGCCGTCGCATGAGTTTTTCTGCATTGATGGTTGTTGGTGATGGTGCTGGTCACGTTGGTTTTGGTCATGCTAAAGCCAAAGAAGTGCCAGAGGCGATTCGTAAGGCTTGTGATATTGCGCGTAAATCAATGATTCATGTGCCATTGAAAGATGGTACGATTCATTACCAAGTGACTGGTGTTCAGGATGCTTCACGTGTTTTATTGAAGCCTTGTACTGAAGGTACAGGTGTAATCGCAGGTTCAACTGTTCGTGCGGTGTTAGAGGCGGCTGGTATTCGTGATATTCTCACTAAGAGTCAGGGTTCACGTAATAATATCAATGTTGTACGTGCGACTTTTAATGGTCTGAAATCACTGGAAAGCCCTGAGCAGGTTGCTGCTCGTCGTGGCAAGTCTTAAGACAGCAATAGATAACAGGAGCTAGTCATGGCTAAGAAAGATACAATCCGTGTTCGCCAAGTAAAAAGTGGCATTGGATATTCAAAAGATCAAAAGGCAACTTTGGTTGGCCTTGGTCTGCGTCGTATGCATCAGGTTGTAGAGTTGGAAGATACGCCTTCAGTGCGCGGCATGGTAAATAAAATCAACCACCTCGTTGTGGTTGAGTCTGCTGAATAAGCGTAGGGGATGAGTGATGAAACTGAATACTATTCAGGCTAATGAAGGTTCTCGTAAAGTTCGTAAACGTCTTGGTTGTGGCATTGGGACGGGTCATGGAAAAACAGCAGGGCGTGGACATAAAGGTCAAAAATCCCGTTCGGGTGGCGGTGTGAAACGTGGATTTGAAGGTGGTCAAATGCCTTTGATTCAACGCTTACCTAAGCGTGGTTTTACCCCGATGAACAAGAAAGTTTTTCAATTGGTGAATGTGGCTCAATTATCGAATCTTAAAGCAGGTTCAACAGTTGATGCGGCTTCATTGTTTGAAGCAGGTTTGATTCGAAATGCTGTCGATCCCATTAAATTGTTGGGGACAGGTGAGATTAACGTAAAATTGGAAGTGAATGTTTCGGCTGCGTCAGCATCGGCAATTGCAAAAATTGAAGCTGCTAAAGGCTCAGTGAAGTTGGCAGAGGCGGCATAATATGCAAAATGCACCTTCAATGGGTGGTCTAGGAAGTATTGGTCAAATTCCTGAGCTAAAGAATAGGGTTTTATTTACATTAGGCATGCTATTCGTATATCGCTTGGGTGCGCATATTCCAGTGCCTGGTATTGATGCGCATGTTTTGGCACAGTTTTTTAATCAAGCTCAAGGCAGTTTGCTGGGTCTGTTTGATATGTTTTCTGGTGGAGCACTATCACGCTTAACTATTTTTGCATTGGGTATTATGCCATATATTTCAGCATCGATTATCATTCAGTTGATGACAGTTGTGTCTCCAAGATTAGAGCAATTGAAAAAAGAAGGTGAGTCGGGTCGTAGAAAAATCACCCAATACACCCGCTATGGTACGCTTGTATTGGCAATTTTTCAGTCCATTGGTATGTCCATTGGATTAGAAACATTTTCTGTGAATGGCCATAGTGTGGTGGTTGATCCAGGGTTAGATTTCCGAATTATTACCGTGATTACACTTGTAAGCGGTACTATGTTTTTAATGTGGTTGGGTGAACAAATTACTGAGCGTGGTATAGGTAACGGTATTTCACTGATTATTTTCTCAGCTATTGTTGCTGGATTGCCTTCGGCTATTGGTAGAACATTAGAGTTGGCGCGTACTGGTGAGTATTCACCATTTACGGTGTTAGGCTTATTCCTTATGGCGATTGCTGTAACAGCTGTAGTGGTTTGGTTTGAAAGAGCGCAGCGACGTATTGCAATACAATATGCGAAACGACAAGTCGGCAATAAAATGTATGGTGGGCAATCTTCATTTTTGCCATTGAAAATCAATACAGCGGGCGTAATTCCCCCTATTTTTGCTTCAAGTTTAATCCTATTGCCTGCAACGTTTGCACAATTCACCAAAGGTGCAGAAGGCTTTGAATGGCTATCTGATATATCTGCTATTCTTTCACCAGGTGCATGGTTGTATATGCTTCTTTTTACTGCGCTGATTGTGTTTTTCTGCTTCTTTTATACAGCTATTGTTTTTAATCCAAAAGATACGGCTGATAATTTAAAGAAGAATGGTGGTTTTATTCCTGGCATTAAACCAGGTCAAAAAACGGCTGAGTATGTGGATAATGTATTGACACGAATCACTGTGGTTGGGGCAGCATATGTTTCATTGGTCTGTTTGTTACCACAATGGCTGATTAGTGAATTATCTGTACCATTTTATTTCGGTGGTACAAGCCTATTGATTATTGTTGTGGTGAGTATGGATACCATGACGCAAATTCAATCACATTTGATGTCACATCAGTATGAAGGCTTAATGAAACAAGCACGTTTAAAAACCAAACGTTAATATGAATGTTATTTTATTTGGACCACCGGGTGTTGGCAAAGGCACGCAAGGTTCTCGGTTGGCTGAGAAGTTAGGTATTATTCCGATTGCAATGGGCGATTTGCTTCGTGCAGCAGTCAAAGAAGAAACCGCACTGGGTTTAAAAGCCAAAGGTTATATGGATGCGGGCAAGCTTGTTCCCGATGAGGTTGTGATTGGTATGATTGAGGAGCGTATTACAGCGCCTGATGCGGCCAATGGTTTTTTATTGGATGGCTTTCCGCGTAATGTGCCGCAGGCAGAGGCTTTGGCTGCAATGTTGGCCAAGCATGGGCTGAAAATTGAGCGTGTTATCTTTATGGATGCACCAGAATCAATACTTTTAGAGCGCTTATGCGGTCGCCTTATTTGTAAGGCTTGCGGTTTTGGATTTCATAGGCATTATTCGCCGCCCCGTGAATCAGGGTCTTGTGATTGTTGTGGTGGTGAATTGTACCAACGCGACGATGACCGTGAAGATGTGATTGCTCAAAGATTGGGTGTTTATGCTGAACAAACACAACCGTTGCTTGATTTTTATTCAGGTGCGGAAGGTTTCTTCAAGATTGATGCTTCAGGGGATGTGCAGGATGTGTATGCTGCACTAGAAAAAGCAGTACAGGGTTAAGGAATAAATGGCGAAAGAAGATATCATTGAAATGCAAGGTGAAGTGGTCGAAAAGCTTCCCAATGCCATGTTCAAAGTTCGCTTGGAAAATAGCCATGAATTGCTATGTACAATTTCAGGGAAAATGCGCAAGTATTATATTCGTATTCTTCCAGGTGATAAAGTTACAGTGGAGATTTCTCCCTATGACTTAAGTCGCGGTCGCATTAGCTATCGTGCAAAATGATAACATGGCTTTGACCATGAATAACCGACGGAGGAATGAGCTGTGAAAGTTCGTGCGTCAGTAAAAAAAATGTGCAGTAAATGCCAAGTGATTCGCCGAAAGGGAATCATTCGCGTAATCTGTGAAAATCCACGTCACAAGCAGCGTCAAGGCTGATGTGTCGTTTGTTAGTTCGTTAGGAGGCTCTAGTGGCTCGTATTTCCGGTGTTAATATTCCGACGCAGAAGCGTGTTGAAGTCGCTTTGACATATATCTATGGTATTGGCTTGAGTAGTTCGAAGAATATTCTTGCAGAAGCCAAGGTGAATCCAGATACTCGTGTGAAGGATTTGAGTGAAGCTGAAGTGACAGCCATTCGTTCTGTGATTGATAGTGATGCTTATACTGTTGAAGGTGATTTGCGTCGTGAAGTGACTATGAACATCAAACGATTGACCGATTTGGGTTGCTATCGTGGTTTACGTCATCGTAAGGGTTTACCTCTGCGTGGGCAAAAAACCAAGACCAATGCACGTACACGCAAAGGTCCACGTCGTGCCATTGCTGGCAAGAAGAAGTAGAGAGGCTAAGGGATAAATATGGCTGCACCAAAAACTACTAAGAAGCGCGGACGCAAGAATATAGCGAACGCTGTTGCACACATTAAAGCTTCTTTTAATAATACAATTATTACATTTACCGATGAGGCAGGAAACGCAATTAGCTGGGCAACCAGTGGCGGTTCTGGGTTTCGCGGTTCTCGTAAAAGTACACCATTTGCTGCTCAGGTGGCTGCTGAAGATGCTGCACGTAAAGCAATGGATCATGGTGTGAAAAATGTATCAATTCTGATTAAGGGTCCAGGTTCTGGGCGTGAATCAGCATTGCGCGCGATTGCTGCAGTTGGCTTGAATGTCACTGCGATTCGTGATGTTACCCCCATTCCGCATAATGGCTGTCGCCCTCCGAAGCGACGCCGCGTTTAGGAGTTTAGAACATGGCTCGTTATTTAGATGCCAAATGCCGCTTGTGTCGTCGTGAAGGCGAAAAGCTGCATTTAAAAGGTGGCAAATGCTACTCAGACAAATGTCCGATTGAACGTCGTCCATACCCACCAGGTATGCACGGTCAAGGTCGTCGTGTAAAAGTATCCGATTATGGTGTTCAATTACGCGAAAAACAAAAAGTAAAACGTATTTATGGTTTGCAAGAAAAGCAATTTTTACGTTACTTTAAAGTGGCCGATAATATGCCTGGTATTACAGGTCTAAACTTGCTTCAATTGCTTGAATCTCGTTTGGATAACGTTGTTTATCGCATGGGTTTGGCAGCATCTCGCACAGAAGCTCGTCAAATTGTTCGTCATAAATTGGTCAAGGTGAATGATAAGATTGTGAATGTACCTTCGTACCGTGTTCGTGTTGGCGAAAGTATTGCGTTGGTTGATGATGCTAAAGAGCATTTGCGTGTTAAGGCTGCAGTAGAATCTGCAGGCCAGCGTGGCATGCCTGAATGGTTGGATATGGATTTAACAACCTTGCAAGGTGTTTATCGTGAATTGCCTGCGCGTGATCAATTGGATCCGAATATTCGTGAACAATTGATTGTTGAATTGTACTCTAAATAAATAGTGAGGTTGATATTATGGCGCTGATTAAACCACGTTCGATTTCGCTTGAAGAAATTGTTGCAGGACGCTCTGCTAAGATTGTGTTTGAACCGTTAGAACGCGGATATGGCACAACGATTGGCAATAGTTTGCGTCGTATGCTTTTATCTTCTTTGCCTGGTGCAGCTGTAACATCCGTTAATTTTGATGGTGTTACACATGAGTTTGATACCATTAAGGGTGTTCGTGAAGATGTGATGGATATCATGTTGACCATGAAAGAACTTGATCTTGCTATGGATGATGATGAAGCAACAACATTATCTTTGAATGTAAAAGGTCCTGCAACAGTCACTGCTGGTGATATTGATTGTCCTACAGGATTGCGTGTTTTAAATCCTGAGCTTGTATTGGCACATTTGAATGACGATGGCGCATTGAAGCTGGAAGCAATTGTTGAGAAAGGTCGTGGTTACGACCCAGCTCAGGAGCGGTCGGAAGATAATCGTCCTGTCGGATTCTTGATGTTGGATGCTTCATATTCACCGATTCGCCGTGTGGCAACTCGTGTTGAAAATGCACGTATTAGCCAAAAGACAAATTATGATAAATTGATTATTGAGATTGAAACCAACGGTTCGATTACACCAGAGCAAGCTATTGGTGAAGCTGCAAAAATTATTCAAGATCAATTGGTTGTATTCTCTGATTTCACAGCTTTAGAGGTTGAAAGTTTGGAAGATGTGAGTGACGAAGGTATTGAAAATATCTTAGCTCAGCCGATTGATCATTTAGACCTATCTGTTCGTTCTATGAATTGCTTGAAGAGCGATGATATTTTCCGTGTAGGTGATTTGGTATTGCGCAGCGAGCAAGAGATGTTACGCACACCCAATTTTGGTCGTAAATCTTTGAATGAAATTAAAGAAGTTTTGGAAAACATGGGTCTTGGTCTAGGCATGCAGTTGGAAAACTGGCCTCCACAAGACGATGAAGCTGCAGAAGCTTAATTGTCAAATTGCTAAGATAAGTTAAGAGGAAATACCGATGAGACATCGTAAACATCATGGCGGATTAAATCGCCCAACTGGTCACCGTCGCGCTTTGCTTGCCAACTTGGCAACTGCGTTGATTACACATGGTCAAATTGAAACAACAGAAGCAAAAGCGCGTGCTATGCGCCCTTATGTTGAAAAGTTAATTACATTGGCTAAAAAAGGCGATTTACATTCTCGTCGTCAAGTCCTTGCAAAACTTCGTCATCGCCCGATTGTTGATCGTTTATTTGATGATATTGCTAAGGCATCTTCTGAGCGTGCTGGTGGTTATACACGCATGGTGAAGACAGGGTTCCGCAATGGCGATGCTGCACCAATGGCAGTAGTTCAGTTGGTGGATGCACCTGCTGCTGAAGAGGCTACTGAAGCTTAACTGTTTATATAAGCATATTGAAAAGGGGTCGCACATTGTGCGGCCTTTTTTGCTTTAAGTCCGACAGAATCCTAGGTATTGAGCAATTGTTTTAAAGCCTGTTCAGGGTCATTCTGCCGCATCAACGATTCCCCGACCAAGAAACCATACACATCATGCTGATTCATCATCTGAATATCATCATGGGTAAAGATACCTGATTCGGTAATCACTGTGCGTTCATCAGGGATTTCAGCAAGCAAATCCAGCGTGGTTTGCAGGGTAATATCAAAGGTATGCAGATTGCGATTGTTGATACCAAGCAATGGCGTGTCTAAATCCATAGCTCGCTCTAATTCTTTGGCATCATGCACTTCGGGTAGCACAGACAACCCCAATTCATGGGCTGTAGCACATAACTCTTGTGCCAAGCTATCTTCAATCATCGCCATAATCATCAGGATACAACTTGCCCCCATAGCTCTGGCTTCAACGATTTGATAGGGGTCGATCATAAAATCTTTACGCAAAACCGGGATGTTCACCTGCCCACGAATATCACGGACGAATTGGTCATCACCTTGAAAATATTTCACATCGGTAAGCACGGATAAACATGTTGCCCCACCTTGCTCATAAGCCTTGGCAATGTTTACAGGATGAAAATCTTCGCGGATAATACCTTTGGATGGTGATGCTTTTTTCACTTCTGCAATCACAGCATTTTCTTGCTTGCTGATGCGCTCGATTAAAGCACCTGCAAAATCCAAAGGCTGCATACCTTTGGTTTGCGACAATAATGTTTGCTCGCTGACTTTTTGCTTGCAGCTTTTCACCCACTCGCGTTTATATGCCGCGATTTCATGTAAAATTGAACTCATATATTTTATTAACCTTTATCACCACGAAGGGCACGAAGAGCACGAAGGGGTATAAAGAAGGTAGCTATTCTTCGTGTTCTCTGTGTTCTCTGTGGTTAATTATCGTTTGTAAACGCAATCAATGCATTCAAGGTCTCGGTCGCTTTGCCATCATCAATGGCTTTGGCAACCACACCTAGCCCATCAGCAATGCTATCGACTTTGCCTGCCACCCAAAGGGCTGCCGCACTGTTTAACAGCACAATGTCACGACCTGCACCTTGCACACCTGCAAGGATATGTTGAATCACTTCAGCATTAAATGTGGCATCGCCACCCTGCAAAGCTTTGGCTGTGGAGTAAGGCATGCCAAATGCTGCGGGGTCAATTTCAAAGCGGTGTATTTTGCCATCTTCCATCCAAATGGCATCAGTGATAGCGGTTGTTGTAATCTCATCCAAACCATCACGCCCATGCACAATCAATGCGCGCTTTGTACCCAGTTGCGATAATGCACCTGCCACTAAATCCAATTTATCTTCACCAAATACACCCAAGATTTGGTAATCAGCACCCGCAGGATTGGTCAATGGCCCTAAAAGGTTGAACACAGAGCGCACACCCATCTCACGGCGAACAGGCCCTGCATATTTCATAGCGGGATGACATTGCGGGGCAAAAAGAAAACCAATGCCAACTTCATCAATGCAATCAGCGACCTTTTCAGGCGAAATATCCAACTTCACACCCAAAGCTTCCAACACATCAGCACTGCCCGACTTGGATGAAATTGCACGATTACCATGTTTGGCCACAGGCACGCCACATGCAGCTAAAACAATGGCAACGGTGGTAGAGATGTTAAACGTAGATGCGCCATCACCGCCTGTACCACAGGTATCCAGTAAACCTGATGCTTGGGGTGCAATCTTGGTTGCCACACTGCGCATGGCTCTTGCAGCCCCTGCCACAAGTTCAGGTGTTTCGCCTAGCATACTTAGACCCATCAATAATGCGCCGATTTGTGCAGGCGTGGCTTCACCCCGCATGATTTGGTTGAACACGGTTTCCGCTTGCGCGCTGTTTAAAGGGATGCCTTTTTGTGTGTCGATAAGGGCTTGTTGGATGTTGTAGCTCATATCATAACTCCAAAAAGTTTTTCAGCATGGTATGCCCATGTTCGGTGAGAATAGATTCAGGGTGAAATTGCAGCCCGAATGTCGGGTGTTCTTTATGCCTTAAACCCATCAGCTCGCCTTCTTCTGTCCATGCCGTGCGAATCAGTGCTTCAGGCAAAGGCTCATCTACAATCAAAGAGTGGTAACGGGTTGCGGTAAATGGGGTTGGTAAACTTTGGAATATACCTGCCTCATCATGGTGAATGGGGCTTACTTTGCCGTGCATCAAACGTGGCGCACGAATCACTTTACCACCAAAAACTTCGCCAATGGACTGATGCCCAAGGCATACACCTAAAATGGGAAGTTTACCTGAAAAGTGTGCAATTACTGCCTTGGAAATACCTGCTTCTGCGGGGGTACAAGGGCCGGGTGAAATCAAAATGCGTGAGGGTTTTAAATTCTCAATGTCAGTAATGCTAATTTTATCATTGCGGTAGACTTGTGGCACATCACCAAGCTCACCCAAATATTGCACCAAGTTAAAGGTGAAAGAATCGTAGTTATCAATGACTAATGTTGCCGCACTCATGATGCCTCTCCATTGCTTTGTGAGGTGGAAGGTTGTGCCGCAGCAAGCGCCACAGCTCGGAACATGGCAGATGCCTTGTTTACACATTCTTGATATTCAGATTCAGGCACGGAATCTGCGACCAAACCCGCACCAGCTTGCACATTGAGCACGCCATCTTCAATCACAGCCGTGCGAATAATGATGGCAGTATCCATATTTTCACCACCAAAAGAAATATGACCAATACAGCCGCCATAAGGGCCGCGCGGTTGGCCTTCCAATTCATCAATGATTTGCATGGCGCGAATTTTGGGCGCACCTGATAATGTGCCGGCGGGGAATGTGGCAGCCAATAAATCCAAGGCATCCACATCACCGCGCAGCGTGCCTTCGACTTGTGATACAATATGCATCACATGGGAATAACGTTCAATTGCCATGGAATCGGTAACTTTGACCGAGCCAAACTGGCTCACTCTACCCAAATCATTGCGCCCCAAGTCCACAAGCATCACGTGTTCAGCAAGCTCTTTGGTGTCTGCCAACAGCTCTTTTTCCAACATTAAATCTGTTTCTTTGGTTTTGCCTCTAGGGCGTGTGCCTGCAATGGGGCGAACAATGGCTTTGTCGCCTTCTTTACGCACCAAGATTTCGGGTGATGAGCCAATCAAAGTCACGCCCTGAATCGCCATATAAAATAAATATGGGGATGGATTGATATGGCGAATCGCACGATACAATGCCAAAGGGTCAACATCCAGCGGTTTACTAAAGCGTTGCGAGACCACAACCTGAAAAATATCGCCTGCCAAAATGTATTCCTTGGCGGTCTCGACCATGGTTTCGTACTCTTGCTGGGTGACGTTGGATGGCGGAATGTCCAAGGCAAGTTCATCATTCATGTGCGGATGGAAAGGCGCAGGTGCGCTGGTATGGGCAAGTGTGCTTTCAATATCATCCAAAATCACATCAGCTTCCGCCTGTGAAGTTTCTAAAACGCACAGATGAACAATGCCTTTGAGATTATCAAACACAACAAATCTATCCACCAACATATAAGCAGCTACAGCTTGATGCCCATTTGCTTTTTGCTCAACACCGGGTTCAAACCTATGGATAATATCATAAGAAAAGTAGCCCACAGCGCCGCCTGTAAATGGCAAATCATTATCACTGCCTACCAC
>JALWPO010000128.1 GCA_026994965.1 Mariprofundaceae bacterium | reverse complement strand
TTGCATATGATATATTATCTGAGTTAGTGAAAATATCTGCAACACAAAGCCCAGCACCTGATCAAGTGGAAATGCTTCTGCGCCAACATCGCCATACAAAAAATAATTCTGATACACCTTCAAAAAGTATTATACTTAAAGCTGGGCGACGAAATGTACAAGGCAAAACACCCAATCAGAAAACATACTTACAAACCATGCAAGATAAAACACTGACCGTTGCTGTTGGTCCTGCAGGTTGTGGTAAAACATATTTAGCAGTCGCTACAGCTGTGGTTGCCTTGAATAGCCATCAAGTTGAACGCATTATTTTAACGCGCCCAGCTGTAGAAGCTGGTGAAAAACTTGGTTTCTTGCCTGGTGATTTACAACAAAAAGTTGACCCTTATTTACGACCTCTATTTGATGCACTCACAGATATGCTGGGTATTGAAAAAATGAATACATTGATGGAGCAAAATCGTATTGAAATTGCACCCCTTGCCTATATGCGTGGGCGCACACTCAATGATGCATTTGTGATTCTTGATGAAGCACAAAACACCACCAAAGCACAAATGAAAATGTTTCTCACTCGCTTGGGTTTTTCTTCAAAAATGGTGGTCACTGGTGATGCTACCCAAATTGATTTGCCACAACATCACCATAGCGGCTTGTTACACGCACTAAGTGTATTGGAAAATATTAAAGATATTGGTATTTGCAAGCTCACCAGTTATGACGTAGTTAGACATCAATTGGTCGAGAGTATTGTCGAAGCATATGAAGCCAATGAATCATGATTGAAATCGTTATAGATGAAGGTGTGCATGGTGATTTTCCACCATTAGAAGATATTACACAAGCTATTGATAAGACTTGTCACGCCCTGAACTTAAACCTTAAACAACCGCAAATATGCATACGCTTTGCACATGATCAAAGCGTTCAAGCACTCAATGCCCAATGGCGCAACCAAGATAAAGTTACCGATGTGCTCTCTTTTCCCATGCAAGAAAATCATTATCACGATGGTGAACCTTTGGGTGATATTGTACTGGCTGTACCTTTTATTGAACAAGAGGCTTTACGCTTGGGTTTAGGTGTTCAAGCCCATGCCCTTCACCTGATTATCCACAGCACATTACATTTGCTTGGGCATGATCATATTGAGCAACAAGATGCGGCAACCATGCAGGCTTTAGAATGTGACATTATGCAAAGATTACATTTACATCATCCCTATCCTGATGGAATATGTGACCATGCTTAAAAATATTCGCCGACGTCTGCGTCAATATCTTATCAACACGCTTCGCCCGGGTAAAAATCATGATGAATTATTGCATATCATTGGCAGAGCTGAGGCGATACGCTCAGATGAACAACGACATATGCTTGAGGGAATTATTCATCTTCATGACACCCGCGTACGAGAAGTGATGATTCCACGCTCAGATATTAAGGCCATTGATATTGCTATGCCTCTTAGCGCAGCAGCCGATATTATATCGGAAAGTGGTGTAGGCAGGTTGCCTGTGATGGATCATGATTTGGATCATATTCTTGGCATTGTTCATATCTGGGATTTAATTGATATACAAAATCACAAAAAAAACACCAGCCTCAAAGATTTGATGCGCCCCGCTTTAACCGTGTCAGAATTGGAATATATTCCTGGATTACTCTCTGAAATGAGAGAAGATAAAAATCATATCGCGATTGTGTTGGATGAGTTTGGTGGCACGGCTGGTTTGGTCACATTATCTGATTTGCTTGAAGAAATTGTAGGCTCTATGGATGAAGGTAGTCATGTTCATCATTTGGAATATAAACCCGTTGAAAATGGTTGGGAAATCCAATCGCGCATGCATGTTGAAGAGCTTGGAGAATTGCTTCATATCACCTTACCTGAAGGTGACTTTGATACCGTTGGCGGACTGATTATTACAGAGCTTGGTCGTATCCCTGCAAAAGGTGAACGTATTTGTGTTGCTGGTTTGGATATGCATATCCAAGAAGCTGACCCACGCAGAGTGATTCGCATACTGATTAAAACACCGCAATCATCATGATACAAAAGCGCTATATAGCCATACTATTGGGTTTGGTTTTCGGCGCATGCATGCCTTTTGCCTTTGCGCCTTACCACCTCATTTGGCTCGCTATTTTATCCCTAGTAGGTTTGGTATGGCTGGTTCAATCCCAATATCCCTTTATAGCTGCATATAGCTTTGGCTTTGGCTGGTTTGGCTTTGGCGCATGGTGGCTTGCCCCAACAGTCCATGATTATGGTGGGCTAGCTTGGGGCATTGCCATCCTTGTGCCTATACTTATGGGGCTTGTGATGGGATTGTTTCCTGCACTCTGGGCTTGGCTTTGTATCAGATTGGCTCGTTTTGCAGGCAACCATGCTTGGCTATTATTATTGCTTCCATCCACAGCCATGCTAATGGAATGGTTGCGTGGTCATGTATTCACGGGGCTACCTTGGACATCCCTTGGCAATTTGGTTTTGGATACACCTGCTTCTGCATGGTTAAGTGTGTGCGGCGTTTATGGTATGGCATTCTTGCCTATTTTGCTAGCAACATCCCTTGCATTTTTATGCAACAAAGAACAACGCCAATATGCCATCATTGCCATGATAGCATGCATAAGCTTTATCTTTGCTGCGCCTTCTATACCACAATCTGAAACGCCCGAATCTCATGTCGCATTGATTCAACCCAATATTCCGCAAAATCAGCGTTGGGATAGAGCATTTCTCCAACAAAGTATGCAGCGTTTGGTTGATTTATCCGCCCAACAAGCGCCCCATGTAAACCTTATCATCTGGCCTGAAGCTGCCATACCCTTCTATCTTGAACGCAGCCCCCGCTGGAATCGTTGGCTACAAAACCATGCCATAGACTGGCAAACCCCATTATTATTTGGTGCGCTCAAACGCTTTGACAACACAGGCGCTTCACAAAACGGGCTTTATTTGCTTGATACCCATACTTATCATCAAACAGGTGAGGTTCAAAAGCAATTTGTAGGCAAACATCACCTTGTTCCCTTTGGTGAATATATCCCATCATGGCTGCCTTGGTTACGCAAAATTGGCCCTGATATTGCTGATTTTCAATCAGCACAAGACAATGGCATCCTTAAAAATGGCGCATCCCAATTTGGCAGCCTGATTTGTTATGAATCTTTATTTCCAGAAGAAGCAAGAGCTCGCGTACAAGCTGGTGCCAATGTATTGGTCGTTGTGACCAATGATGCTTGGTATGCGCATAGCCCTGCCGCATGGCAACATTTTCAAGCATCCCGAGCGCGCGCTATCGAAAATGGGCGCTATGTTTTACGCGCTGCCAATACAGGCATTTCTGCTATTATTGCACCCGATGGCAGCATCACCCACACTGCCCCGTGGTGGACGAAAGCCGCAATAACAGGTACATATCGCACTTCAGATGTCACTACACCTTATCAAAGGTGGGGTGATATGCCTACTTTGTTCACCAGCATATTACTGTGTGTTTTTATTGTAGGCTTAGGTTACCATCAAAGGAGTAAGCATGGATAGAGCACCCGTTTATGTTCTAGGCGCAGGCTCGTGGGGCACCGCCTTGGCAATGGTTCTCTCCAAGCATGGTCGCCCAGTTATTCTGGGGGCTCGCTCACAAGAAATTGCACAAACCATGCAACAACAACGTGAAAATAAACACTACCTACCAGGCATTACTTTTCCTGATTCATTGACTGTGCGTGTATTTGAGCAAAACCAATATGAACAAAGTTTACAGCAAGCTGCCGCTATTGTCCTTGCCTTACCTTGCAGCGCAATTTCACCTATTTTACCTGATTTAGGAGCGCTTGATAAACCCATCATTGCAGCTTGCAAAGGTTTAGACCCTGATACCCTTGAACGTGTGGATGAGCTTTTACTCAAACACATCGGTAGAAAACACTCAGCGATTTTATCAGGCCCATCTTTTGCCGCAGAAGTCGCACAAGGCATGCCCACAGCTATCACCATGGCTGCAAGCTCTGAAACCTTGGCTTTATATGCAGCATCCTTTTTCGATGATTCAAACTTTCGTATTTACACCAGCACAGATATGACTGGTGTCGCCATGGGTGGCGCACTTAAAAACATCATTGCCATTGCTGCAGGCGTGGTTGATGGGCTAGGGCTAGGGCATAACACAAGCGCTGCGCTAATTACACGGGGTATTTATGAAATATCGCGTTTGGCTGTTGCTTGTGGCGGTAAAACCGAAACACTCAATGGTTTATCAGGCTTGGGCGATTTGGTATTAACATGCACAGGTGATTTATCTCGCAATCGAAAAATGGGTATAGCATTGGCATCAGGCATGGATGTTCATGCTGCACGCCAACACGTTGGGCAGGTCGTTGAAGGCGAGCGTTCCGCTTTAGCAGCCTGCCGTTTAGCAACAAAAATGAATATTGATATGCCCATCACAACAACCGTTCAAAGCCTATTATCGGGTGATATTAGCCCACAAGCTGCCGTTCAATCATTGCTTGCACGACCCGAGAAACATGAATACGTATGAATATTGATGATGATTCAGATTTGTTTGTACAAGCTATGCAGCATGTGCAGCCCATCGCCAAAAGTAAAAAAGTAAAGCCCAATATCGCTACTAAGCCTGCACATACAAAACGAAAAAAAATATTACCTATCAAAAGCTCAATATCCCAACATTCGGCACAACATTCACCTCAACACGTGCGACATACAAACCTACAAGATGATGGCGAACCGTGGGTTTTACGTGCCAATGGTGTATCACCAGATACGCTTAAAAAATTAGCTAAAGGTCAACCTTCCATAAGCAAGACATTGGATTTACACGGTATGACAAGTGATGAGGCAGTACATGCCACTGAAGAATGCTTAAAATCTATGCTGGCATCTGGTGATCGTGTCGCCTGTATTATTCATGGACGAGGGCTGCATTCACAAGATGGACGTGCTATTTTAAAGCAATCCATCTATACATGGTTACGCTGTGGCAGTATGTCTC
The DNA here is from genome assembly GCA_026994965.1 of Mariprofundaceae bacterium. Classification (GTDB taxonomy): domain Bacteria; phylum Pseudomonadota; class Zetaproteobacteria; order Mariprofundales; family Mariprofundaceae. The sequence goes on along the minus strand of JALWPO010000128.1, from coordinate 18,117 downwards.
ACCATATTTTAGCCGTAATCCCTACACCTGAAACACGCGGTGGTTCATGTTTGATTTTGCTAAGACGCGACAAACACAGATAATTTCGTCTATACTTGCAAGCATGAAATATACACGCTCACTCCCCCCAATATTTATCCTACTTTTAAGCTGCTATACGTCTGCATTTGCGGCTGATGATGTGCTTCCACCACCCAGTGAACCTGTTCTTGAGCATAGTGGAAATGATGCTGTTGATGAATCCGAAAGTAATTTAAGCAAAGAACTCGCACCACCCAAACAAAGTGATGATGTGCAAGTTCGCTCCTACTTGCGAGAAGATGATAAAGCAAAAATCACAGAATATGCTATTCGAGGCAAAGTATTTCGTATCAAAGTGCAACCACCAGGTGGATTGCCTGCCTATTATTTGGAAGATACCGACGGAGATGGCAAATTTAACAAGCGTTTGCCCGGAGGATACAAAAGGCTTAGTCCGCCTATGTGGGTTATTCAACGCTTTTAATCATATTCAAGTATAAGCATTGAAACTTCCTGAGCTCACATTTATCACACCAAGTCATATCACTGATACACACGCCTTCTTTCAATGCTTAAAATCCGCATTGAGTGGTGGTGTTGGTCAGGTGGTTGTACGTGAGAAAAGTATGGATTCTGCACGCTTATTGGCTTTTTCATCGCAAGCGCGTGAGCTTACACGAGCATATCAAGCTAAACTCATTATACATAGCCATGCAGATATTGCACAGGCCATTGATGCCGATGGCGTACATCTTGCCAGTCATGATATGCGTGAAGCACCAGCCATTCGCAACTGGCTTCAACATCAAAGACTCACCATTTCAATCTCATGTCATGATTTAAATCAATTGCAACAAGCCCATGAGTTGGGTGCTGATTTTGCCATGTTATCTCCTGTATTCCCAACACAAAGCCATCCCCATGCACCCACATTGGGCACGCAAACATTCCATGATATAGCTCAGAAATCTCCTATCCCTGTAATCGCCCTAGGTGGCATCAACCCCAATAATCGAAGCCAGCTTACAGGTATGCCTATTGCTGTGATTCGTAGTATATCCGAAGCTGAAAATCCACAATCTGCGGCTCGGGCATTGCTGTGCGCATAAAAGCCCTTTAAGCTAGCACCATGTCTAACTCACCCACTCTGCATCAAAATGTTGCTATTTTAGTGATTGGTAATGAAGTGCTCTCCGGGCGCACACGTGAGGCCAATGCTTATCTCGCAGCACAAAAAATGTTTGAGTGCGGCTGTAAACTCAGTGAAATTGCCATTGTTCCTGATATTCAATCCGATATTGTTCATACGCTTAATCGTTTACGGCAACGATATGATGCAGTGATTACATCAGGCGGCATTGGACCTACCCATGATGACATCACCATGGATGCAGTTGCAACATGTTTTGATGTTCCCCTTTTAGAACATCAGGCCACCATGGATAAACTACGCGAACGCTATGGTGATGACATCAATTCTGGTCGCAGACGTATGGCGCGCTTGCCTGAAACAGCAGAACCTATCATTTGCGAAAAGTCATTGATGCCAGGTGCGCATATCGGCAATGTCTATGTGCTTGCTGGAGTTCCTTCTATCTTCGAATCACAATTGGAGAGTTTTTTGGATGATTTTGGCGGCAAACCCTATATTCGCCATGAAATTGATGTCGCCATGGCAGAGAGCGTATTTGCACGTGCATTAAGCGATATTCAGCAGCAGTTCCCCGATGTGGAAATTGGTTCATACCCTAGAATGTGTGGCGCTAAGCCTTGCGGAAAAATATGCTTATCTGCCCAAAATAAGGAACAATTACAACAGGCTAAAGCAAGCGTGCAAGCCATGCTAAAAGGCATACAAGCCAACCAATCGACTTAATCTATAACCTCTAAAATCGGAATCATTTTCATCGGCTTAATCGGTGCATCGGACAAACGCTTTTGTACAGCCACTTCATCGCAATCACCAAATTTTTCGCAATGCACGCATACTGTCCAAATCTTATGCGGCAGGCTTTCTTTGGGAACAATATTATAACCCATACGCGTAAAGAAAACATGCACATAAGTTAATGCGAATAATTGCGCCACATGAAGTTGATGTGCTAATCGCTCACAGCCTTCGACCAAGGCATGCCCAATGCGTTTACCCTGATAATCCTCTGCCACCACCAAAGAACGAATCTCTGCGATATTTGAGCCATAAATATGCAAGGCTGCCGTGCCCACCAATACGCCATCGTATTCTGCCACCACAAACTCTTGTAAATGCTGATACAAATCATCACAACTGCGTTCTAAAATAATCTTTTGATTTGCATACGGTTGCAACAAGGCATGCATAGCATCCACATCCCCTGTTTCCGCAGCTCGAACAATAATTTTATGCGGCATACATCATCACTGAAAACTTTGACCTTTGGCTAACATTTGCATCGCATGCTCCATACTTTCGCTATCTGCACCGCCAAGCATGCGTGCAATCTCTGCTGGACGCTCATTGGCTCGTAATACTTCCAAATCCGTAATCGTACGCCCTTCACGCTGGGTTTTAAGAATACTGATTTGATGCTGTGCGCAAGCTGCGACTTGTGGCAAATGTGAAACTACAAAGACTTGCCGCTCTTTTCCCATGGCTGCCAACAATTCACCCACACACCATGCCGTTTCCCCACCAATACCAACATCCACTTCATCAAACACAGCAATGGCAGGTGCATTGATAAATGCACCACATGCTTTTAATGACAAAACCAACCGCGATAATTCACCACCAGATGCCACCTGCGCCAATGCACGAAATGGCTCCCCAGGGTTGCTGGAAAGCATAAACACAATCTCATCCCAACCACTCGCATGCCATTGCTCAGGTCGCTCGCTATGTGTTTTAATCTCCACTTTAAGCTTCATCCCCTTCATACCCAACCTATCCAAATAAGGGCGTAAATCAGATGCAAGCTCAGATGCAGCTTGCTGCCTTAATTGACTGACTAAACCCGCATGATGCACATAATCTTTCTCAGCCTGAGCCAATGCACTTTGTAATGCAGATTCATCCCAATCTGCTGTATCCAATTGGGATAAGCGTTGCTGCCAATCATCCATCAATTGTAATAATCCAGCCTCATCGCATTGGTGCCTACGCATGGCATCGCGTAATGTGGCAAGTTGCTCTTCTGCTTGGTGAAGTGCTTCAGCATCCAATGCCATATCTTGTGCATCTTGCAAATATGGTGGAATCTCGCCCAACAACGCATCCACTTGCGCCAATAAATCTGTAGCAGCTTCTAAACCTTGATGATATGCAGCCAATGACTCAATACGATGACTGACCTGTGCCAGCATGCTGCGCACATTGTTTTCTCCCTCATCCAATAGCATTAAGCTTTCCGCACCTGCCTGCTGAATTTGAGCCACATGCTGACCTGATTCCACTTGCATCATCAAGCGCTCCTGCAAACCTTGCTCAATGTTCAAAGCACTCAATATATCATATTCAGAACGCATCCAAGCTGCTTGATTTTCATTCTCACCTTGTTGATGTTGTAGCTGATGCAGTTGCGCTCGGATTTGTTTGAGTTTATCAAAGCTTTGAGCCACATCTTCTAGCGCTTGTTTCTCCACTCGCGCATCCAGCAACTGCTGTTGAAATTCAGCTTGCATCAAGCCTTGGTGTTCGTGTTGCCCATGCAAATCCAAACAAATACCACCAATTTCCTGCAATACTTTCAACGGCATAGGTATGCCATTCACCCAAGCTCTGGAACGCCCATCCGCATTAATCACACGACGTAAAAATAATGGTTCATCTGTCTCTATATCTTGCGCCTCTAGCAAAGCATGCAAACGCATATCATCATTTTCTATAACCGCATGCAATTCAGCACGCTCCGCACCATGCCTTACCCAATCTGCATTGGCCCTTGCGCCAAACACCGCCCCCAGCGCATCCACAAGCAATGATTTCCCTGCTCCCGTCTCACCAGTAAACACGCTCATGCCTGCTTCAAATTCTAAGCGTACATCTTCCATCAATCCAAACTGCTTTACCTTCAGTTCAGTAAGCATCTTATTCGTGCCCTGCCCAATGCAGTTTGCTGCGCAATGTATTAAAATAATGCCGCTCGGGTAAATAAATAAGATTAATCATGCCGGATTTACGAACCAGCACACTGTCACCTTCTTGCAAGCTCATGTGAGATTGACCATCCAAATTCAATGCCGATGCCTCAGGACTATCCAATAATGTAAGCTGAACTTCATCATCGGCAGGCACAACAACAGGGCGGTTGGATAATGTATGCGGGCATAAAGGTACCACACTGATGGCTTCCACTTCAGGGTGTACAATCGGTCCACCAGCCGAAAGCGCATAGGCTGTAGAGCCTGCTGGTGTTGCCAATACAAGTCCATCTGCTCGCGTGCGAAACATCAATTGATCTCGAAATTGCACTTCAAATTCAATTGGGCGGGGATGCGATTGACGCTGTAGCACCACATCATTCATCGCCACACCAGATTTTAATAATTCTCCATCGCGCCAAATCTCTGCCTGTAGCGCAAAATGATGTTTGGTTTTGTAGTTACCTGCCAAAATTTCCGATACCACATCAAACATGCTACCCACAGGTGTATCGGTTAAAAAACCCAAACGTCCCAGATTAATACCCAAGATAGGCGCTTTTGCATTCACCATATGCCTACCAGCATGCAACAACATGCCATCTCCACCCAATACAATCAGCAAATCAACCCGTTGAGCCATGGCAGTGAGCGATACCACTTCGCCAAGCGGCTCTTGCTGATGCTTATCACAAAGCACTTCGCACCCACGCTTGATTAACCAAGCAGCTAAATCATTAGATACCGCTTTCACCCGCTTATCATTGGGTTTGCAGCAAATACCAATGCAATGCATGGATGATGCACTCATGGTGTCACTTTGCCCCAATTTTTAGGTTGCATATGGCATTGAAAACACTGATCTGCCTTGGTATGCCCCATAGGTTGCGGCTTTACACCATCCACCCCATGACATGCCATACACTGGGCACGTGAGGTCACTACCTGATGTGTTGCATCCGATGGCACAGGCTTGGTTGTGCGCTCGCTTGTTCCCATGACCAATAATAAAATCACTGCCAGCACAATCCCTAAAAATACCAAATCTCGCTTATTCATATGCCATGTTGGCTTGGATTCAGACTCTTGCATCATTGCCTCACTGCTTTTCCAAAGATTGGACGCAAGCTTATACTTATCAATACCTTCCTGTCACCCTATCAACATCTTATGAAACCATACTTTACGTACGTGGTTAATATATTGTCTTTGCGTTATGATGCGGCATATCTAACATGGAGGAAGATTATGAAAATCTTACAAGATCATAAACTTACATTAATTGCTGGTTTCGTATTGGCTGCAATCATTGTGGGTATTGCTGCTGCAACAGGTGGAACCATACCAAGCATCTTTGATGGTGTGCGCTGGTTGCATGTACTATCTGGTATTCTTTGGATTGGCTTGTTGTATTATTTCAACTTTGTACAAGTGCCATCCATGGGTGGTTTTTCTGCCGATTCCAAAGCTGAACTTTTTAAAGAAGGTAGCATTGTGCGTCGTGCCTTGTTCTGGTTCCGCATGGGTGCAAACCTAACTTTGCTTTTTGGTGTTATATTGTATGTTAACTTGGGTACAAGCGCAGGTTTAGACATTCGTATTGGTGCAACCTTTGCATTGATTATGTGGTTCAATGTGATGTTTATCATTTGGCCAAACCAAAAGAAAGTGATTGGTATGGTTGAGGCAACCGCTGATGAAAAAGCTGCCGCAGGCAAAAAAGCATTGATTGCATCGCGTATCAATACTTTGCTTTCTATCCCTATGGTGTTGTTAATGATTGCATCAGCTCACTTCCGTATGTTTTCTTAAACACGAAAACATCCAATCCTCTGATACAAAAAGTATGAGATAAAAGGGAGAGCAAATGCTCTCCCTTTTTTATGCTTTGTTTACAAATCATCATTTCATATCATTACCCCCATAAAAGTTCGGGGATATACAGTTAATCATGAATGGATTCACCAGTCACTTTGGCGCTGATTTTGCCTGTCATCTTGAGCGCAGTCGAAAGATCTTGTTTGATATGCCGTATTGAAAGATTCCTCGGCTATGCTCGGAATGACCTTTCCGTCATTGAATGCAGCAATTCTAAACCTGAATCACTATAGATATAGTGCATCATGATTTGATTTTGTGTTGGAAAGTTAGCATTCTAAACCCATGAATAGATTGAATTATATATCCTGTCCCCCGAACTTCCAAACAAGGCGTGGTGACTGCCACAGTGGATAAAGTGCTCGCTAAAATCGCTTAGTCTTTTATTCCTGTAAACCCTGCAACCATACCATTCAAATATGTGATGGGGGTTGGCTTGGATAAACCCGCTTCTTCAAATAACTTCACCACATCATCAATTAACATCTTAGGCGGCAAACGATACCAAGCTTTAAGTGCTGCTTTAGAAAACTGAGCTACCTTTAAATCTCGGCTAAGCTTTTTCAAATCATCAGGGTTAAACCCTTGAATAGGCACAAATATACTGACTTTTCCGCCTTGTTTGCACACGCGAACCATTTCAGTCAATGCTTTGGCTTTATCCGGTACGATATTCAGCAAAGATGCAGCAACCACCGCATCAAAGCGATGATTCTCAAACGATAATTCAAAAATGTTTTCTTCTTGAAAGTTTAAGGTAGGGAAATTGCTTTGGGCTTTGCTAATCATGGCTGGCGATTTATCTGTACCAATCACACTAAAGCCTTGCTGGGAAAGATAATCGCTTAGTAAACCTGTGCTACATCCCGCTTCAAGTATATTTGCCCCCAAATCAAGCTGTAAGTCATTGCTCCATTGCTGTAAAGTTTCGCGATACCAAGGCAAATGATTAATTTTATCAAAAAGAAGCGATGATCTAAATGCTAATAACATCTTGATTTGTAATTGATAATACCAATCCATGTGCTTTTCTCCCTAATAAAGTAATTCTATTTAAATGAGCCTTTCAAAATCTATGGGAGATACTAACGAATATTTATTTCACTTGAAACCGACCGTTCGGTTTGATACTGTTTGCGATATTGAGAAAATATGGAGAGATATGAACGCAGAACATTGTAGCGCCGACACACGCCAAAAAATTTTGAATATTGCAGCCGAGGAAATTCATTTGCATGGCTTTCAAGCCTGCAAAACAAGCCAAATTATTCAAAAAAGCGGGATTTCAAAGGGCGCATTATATCACCATTTTTCCAGCAAACTGGAGCTGGGCTATGCGGTGTTTGATGAGGTATTTGCCCCCAAGGTGATTGAAGAATGGTCGCCTGTATTTCAAAGTCAACATCCTGTGCAGGCTATGATTTCCATGTTTGAAGATATGCTTTCCTGCATGGATGATGATGGCATCAATAAGGGATGCCCACTAAATAATCTTTCGCAAGAAATGTCACCCATTGATGAAGGGTTTCGCCTGCGTATTCAGCATATGATGCAATTGTGGCATGAGGGTATTGCTGAATCATTAAAGCGCGAGCAAGAAGCAGGTGTGATTAAAAAAGATGTGAATATAGCACAAGCTACCACCTTTATGATTGCATCCATTGAGGGCGCACATGGCTTAGCAAAGAACTCACAAGACCCTGCTGTGTTTGCGGCATGTATTGATGGCTTAATTGATTATTTGGAGCGTTTAAAGCATTAATTCTACCTATACTTGGGTTGAAATAAAACCAAGCAGTTAAGTATACAACGGAGGTAAATATGGATAAGAAGAATTCATGGGCACAAGCTTATGGTGAATGGGTCGTCCGTTGGCGATGGGTGGTGATTATCGCGACCATTGTATTAGCTCTTGTTGCAGGCAGTGGCGGTCGATTTTTAGCGTTCACTAATGATTATCGTGCATTCTTTAGTGACGATAATCCACAATTAATGGCCTTTGAACAACTACAAAACACCTACACAAAAACAGATAATATTCAGTTTGTTTTAGAAGCTATCAATACCAGCGTGGAAGATTCAAAAGTATTGGAAGCTGTAGAAACACTAACCCAAAAGGCTTGGTTGCTTCCTTTTGCTTTGCGCGTTGATTCCATCTCCAATTTCCAACATACCACTGCTTCCGAGGATGATTTAATCGTTGAGGATTTAATTGAAAATGCTGGCAGGCTTTCTAAAACCCAACGACAACAAGCCCTTTCCATTGCACAACATCAACCCGAATTAAAAACCATTATGATTTCTCCTGATAATCAAGTTACATCCATTAATGTGACATTCCAATTGCCAGAAGAGGCGCTAGATGAGGTGCCAACCGCTGTAGCAGCGGCACGTAAATTGGCAGCAGAAATTGAAGCACATTATCCTGTGAAAGTTTATTTGGGTGGCATAGTCATGATGGATAACGCCTTTATGGAATCCAGCATGACTGATATGGGTACACTTGTGCCCGCAATGTATTTAATGATTATTATCATGATGCTGTTTTTGGTGCGCTCCATCAGCGCTACAGCAGCAACTGTGCTGATCCTCGCATTTTCAGTCATCACAGGTATGGGGTTGGCAGGCTGGTTAGGGATTAAACTAACCCCACCCTCTTCTGCAGCTACAACCATTATTATGACCATGGCTGTAGCCGATGCTATTCATATTATTATGAGTATGTTAGCAGCTATGCGCAAAGGTATGGAGAAAAAGCTTGCCATCATTGAAAGTATCAGGTTAAACATGATGCCTGTGTTTTTGACCAGTATCACTACAGCCATTGGTTTTTTATCCATGAATTTTAGTGATTCTCCACCATTTCACGACCTTGGCAATATCACAGCTATGGGTGTGGTAGCAGCATTGTTTTTTTCAGTATCACTATTACCAGCGATGTTGGCAGTGTTACCCATCAAAGTTAAATCAGCAAATACACGATTTAGTCAAGCCATGGATGCACTTTCAAATTTTGTGATTCGCAAGCAACGTATGCTATTGATGCTTTCAGTTGGTGTATCATTGGTGGTATTAGCCATGATTCCACACAATGATTTGAATGAAGATTTTGTAAAATATTTCGATACCAGTACAAGTTTCCGTAGCGACACAGATTTTATTTCCAAGCATCTAACAGGTGTATATCAATTGCAGTTTTCACTACCTGCTGGTGAAAGTAATGGTGTAAGTAACCCTGTATTTTTAGCCCAAGCTAAAATGTTTGTCGATTGGCTGCGTGAGCAACCTGAAGTGCAACATGTAAGCACCATTACTGATACGTTCCAACAATTGAATATGAATTTACATGGTGATAATCATACATGGTATAAACTTCCAAAAGAGCGGAATATGGCAGCACAATATTTGCTTTTGTATGAGCTTTCCCTCCCCTATGGTCTGGATATGAACAATCAACTGAATGTGGATAAATCATCAACACAAGTGACTGCCACACTGCAAAACCTAACCACACGAGAATTACGTGAAATTACGCAACGCAGTGAACAATGGTTGGCAGAGCATACGCCTGACATGCAAGCCACTGGTATTGGCCCAGGTATTATGTTTGCATATATCAGTGAACGAAATATCAAAAGTATGCTTAGTGGAACCTTAATCGCACTGATATTAATTTCCGTATTAATCAGTATCACATTGCGCAGCTTTAAAATTGGTGTGATTAGTCTGCTGCCTAACCTTTTACCAGCGGGCTTAGCCTTTGGTGTATGGGGGGTGCTCGTCGGCGAGGTCAATATGGCAGCGGCTATGGTTACAGGCATGTCATTGGGGATTGTGGTCGATGATTCCATTCACTTTCTTAGCAAATATCTTCGTGCTCGGCGTGAAGATGGTATGGATGCGGAAGCTGCTGTTCGCTATGCTTTCTCTAGTGTCGGTGTAGCGATTGTCGTTACATCCGTTATTTTGGTGGCAGGGTTTATGATATTGGCACAATCCACATTTGCACTGAATTCACAAATGGCATTGCTCACCTCTATTGCCATTGCCATGGCTCTACTTGCTGACTTTTTCTTATTGCCTGTATTGCTTATGCGCATGGACAAAAAGAAGTATGATTCCGAAATAAGGAGAGAAGCATGAATATTCACAATCAGTATCGCCTCAACATCACATCTGCCCTACTAAGCTTATGCATAGCCATGCCAGCATGGACTGCGCATGCTGCTGATGATGCAGAAGCTAAGGGTATGGAGATAGCCGCAGAAGCCGATAAGCGCGATCGTGGCTTCGGTGATTTTAAAGTAAAGTTACAAATGATTCTACGTAATAAACATGGTCAACAAAGCACACGTAATATGCACAATATTACCCGCGAACAAGAAGGAGATGGCGATAAAACACTGATTGTGTTTGATAACCCTAGGGATGTGAAAGGCACTGCTTTTCTTTCCCATACACATAAATTGAATGATGACGACCAGTGGCTTTATTTGCCCGCACTCAAACGTGTAAAACGAATTTCTTCAAGCAATAAATCAGGTCCTTTTATGGGTAGTGAATTTGCTTATGAAGATATTGCCTCACAGGAACTGGAAAAATATACCTATCGATATATTGGCAATGAAACATTAGATGGTGTAGGTTATTACAAAATTGAACGATTTCCAACCAATCCAAAATCAGGCTATGCTCGTCAAGTGGTTTGGTTTGATACCGCTGAATATCGACCTTGGAAAATTGATTTTTATGACCGTAAGAATGAATTGTTGAAAACATTAACATATCAAGGCTATCAACAATATTTGAATAAATACTGGCGTGCAGATGTTATGGATATGGTTAATCATCAAACAGGAAAGAGCACTACGTTACATTTCACAAACTACCAATTTAATATTGGAACCACAGATATGGATTTTACCCCTAATCGCTTAAAACGAGCCAGATAGATGCGTGTATGCTTGATGTTGCTAAGCATTATGCTTGGCAGCTTATTATGGCTATCATCAGCCCAAGCAGGTGAATGGGATTTTTCAGGTAAAAGCTCACTACAAACCCGTTATTTCCCTTATGACCCTGCCACACCTGCGCATCAAAAGATGCGCCCTACATTTTCAGGCACACTAGAACCTGAACTACTTTATGAATTTGATGATGGCGACAACCGATTAAGCTTCACCCCTTTTGTGCGGCTTGATGGCAATGACAAAAAACGTACCCATTTCGATATTCGGGAGCTAAGTTGGTTGCATTTGGGCAATAACTGGGATTTATCTATAGGCATAAACAAGGTGTTCTGGGGTGTCACTGAATCCGTACATTTGGTGGATATTATCAACCAAACAGACGGGGTAGAAGACATCACAGGTGAAGATAAGTTAGGACAACCCATGATTAACCTCAATGTTGAACGTATATGGGGCACAATCAGCCTATTTGCATTGCCTGGCTTTCGACCACGCACCTTTCATTCCCATTTTGCACGCTTAAATGGCCCTTTATTGATTGATACAGGAACACCCGTGTATGCATCTCGCCAAGGCAATCGCCATGTTGATTGGGCGGCACGCATAAGTATGACATTTGGTGATATGGATATTGCTTTATCTCATTTTCAAGGCACAAGTCGAGAGCCTCGCTTATTGGCAAGCTTGCGTGGATTGAGAACTATACTCACCCCTTATTACGATCAAATCGGGCAAACAGGTTTGGAATCGCAACTCACCACTGCAAACACATTATGGAAATTCGAAGGCATCACACGAGCAGGGCAAGGCAAACGCTTTTATGCCACAGTCACAGGTTTTGAGCATACCCTCTATGGTGTATTCGGTTCAGTGGCAGATATTGGTTTGCTTATGGAATACCTCTATGACAATAGAGATGCACGTTTTGCGCCACCTAGCTTGGCTGACCATGATGTTTTTGCAGGCATTCGGCTGGCGATGAATGACACCCAAGATAGTACACTATTACTGGGTGGATCATGGGATCATCATAACCGTACTGGTTTTGTAAACCTAGAGGCCGAACGGCGTATGACTGATCATTTGAAATTATCACTCAATGGACGTTTTTTTGTTCATGTCGCCAATACAGACCCTCTGCATGCCATTCGCAATGATGATTTTGTTGAATTAACACTTAACTGGTTTTTCTGATTGCTGTTTTTAACACAGATATAGCCAAAAGGTGCACGGTGCATAGATCTCAAACGATGATTCTTAATTGACCTTACCCACAAATCCCCGCACCTTGCGGGCATGTCCAAATTCAATCTATTTCTCAAGCATGAATCTTCCAGTGGCATTTTGCTTATCGTGGCTACATCTTTGGCATTATTACTAAGCAACACTTCCCTAGCCTCACTCTATGAAGCTTTTTTACATCTTCCTGTATCGATTCGTATCGGTTCACTACACCTTGATAAATCGCTTTACCATTGGGTCAACGATGGATTGATGGCAATTTTCTTTTTATTGATTGGCTTAGAGGTAAAGCGCGAAACCATACAAGGGCGTTTATCATCTATCCGACAAATCGCACTACCCAGTATCGCCGCCATCGGTGGCATGGCTGTACCTGCTGCAATATATTTAGCTTGGAATAATCAAAATCCTATCGCCATCAATGGTTGGGCTATACCCACTGCCACTGATATTGCTTTCGCATTGGGTATTCTCTCTTTGCTGGGCAACCGCGTGCCGACATCACTCAAAATATTTTTAATGGCTTTGGCAATCATTGATGATTTGGGCGCGATTGTGATTATCGCCATCTTTTACACCACCGACTTGTCCATCCTATCTATTGCAATGGCTGGGCTGTCTTTAATCGCGTTGATTGCACTCAATCGCTTTGGCATTACCCGAAAATCTGCTTATTTTATGCTTGGTACTATCCTTTGGGTAAGCGTATTGAAATCGGGTGTGCACGCGACATTGGCAGGAGTTATTTTAGCATTGACCATTCCTTTGCATGGTAAAAATGAGAAGAATGAAGACATATCACCCGCCAAGGCATTGGAGCATGGACTTCATGTTTGGGTAGCCTTTCTGATTTTGCCCCTATTTGCATTTGTGAATGCTGGCGTAAATATAGGTGATATTTCATTATCACAAATGACAGCCTCTGTGCCTATGGGCATTATGTTTGGATTGTTTGTCGGCAAACAACTGGGCGTGTTTGGCTTCAGTTGGATAGCAATTAAAATGAAATGGGCAGTTTTACCTGAAGGCGCCTCATGGTTACAGCTCTATGGCGTATCTGTACTCACAGGGATTGGTTTTACCATGAGTTTATTTATTGTATCACTCGCCTTTGAAGATGACAGCTTATTTCACTATACCGATAAATTTGCCATTCTGATTGCATCCTTACTATCAGGCAGCATAGGTTATATTATTCTTAGACTATGCAAAAATAATGGGGATGATTAAACCAACGTAACGATTCAACATCATCCTCCCTCGCCCTTTTAAGGGAGATGGCTAGGGGTGAGGGTTTAATCATCAAATGATTTTTGTTGACGTTTGAAAAAATCACCCCTCATCCCAACCTTCTCCCCTCGATGGGAGAAGGGGTTTTGGAAATATGCTTAATAGTTATAAACCAACCTAAAAAACAACGCTTTCAATACGTTTGATTTCATAGGCAACCTTCTCACTTTGCATCATATCTAAAAATTTTTCTGTAGATAAAAGATTGGAAAAGCTTGGGTGGGGCATACAAACCCCTGAATCACCCGCTGCAAAACCCAAATGAATCGCCATTAAATCTGCAATATACACCGCCAATACCTCAGCACGAATAGACTCTGGGATGCTATTGGCATCACTATGCGCTGGATGATGATGATAAATCATACCTTGAATAATTTTTTCGGGTAATTCCCAATGCCTAGCAAGCAACACACCCAAATCAATATGTGTGCAGGCAAAGCTTTCATACTCATAAATCAAATGACCTTTATTTATATCAAGCTTGGCAGGCTGGCGATATTGAGCAATCAAATTCATACTCATTTTTCCAATATCATGAAACAACCCCAATATGCTTGCATCCGCTCTAGCACAATCTGGTATTTCATCTGCCACAATTTCAGCGAAAGTAGCCACTGCCATGCCATGCTTCCACAATTGATGAATATCATACACATCCTTGGCATGGGATAAGTGCCCAGAAAATGAATGGCGCGAGACTATGGTGCGCACCAACAAGATACCAAGATGCGATACTGCCCTTGCAATATCTGTAATGACCGTGCGTACACCCAAACCCGGAGCATTGGCTACGCGTAAAATCGCAGCAGAAAGTACTGGGTCATCCTTGATAATATTTGCCAATTGCGTACTGGATGCCTCTTGATTACAAGCGCGTTGAAATGCATGCCATAAAGCGGGCGGTTGCGGTAATGTTTGTATGGCTTTGGCATACATGGTCAAGCGGCTATCACTGGCTTGCTCAGGCACTTGAAGATGATAAGAAAGCTCATCCACATGAAAATCAGACACATCATGTTCCAATATATCTTCTCCCGCGCTTTCCATATTACCTCCCTAAGCAGATGCTTATCATCACTTTGGATCATGCATATATGCTCACTATCTTTGAAACCGAGCAATCACCGTGCCAATATACGTCTTCAATCTCGTACCAAGGTAAAATAAATCATATGAAGCATCAGGACACACTATTCGCCGCAACACCAACCAAATCTATCGCTATTTGTCATGGTCAAAACTGTCGTGATGTAGGTGGTCGGGCTTTGACTCAAAGATTAGATAGCTTGGATATTCCATATACCATCATACCTTGCCAAAGCCTTTGCAGCTATTCACCGATAGCCAAGCTTGGAGAAATTGCCATGCTTCATGCTGATATGGATAAAATCCTAGAGTCCGCCCATGCCTGAAGCTCTACCCATTCTTTATTCTTTTCGCCGCTGCCCTTATGCCATGCGAGCGCGGTTGGCGATTGTTTACAGCGGCATACAAGTAGAATTGCGTGAAATCGTGCTCAAACATAAACCCCAAGTATTGATAGATATATCGCCTAAGGCCACTGTGCCTGTACTGCAATTGCCTGATGGAAACATCATCGATGAAAGTTATGATATTATGCTTTGGGCATTGCAGCAAAACGATTCTCATTATTGGCTAAAAACTGCTCATCATGCTTTGATTGATGAAAATGATTATGATTTCAAGCCCAATTTGGATCGCTATAAATATGCAGATAGATTTCCTGAGCGTACCCAAGGTGACTATCGCGCATTGTGCATACCTTTTTTAGAGAAAATAGAAGGGTTACTAGCCAAGCATGCATATATACAAGATGATACATTATCTTGTGTAGACATCGCTATTTTTCCATTTGTGCGACAATTTTATGTTGTGGATAAGCTATGGTTTGAGCATGCCCCTTTCCCCCATTTATATGCATGGCTTAGTCAACTATGCCATACGGATTTATTCACGCAAAGCATGCAAAAATATCCAGCATGGCAGATGGGCGATAAACAAGTTATCTTCCCTTGAAGATACCTCTGCACCGCAGTGTTTTTTTGAAATCAATTGATTAAGGTAAAACCATTATGCCCCATTTAGTTCTTATCGACGGTCCTAACTATGTGTTTCGCGCATTTCATGCTGTGAAACATAACTTATCCAATAGTAAGGGAGAGCCAACCAACGCTGTCTTTGGCTATGTGCAAATGTTGCGTAGTATTTTAAAAGACTTATCGCCTACCCATATTGCTGTGGTATTTGACCCCAAAGGCGGAACTTTTCGCAATGATATGTATGCCGATTATAAAGCACACCGACCACCTATGCCTGAAGAATTGGTGGCACAATGGCAGTCTATTTTTGATATTACCGATGCCTTTAATATTGCCCGTATTTGTGTGGAAAACTATGAGGCTGATGATGTCATTGCTACCCTTGCCAAACAGGCAGAAGCCAAGGGTTGGGATGTCACCATTGTATCGACCGATAAGGATTTGATGCAATTGGTATCTGAAAAAATATGGATGCTCGATACCATGCGCCGCAAAGAATATGGTATTGAAGAAGTCAAAGAAAAATGGGGCGTTGAACCTGTCAAAGTGCATGATTTACTCGCCCTTGCTGGCGATTCTGCCGATAATATTCCTGGTGTGCCTGGTATTGGCCCTAAAACCGCACTAGAATTGTTGAATGCTTATGGTGATTTGGAAGGCGTGCTTGAGCATACCTCTGAAATCAAACAAAACAAACGCCGTGAGAATCTAATTAAATTTGCCGATGATGCTCGTCTTTCATACAAACTTGTAGCTTTAGATGAGCATACCCCACTACCCTTAAACTTGGATGATTTAGCCGCACAATCGCCCAATCGAAAAGCCTTATTTCAATTGTTTCAGGCCTTAGAATTTAGGCGCTTAACCAATGAATTTTCTGATGATGTGGACAATGGCAAGCCTGATGAAACCATCAAAGGAACTGAAAAAGTTTTTCATGCCAACAAAAGCAATCAAACACGTATTGATTATTTAGTGGATGATGAAGATAAGCTTCAACAACTTGTACAAAAGCTAAAGCAAGCTGAGCTAATTGCAGTGGATACAGAAACCACATCTTTACATTGCCACGATGCAGCATTGGTTGGCCTATCTTTTTCCACCCAAGAAGCTGAAGGTTGGTATGTGCCTATCGCACACCGTAGCGCCGATTTGCTGGAATCCACACCCAAACAATTGAGCAAGTCTATCGTTTTCGCTGCGCTACAACCCATACTTGAAAATGAAAAGCTTAAAAAATGTGGGCAGAATCTTAAATACGATATTCAGGTTCTACGTAAAGCAGGTATAACATTGCGCGGTATTGCTGCCGATTCCATGCTACTCGCCTATGTGGATAATCCGGGTCAATCCACCAAAATGGATTCCCTTGCCAAGCTTTATTTGGAGCATGATTGCATCGCATACACGGATGTGGCTGGCAAAGGTGCAAAACAAATTACTTTTGATTTGGTACCCATACATATCGCTGCACCTTATGCATCTGAAGATGCAGAGGTGACCCTTCGCTTAACCCAAACATTGCAAGAAAAGCTAGGAAGCCGTATTCAACGCCATGATGACATTGAATTGCCATTATCCTTGGTTTTGGCAGATATGGAATGGCAAGGTGCAGCTATTGATCCCAAACCTTTGGCTAAGCTTTCTGAAAAGTTTGGTGCACGCATTCAAGATTTAGAAGCACAAATCCATGATGCCGCAGGTGAAGAATTTAATATCAATTCACCCAAACAACTGGGTGTATTGCTGTTTGAAACATTGGGTATTGAAGGTGGTAAAAAAACAAAATCAGGGCAATGGGCAACAGGGCAAGAAGTATTAGAAAAACTTGCCAGTGAACATGAAATACCGCGCTTGATTTTAGAAGTGCGTGGATTATCCAAACTCAAATCCACTTATACCGATGCCTTACCCAAGTTAATTCATTCGCAAACAGGGCGCGTTCACACCTCATAC
The DNA here is from genome assembly GCA_026994965.1 of Mariprofundaceae bacterium. Taxonomy (GTDB): domain Bacteria; phylum Pseudomonadota; class Zetaproteobacteria; order Mariprofundales; family Mariprofundaceae. Next base: position 578 of record JALWPO010000128.1, on the reverse strand, counting down.
AATCAAGCTGTAACGACCACAGGTCGTCTATCATCTTCTGACCCGAATTTACAAAATATCCCGATTCGAACAACCGAGGGCAGAGAAATTCGCAAGGCATTTGTTGCTCAAGAAGGCAATGTACTGATTGCAGCGGATTATTCACAAATTGAATTGCGTTTGATGGCGCATTTCTCCCAAGATGCTAATCTGATGCAAGCCTTTGCTGACGGGCGCGATATTCATGCTGCCACTGCCGCTGCTGTGAATCAGGTAGATATTGCTGATGTAGATGGTGAAATGCGACGACGCGCTAAAGTGATTAACTTTGGCATTTTATATGGTATGAGCGCGTTTGGACTTGCCAAACAACTGGGTGTGAGCCGAAGCGATGCCAAATTGTTTATTGAAACTTATTTTAAGCAGTTCCCTACTGTGCAACAATTTATGGATGAAACATTGGAAAAAGCACGTGAGCAGGGTTATGTGGAAACATTGATGGGACATCGCATGTATGTGCCAGACATCAATAGCAGCAATGGCATGAGAAAAGCTTATGCCGAGCGCACTGCCATCAATGCACCACTGCAAGGTTCAGC
>JALWPO010000127.1 GCA_026994965.1 Mariprofundaceae bacterium | reverse complement strand
GCTGGCTTAAGCATGGCTATTGGCGAGTGGATAACGCCCACAACCAATACACGTTTGGATACGATGGAACGGGTGATTATTCACCAAAAAGGTGATGTTCATCATGGCGTTCAATGGCTTAAAGATGGAAATCGATTTTATCGTTTAACCCCCCTTGACCATCAAAGTTTTAAAATGATGATGCTAGAAACCGATACAAATGGAATTTGGACACAACGCATGGATGCAAGTCGCGCTACCTATCAACAAGGTGAATGGGTGCTACAGAATGTTTATATCAGTAATCCCAGCAAACAAGAAGGAATGCAACTTAAGCATCAAGATACTGTTCGTTTTCATTCCAATATTGGACCTGATACCGCAGATCCACCCAGTGCTAGGCATATGAAATTGATGCAACTTTATCGTTATACCGAAAGCCTCAAACAGGCAGGGTTAAATGCGACAAGCTTTGTTTTTACCCTGCACCGTAAATTTTCAGCGCCATTGGCCTGCCTTATTATGGTTTTGCTTGCCATGGCATTGTGCATGAATATGGGCAGCCGCATTGCAGCCTCATCTTGGGGGCTTATTTCAGCCATTACGTTAGGTTTATTATTTTATGTGCTGGGCAATGCCAGTGGCTTACTTGCTAGCGGAGAAAGGCTTCCGCCAGCTTATGCCGCTTGGCTACCTATTTTGTTTTTTGGCGGTCTAACTGGCTTTTTATTGCTTCAAAAAGAAGGGAAATAAACGACTTGTTACACCTTTAATAAGGCTGTAAACTGTCTATGTAGATGAGCATTTGCACACAATACATCCCCTTTATCCAAATCTACTTTTGCGCCATCCAAATCAGTCACAATCCCACCAGCCTCTTGGACGAGAAGAATGCCAGCTGCAATATCCCAAGAGCATAAACCACTTTCCCAATAAGCATCCAAGCGTCCAGCAGCAACATATGCCAAATCCAATGCTGCTGAGCCACCCCGACGATAGCCTTCAGCTTGGCGCATACATGCATCCATACGCTTCATAAAATCATCCAAATGCGTATCTCGGCGATATGGCGGTAGCCCTGATGCGAAAATCGCATGCCCCACTTGATTCACTTCTGTTACACGCAAGCGTCGACGATTTAAAAAAGCACCATTGCCACGCTGCGCTTCAAAGGTTTCATCTTTCATCGGATCATGAACGACAGCCAACATCGGCTTTCCATCACGCCACGCAGAAATGGACACTGCGAAATGTGGATAACCATGAATAAAGTTTGTTGTACCATCCAATGGGTCAATATGCCATTGGATGGATGCATTGGCATGCACAGATTCTGATTCCTCTGCTACGATACCATGATCGGGATAATGCCGCTTAATTTCACTGATAATGATATTTTCAGCTTTCTTATCCACCTCGGTTACAAAGTCTCGATCTTTCTTTTGCTGAATGTTTAGGTCTGACCGTTCGTCAAAACTTCGTGCAATAAAATCCCCTGCCTTACGGGCAGCACGCACTGCTACATATAACATGACAACTCCAAAACCTAATCTAAAACCCAATACAAGGCTTTAGCCACTAAAATAATTAAGAAATAACATCCCTTACAATATGTTGCGCACCCTAGACCTACAACGCTTTAAAAGCATCATTGATTAAAGCATTATATATGATGCGAGGCACTTAATGATCCAGCACCTAACCCCCTATCAGGCTACGTGCGGAAAACTCAGGGTATATCGCATCAACAAAATATAGTCCTTGTGCTGGCGCTGTCGCCGCAGCAATGGCACGATTTTTTTGCTCTAAAATGCAAGCAATATATTCGGGTTCCCATTTGCCTATGCCAATGTGTACAAGATTACCCACAATATTTCTTACCATATGATACAAAAAAGCATCTGCCTGCACTTGAATATGCACTTCCCATCCTTGGCGGCTAATCTCAATAAGCTTGAGATTTCTAACTGGTGAATGCGCCTGACAACCTGATGCTTGAAATGAACTAAAATCATGTTCGCCTATCATATATTGAGAGGCTTGCTGCATAGCAGCTATATCTAAATCTCTAGGCATCCACCAATGCCGCCATGGCATCAACGCAGATGGCGTTGAACGATTCCATATTTTATAGCGGTAATGTCTTTCCACACAAGAAAATCGCGCATGAAAATCATCATCTACTGCACACACTCCTATCACCACAACACCAGTGGGCAAGCACTGATTCATACCTTGTGTATAAGCCCTTGATGAACGCTCCCAACGCACACGTGATACATCCGCATGCACCAACATAGCCTCAGCATGCACTCCCGTATCTGTGCGCCCAGATGAAACGGTGGAAACTGTGCGACCTTCTATTTTCTTTAATGCAGTTTCAAGAACCTCTTGCACTGTTATTGCATTATCTTGACGTTGCCAACCATGGAAAAGCCGTCCATCAAATTCAATCACCATGGCTATGCGTTGGAGATTATCCCTCTGCATTATAGATACCGAACGCCAATTTCAATAAGCATGGGTAGCATGAAGCCATAAATCAAGGCACCATTCATAAGCGTTTCTTGCTTTGATTGGTGTGGATTAGCATATATATTTGAAGCTTCATTCACACTCAAAACTGACTTATCCCATCCCTGCCAGACATATTTAGCACGACGATTAGAATAATTCTCAACCCCTTCAACAAGCCTACTGATATATAAAGGTAACATTTGAAATTTTAAAGGCTCAAGCCGCCATTGTTTGTATGTCTTGCGCACCAAAACTCGCACACCAACTATAATTCTCGGCATCAAACATAAATAAGGAAGTAAACGTTGATGAAGTTTGGGTATATATGAAATTGCTTTTATCCAAATTAATAATGGAAGCAACCTAGCTAACAATATGGCTGCAAAGAAGATTTCACTCAAATGCAAAGCCAGACCAAGCCCACGCTGCAAGCCTTCATAACTGATGGGTAGCGCATAGCCCACAAAAATAATCTCGCCCGGTGTAAATAAAATGTGTAACACGAGTATTGGAATCAACAACCACCGCAATAAATACCAAGGTTTTAACCAGCTAGACTGATAATCTTTATCCAATATTCGCAATATCAGCATGATATAAATTAAATGAAATAAAGACCAAACCCATACATGATTTAAAAATATAACAACCGCAATCAAAGCTGCAAAAAACCATCTCGCAGAGGTATGTTGAACCATGATATGATATGTTAACTTTTATCCTTCTTATCATTTTCATCATCTAAATCACTTAATAAATCATCAAGCTCCAGACCAACATCCAAATTATCTATCGAGTCATTGGTATCACTTCCTGAAACATCATGAAGTAAATCCGAACTTTCCATACCATCTAAACTTAAATCAAGCGCATCCAAATTAACCCCATGGTCATCGTCTGAATCCATTATTTCTATCTCACTGTCATCAACACCCAAATCACTGAGTGTAGCTTGAATAGTACTAGTAAACTCTTCTAAATCATCATGTTCAGCGGCATCCAAATCAACATCTAAGTCATTCAAATCCAGCTCTACACTGGATACATGCTCACCAGATTCAGATGTTTCATCTGCACTCGGATTATCATCCAACGACATGAGATTGGATATCGTCATATCTCCATCTATATCACCCTCTGTAACACCAGATGAGATATCCAAAGCCTCTGTTTCAACATCGGCAGTCTCACTTACACCTTCTTCGCTATCAACCACTTCAGATTCATCATCTATACTTAAATCAGCAAGGTCAAAATTACCGGTATCATCAGGTATATCCTTGTCATTATTTTCGTTCTCTTTCTCAGCCAAAGAGCTTGTATCAGTCACACCTTTAGACCAATCCATCACAACTGTTTTTTCTAATTCTGCTGTATCAAAAGAAGAAGCTACGCTACCTTCAGACTCCTCCTCTTCCGTATCGCCTTCTGGTAATTCCAAATCTGATAAATCCAAACTAAAATCATCCTCGGAGTCATCTGATTCTGTAATAGTTAAAGCTTCTGTTTTATCATCTACAACTTCACTTTCGATATTTGTTTTCGTATCGGGTTCAGCTACAGATTCATCGGTAACTTTCTCATCTAAATCACTCAAATCAAAATCAAGACCATCATCCGCAGCTTCACTTGTAACATTATCACTGTCAGACATTGAAGTTTCAGCATCTATATCTAAATCACCCATATCAAGCATATCTTCTGCTTCACTTTCGATATTTATTTCCGTATCGGCTTCAGCTATAGATTCATCGGCAACTTCCTCATCGAAATCAGCCTCTAAATCACTCAAATCGAAATCAAGTCCATCATCCACATCATGCTCTGATGAATTCGATTCTGCACCTGCTTCTTCAGCTTGCACGCTAATATCATCAGCACGAACCTCTGTAGTTTCATCCAAAACACCTACTTCTTCACTCACACTTTCATCATCACCCTCAGCTGCTGAAAAGTCAGGTAATTCAAAATCTGTCATATCAAGGTCTTCACTCTCAATATCTGCAACACCTGCAACCACAGGTGTTTCTATTTCTACCGGTGGCAAGGTATCATCCAAATTCACCTCACCTTCACTTACTTCTGAATCTGAAGGCGCCCCACTTTCCAGCCCGTCAACTGCTGCTGTAAATGATACTAAGGCATCACCCACTAAAATTGAGTTGGCGGCTTTAATAGCTTCCTCAAGCCCTAACGTATTACCACGAGCATGAAGTATTTGAGCTAATTTTATGTGTGCATCTTTATTATCTTCACGTAATTGTAGTGCTGTTCGGACTTGTTTTTCTGCCTCATCCTCCATGCCATAGCGCATATACACATCTGCTTCAGCCAAGTAATCCACATTAGGATCAGCGTCTTCAATCAAGCCTTGGAATGCTTCTATTTCAGAAGTGTCCTCATCTGTTAATTCTGGAATGGTATGTGATATCTCTTGCTCTTCTTGCGGGGAATATTCACCCGTTTCAATATCTTCATCAAACATTGTTTCTTCAACTTCGATTTCTTCCACGTCATCCATTTCTGGTTCAATGACTTGTTCCGCCTCTTGCTGTACAGGGTGAATACGTTGACCCCGCAAAGCATAGGCTAGGTAACCTGCAATTATAGCCAACAAACCGATAATGCCTGATAAAATCCATGTCAGCATACCCATTGACTGACCACTATCCTGCATTTCATTTTGTTTACGTGCTTTTTCAAGTGCTGCTGATTGACGTGCTAATTGTAATTCAAGCTTCTTAATTTTTGCATCTGATGCAGCCATAGCTTCAGTTGCTGTAGGCTGAGATGAAAGTTTTGCAACTTGCGTTTCCATTTCTTGCAAACGTTTTTGTAAATCAGCATTTTCTTGACGCAATACCATCAACGCATCACTACTTTTGCCTGTTTTTGTTGTACTGGATGCACCAGATATTTTAACTGCATCCTTATTTCCAACTGCGCTGCTTAAACTGTTTTTCTTTGTCGTTGCATCGTTTGTTACGTGGCTTGCATCTTCACTTGGTTGATTTGTAGACATTGCCATTGGTTGAGAAGCTACACCACTGGCAGACTTGCCAATACGAACGCGCTTACTATAGCGGTTTTGCTGCGCTTCTTGCACACGCGCATATTTAGCTTGCTTTGTTAAAGCCTTCCATTTTGCATTGTGCAGTTTCAACTCAGCAAGTGCTTGTTGCGGAGTGATTTGCTCAACTTCTCTCGCAGAAGGAACATCTAAATATGTGCCTGCCTTAATCAAGTTGATATTACCTTGACCAAACTTGGTCTTATTTTTTTCAAACAATGCAATCATTACCTGTTGATTGGTATAGCGATTATCAACTCGCAAACGTTGTGCAACTGTAGTGATGGTATCACCAAAAACCATAGGTCCATATTTGGCTGTTCGCGCCCAACCATCATAAGCTTTAAATGCAGATTCAGAAGCTTGTGCTTCTGTTTTGGTTGTAGACTCAGCAGTATAAGTTTCTTGCTTAGCTATCTCCGAAGCTGTTTTAACAGGTAATACTTCTGCTTTTGTAGCAACACTAGGTCGGGCAGCACGTGGTAAATCCAAAAATACAGCAAACTTTTTAAAATGTGTCGCATGTCCATGACGAACTTTTAAAACCAAGTTAAAAAACGGCGATTCAATACCTTCAACCGAAGTCAGCTCAACACGGCTTCCACGACTATCACTTTTTACATCTGCACGAACTAAAGAAACCGCACCATCACGAAAAACTTCTAAAATACGATAATCTGAAGGTGATGCCAACTCAACAAACACACTGGCAATAGACTCGCCGTCATCCAAATTGAGTGGTACCTCAGCATAAAAAGGCTCGCCAAGATGACTTGCCACATCCACCTTGCCTAGAGATACGGCAAATGCAGTTCCCCAGAATCCAAAAAATGATAGCGCCATAGCGCAAAAAACATGCATGAATTGACGACACATGCGTGCCTCCCTAAGCTCAACCTAACCGTAATATAATGTGCACAAATTAAGGTTGGCGAATTAAAATTTCCGCTATTTGTACAGCATTTAGAGCTGCACCTTTACGTACATTATCGGCAACAACCCATAAGTGCAAGGAATTAGGGTAAGATTTATCATCTCTGATTCTCCCCACCCACACAGAATCGCTTCCTGATGCCTCGGATGCAAGCGGATAATCTTCCCCACTTGGATCATCAACGACACAAATTCCTTCTGCATCGGCAAGCAAGTCTCGCGCCTGATTTGCACTCATTTGCCCTGAAAATGTTATATTCACAGATTCCGAATGACTATAGAAAACTGGGACACGAACTGTGGTCGCTGTCACAGCAATATCAGATTCGAGGATTTTACATGTTTCATCCATCATTTTACGTTCTTCTTTGGTGTAGCCATCATCCATAAATACATCAATATGTGGAATGACATTAAATGCAATACGCGCTGGGAAAACATCTATTTCAGGCTCTTCACCATTAAGCAATGCTGCTGTTTGTTTAGCAAGCTCCTCCATAGCTTTACCACCTGCGCCAGATACAGCTTGATATGTAGATACAACAACACGCTCAATCGGAACAGTATCATGCAAAGGTTTGAGAGCCACCACCATTTGAATCGTTGAGCAATTCGGATTAGCAATAATATGGTTCTCACGCGCCATTTCTAAGGCATGCGGATTTACCTCTGGCACAACCAATGCAATATCTTCATCCATACGCCATGCGCTTGAGTTATCTACAACATAACAACCAGCTTCTGCAAATTTTGGAGCATACGCTTTTGAAGTTCCGCCACCTGCAGAAAACAAAGCAATATCCACACCTGTTGGATCAAATATTGCCAAATCTTGCACCGTATAATCTTTACCATTGAAGGTGATTTCCGAGCCCGCACTACGACTAGAGGCAACAGGGATTATATCTGATATGGGAAATTTTCTTTCTGCAAGAATCTCAAGCATGGTTTCACCCACAGCACCTGTCGCACCCACAACTGCAACAACATAACCATCTTTTTTATCCAAAAAAGGCTGCATTGTTTCTGTACTATTCATGCCAATGCCTCCAACGCCGCACACACTGCATCACCCATAGCAGAACACGATACTGGCGATTCTCCATCCGCCAAATCAACAGTTCGAACACCTGCATTCAAGGTATTTTCCACAGCCAGTTCTACTTTTTCTGCCAAATCCGCACGATTCAAAGAAAAGCGCAGCATCATCGCCACCGATAAAATCGTCGCCAAAGGGTTGGCTTTATCTTGCCCTGCAATATCAGGTGCTGAACCATGAATCGGCTCATACATAGCAAAATCTTCGCCAATCGAAGCTGAAGGCAACATACCAATCGAACCCGTAAGCATGGATGCTTCATCAGATAAAATATCACCAAACAAATTGCCTGTTACAATCACATCAAATTGTTTGGGGTTACGAATCAATTGCATGGCTGCGTTATCCACATACATATGCGATAGCTCCACATCTAAGTATTCTTCTTGGTGCACTTGGCTCACAATCTCACGCCACAACTCGGATACTTCCAATACATTGGCTTTTTCTACACTGCATACCTTATTATCACGCAAACGCGCTGCTTCAAAAGCCTTACGTGCAATACGGCGAACTTCAGATTCGCGATAACGCATAGTATTAAAACCAGAACGCTCGCCTTCATATTCTTCAAAACCACGCGGCTGCCCAAAATAAATACCCGATACCAATTCACGCACCACCAAAATATCCACGCCTTGTACCACTTCTGGTTTTAATGTTGATGCACCTAGCAGTTGGTCAAACACTTTGGTTGGGCGATAGTTGGCATACAATCCTAAATCTTCGCGGATACGCAATAAGCCTGCTTCAGGGCGCAAAGGCTTATCCAAAGCTTCCCATTGTGGGCCACCCACAGCGCCTAAAAGTACTGCATCACTGGCTTTGACTAAAGCTTGCGTCGAAGCGGGATACGGACTTTTTTCAGCATCAAAGCCTGCGCCACCAATGGTTGCTTCCTGCCACGTCGTATTCAAATCAAACTTTTGATTCAATACTTCCAGCACTTTTAATGCTTCATTTACAATTTCAGGTCCAATGCCATCACCTGGCAATACAGCAATCTTCATAGCCATGTTTTATCCTTTTGTTTTCTGACCATCTGTATCCATTGCGGATTTCACAGCCAAGAGAAACTCATCAATATCTTTAAATTCACGGTATACCGATGCAAAGCGAACATATGCAACAGCATCTAATTTTTGTAGAGCATCCATCATATAATCCCCAACCTTACTGGCTGGAATTTCAGACTCTCCCAAACCTTGCACTGTGGATAATATATGATTGAGTGCTGAAGAAACAGCTTCAGCCGATACAGGACGCTTCTCCAAAGCTTTTTGCATGCCATGACGTAATTTTTCCACATCAAAACTTTGACGCGTACCATCTTTTTTAATCACCATAGGCAATCGAAGTTCTGCTCGTTCATAACTGGAAAAACGCTTTTCGCACACTTCACACTCACGTCGTCTACGCACGGTTGCCCCATCTTCTACCACACGTGAATCAATCACACGGGTATCAGCATTCGAACAAAATGGGCAATGCATCAATCAGTCCGTATAAATAGGAAAGCGGTCTGTCAAAGCACGCACTTCTGCTGCAACACTGGCTTGCAATGCAGTATCTTCTGGTGCTTTTAATACTTTCAGAATCATCTCGCCAATCTGCTTAGCTTCTGCTGCTTTCATACCACGCGCAGTAATCACAGATGCACCAATTCGAATACCCGATGTCACAAATGGCGATTCTGGGTCAAACGGAATGGTGTTCTTATTGGTTGTAATGCCTGCGGCTTCCAAAGCTTCTTCAGCCACTTTGCCTGTAATGCCTTGAGGGCGTACATCCAAACGGAACATATGACAATCAGTACCACCTGAAACCACAGCAAAGCCACCTTCAGTTAATGTATCTGCCAACGTTTGAGCATTTTTAATCACTTGTACCATATCCTGCTTAAATTGCTCGCCCAAAGCCTCACCAAATGCCACTGCTTTTGCAGCAATCACATGCATCAATGGACCACCTTGAATACCTGGGAAAATACGTGAATTTAGTTTTTTTGCCAAATCATCATCATCGGTTAAAATCATGCCACCACGTGGCCCACGCAATGTTTTATGTGTAGTTGTGGTAATCACATGCGCATGACCCACTGGCGATGGATAAACCCCCGCTGCAATCAAACCTGCATAATGCGCCATATCCACAAATAAAATTGCCCCTACAGAATCAGCAATTTCACGCATACGCTTGAAATCAATTTCACGCTCATAAGCCGATGCACCACCAATAATCATTTTTGGTTTATGCTCTTCCGCCAAAGCCTGCATGACATCATAATCAATCAAATGGTTATCTTCGCGCACACCATACGCCACCACGTTGTATAGCAACCCAGAGAAATTCACTGGGCAGCCATGGGTAAGGTGTCCGCCATGCGCCAAATCCATGCCCATCACCGTATCGCCAGGTTTCAAAGCAGCCATATAAACCGCCATATTCGCTTGTGAACCAGAATGCGGTTGTACATTCACATGTTTGACACCAAAGATTTCTTTCGCACGCGCTTGGGCTAAAGCCTCAACCTTATCAACATGTTCACAACCACCATAATAACGACGAGAAGGATAACCTTCAGCATACTTATTGGTCATCACTGAGCCTTGCGCCTGCATCACAGCTTTAGAAACAATGTTTTCACTGGCAATCAATTCCAATGTATGTTGTTGGCGACCCAATTCATCCGCAATCGCATCCACAACCATCTTATCATCTAAATCTGCCTGAAAAAAATCTGTTCGATTTGTCATCCCTTACTCCATATTTAACAATAACTTTGACCAAAAAACAAAACGAGAGCCCACTAGGAGCCCTCGTTTATCAAAACCACAAAAGGGCAATGCCCAAAAACCTACTTAGTAACGACGCTCGCGAATACGCGCCGCCTTACCTCTCAACTCACGCAAATAGTATAGTTTTGCACGACGGACTTGGCCGCGACGCGTTACACTAATGCTCTCTAGCATAGGTGAGTGCAATGGGAAAACACGCTCAACACCAATACCATTTGAAATTTTACGCACTGTAAAGCTACTAGAAATGCCTTTGTTATGACGTGCAATAACAACACCTTCATAAGCCTGCAAACGCTCACGCTTTTCAGCACCTTTTTTACCATCTTTAAAATCAACAACCCGTACATTCACGCGGACAGTATCGCCCTCACGGAATGTAGGAATATCATCACGCAACTGATCTTTTGTTACATCATCCAACGCACGCATTTTATGCCTCCAAACTCAACTACAACCCCAATCGATCTAGGTAAATTGCCAAAGCTGCCCGTACCGAAAGGTGGCGCACCTTACCTATCCCAACTATCGGTGACAACCATCCATTTGCATTTGGTAGTTTTTTCACATCCAAACCCCATCCTGTACCAAAGACAATTAAATGATTTCCTGCCCTTTCAGGCAAATCACTGGGCTCAATCATTTCACCATTTTCAACCTGTGCAGAGGTCATCCAAAGCTGATAATCAGCATCTTTTTGCGCATCTTCCAACGAATCCACCACACACACCGACTCCAGCACCTGTTTGCGACCAACATTGCGCACACCGCCTTCGCCGTTTGCCCAGTAAGCTGTTAAATCATGTACCATGGCTTGCATGCCTTGGGCAGGATGCACCAAATACACTTTTTCAATGCCATAAAACGCACAAGTACGCGCAAAATCATGTACATCCATAGGTGTAATGGATGTCGTGGAGCTTTCACCCTTACGATTCAATACAGGGCAATGCACCAAGGCTACAGCAATCTGACTTGCTTTCATGATGCGACTACAATTGTATTACGCTGCATCCACGCGCTTAAAGCTATGCACCCAAACAGGAGAGCTTTCATCCCACTCCATACCCTTATGCATACTTAAAATAAGCCCTTTATACATCGCTAAGTTTGGATAGCCCTCAGCTTGTGCAGCTTTATCATCCATATCGCCAAGTGTTTCACGGGTTAATGATGTGACTTCAAAAGCTACACCATTAAGCTCGAACTTCTCACCTGGATATGCATACACACCATCACGGCGCTGCTGCGTTTTTTTACCTGCAATAGCAGCCTCCACCAATTTTGGGTGGCGTACCAAATTTTCTATTTCACATGTTTTTTCTGGATATTGATTTTTCATAACGCGAACTATTGCTGATAGCTGTATCAAAAGTCCACATCTTATTCTTATGTATACTCCCTATTCCAAGCAAACAGAACAAATAAGCATACTTGCTTATCAAATCACTTGACTTACTCATCATATCATATGAATATGCGCACATTCACATATACGGATAAGAGGAATTATGTATGAGCAGTGAGTTTTTTAAAGTATTGGCTGATGAAACAAGGTTGCGTTGTTTAACCTTAATCTTTGACCAGCAAGAAATGTGTGTTTGCGAACTTAGCTATGCACTGGATTTACCCCAGTCAAAAATTTCTAGGCACTTATCCATCATGAAATTAAATCAACTGATTATAGATCGCAGGCAAGAGCAGTGGGTATTGTATTCACCACATCCGCAAGTCTCTCCTTTTCAAAAGGAGATTATTCACAAAGTTATAAAAGAATATATCAACCAACAACCTTTCCAAATGGATAGAGAGCGATTGCAGTCTATGCCCAGCCGCCCCACTCTAGCCTTACGGAAGGAGGCTGCTGATGTTTAAGACACTAGCAGATTGGCTTGCTTTTGATGTATTCGGCTTAACGGCAGAAAGCAGCATGGGCGAGAGCGTGCATTTCTTTATCATGGATATCACCAAGATATTTTTTATGCTGGTGACGATTATTTATATTATGGGGTTGTTTCGCTCATTTGTTTCACCTGAAAAAGTACGCACTTATATTCAAGGCAAATCCAAGTTTGCAGCGCGGGTGCTGGCGATTGTATTGGGCGCTGTCACGCCATTTTGCTCATGTTCATCCGTGCCATTGTTTATTGGCTTTGTGGAGGCAGGCATTCCTTTGGGTGTGACCTTCTCATTCTTGATTGCCAGCCCCATGATTAATGAAATTGCGGTGGTGATGCTTTGGGGCATGGTGGGCTGGAAAATCACAGCGCTTTATGTGGCATCGGGCATGGTTGTGGCCTTTTTCGGCGGCATTATCATGGAAAAATTTAAGCCTGAGCGCTGGGTAGAAGATTATGTGTGGAAAATCCAAATGGGCGAAGTGCAGGCCATTGAACAGGATAATTCACTGCCCGCTCGCCATCGTTATGCCTTTGGCGAAGTCAAAGAAATTGTGGGCAGAATTTGGAAATGGGTGATTGTAGGCGTAGGACTTGGCGCATTGTTTCATGGCTATTTCCCTGAAAACTGGGCAGCGAGCCTTGGCGATGCCAACAACTGGTTAGCTGTACCGATGTCGGTGTTGATTGGTGTACCTTTGTATTCCAATGCGGTGGGTGTGATTCCCTTGGCAGAAGCCATGCTTCTCAAAGGTGTTGCGCTTGGCACTACGCTCAGCTTTATGATGAGCATTGCAGCTATTTCATTGCCTGAATTACTTATCTTAAGAAAAGTGATTCAGTGGCAAGCTTTGGCTTTGTTTACAGCCATTGTGACGGTTTCCATCATGTTGGTGGGTTGGTTCTTTAATATAATTGTGTGAGGTAAAAGAAATGATAGAAGTAAAAGTATTGGGTACAGGTTGTGCCAGTTGCAAAACAACACAAGCTTTGATTGAGAATATTGCAGGCGAACATGATATCGAGATTGCGTTAGAGAAAGTCGAAGATATGGCAAAGATTATGTCTTATGGGGTGATGTCCACGCCGGGCGTAGTGATTAATGGTAAAGTGGTACATGCGGGTGGCATTCCAGATAAAAAGTCTATCTTATCATGGTTAAATGAAGCCTAATAAATACACTGCTCAATATGCTTTATACGATATTTTGATAGCATAAGCAGTCATAATACCCCAAACAGCATTGAAAAAGACCACAAGCAATGGCGTAAGCATGCCCAAGTCCATGCCTGCCAAACCTTTATGTGCGACTTCGGGAAAAATATAGAATAATTGTACGACTGTTGGCGCAAAACTAAGAAGCAAGCCTTTGAGCAACCATTTTTTATTCAGAAAAGGTAGGATAAACAATATACCCCAAATACCACCCCAAACAATGCGAGGATAAAGCCATGCTGCGGTAAGCTGTGGCGCGATAGATGCATCCAACATGGATGAAACTCCATATTTGCCAAACAACCATACCGTCAAACTATTCATCAAACCGCCAAAACAGCCTGCCGCGAACACAACCAATAATTTATTCATCTTACCCTCTCATTTGTATAAATCGCCCACAACAACTATTCTATGGAATAGAAATGTACACCATACCATACGAGGTCTACATGCAACAAACAAACTGTTACATATTCAAATATATACTGAAATGAATACCAATCATGCACATATTGAAGCCGCTATATTGACCATTGCCATGCTTTTTCTTGCATATGGAAGCGCTTGGCTGATGAACTGGTCTATCCCTATAAGTATATTTGGTTTTCCGATTGTATTGGTACTGGCTATATGTATATATATTCCCATATATTTCATTCGCCGCAGGCAGTGGAAGGAATAAACGTGCTACATCTTCGGACGCTATCCATACTTCTAACTGGAATACTCCTATTTGCACAAAGTGCAGCAGCTGAAGAAAAAGAACATGACAGTGGAAGACTAGAAGTTTTTCGTAACCTTGTGTCTGATAGCGCCTACCAAAAGGTATTGGCACGCCTGCAGCATCACCCCAATGCCACGGTGCAATTTGTCTGGCGCAACCTGTGCGCTTCCCAGAAAGGCTCATTTGCTTGGAGCTTGGATGCCACCACTTCCCGCACATACGAACGAGCGAATGCGTTTGCCGAAACGATGCAAAAATGCCCGAATTACTGCACTCCTAGAATCAACAAGGCTGAGTTCTGCGGCTATGTACGGGGGCGCAAACTAGAAATTCAGGCTCTAAAAACATGGGATAAGGGCTTCTTCGAAGCATCCAATCTGTTGCAAAATGCCATACAACACGCACGCCTGCCCGAGGAACAACTCAGCATCCAAGCTCGACGTATCATCTCCCCAGCCCTTGAACTGCTACGGCAATCACTCATCAAAACAACCATCAATAAATCTGAGGTTAAGCTTACCGTGCAGGAGTTGCAGGACATGAAAGTCATGCTCTCCGTACTGGCGAATGCAGGTATTCTGGAGGGTGATGTACCCCTCATAAAGTCAACCTTGAAAGGTGCCATTAGCACCCTAAGTCATACAGGTGACAACAGTGACAATCCAACCATATTACAGGCAGCAGCCGACCTTATCTGGCTGATTCGGATGCTGGATACTGGAGCTGATATTGCCTTGCGCACAGTACAACAAAAGCCGAACACTACTGCTGCTGGTCCGCGCGCGATACTGTTTGGACAAGAACGCTGGATGTCAAAAGCTACAACATGTCTAAATCGATTATCACTGGATGCATCCACAGCAAAAAGCGGCATTCAGAGTGAACTGGAGTTGCTCGAATCATGTAGAAATAGCTCCCCCTGCTCGTCGGCACAGCTACAACGTCAACCAACAATTTCAAAGTTACTGAACATCGTGGAGATGAGCTTTAAAGAACAACTAGCAATCACAGGGTCGATGTGCAAACAAAAGAAGCATCCATAACTAATCACATACTGCATCCTTTGCGTTCCAGATTATACCAGAAAAACACCTTCAATAACTATGATAGTCGATTTACAATTTCTCTATTCATTTAATCTCCGCTAAACCTTTTTGGTGGTGGTGTCATAATCATTTGAGATGCGGTTGGTTCCAATGCCGACGGCATATTATAGTTTGGTTTAGGTTTTTTTATCGAAACTCCTGGCCATGATATATGTTTAAGTGCTAACATATAAAAAGAAAAATCGGTTGCTGCAGGAGGTAATATTGCTGTGCGGACTCCAGCTTCCTCAATAAGGTTATCATATTTTTCGTAATACCAACTTGGAATAGGTGTCGGTAATGGGTTACCATCCGCATCAAAGTCTTCTGGCAACAAATGCATACCAGCTTCAAAGCTGGATAAAATATTATTCAAAGATTCCTCAATACGCTCCCAGCTAGCCAAACCATTAACTGTATTCTTCAGTTCCTTTTGCAAAAAGGTAAAACGTTTAGTCAGCAATATGTAAATACCCCTTTCTCGGTGGTAACCATCAATCAATGCCTGAACCCCTGGCATTCGAACATCCAGTGTGCTTAAATCAAAGCCTGATTTATTATGTGCTTCCAGAGGAGACTTATATTTGGAAGATTCGGTAACCAAACCAAAAGGAGGAAGATCATTAATTGGATAGAACCAATCTTTTGCCTTTAATGCCGCTATCAGGCCTTTAAGCTCCCAATCAATCTGACGTACATAATTGGCCACATTCTTAGTAAGCCCAATATATCCACTATAAAAGGAGGTTGTGCTAAGGCTGTTAAATAAATACCCTCTAATACGAGCTCTCAAAGCTTGATCTTTTTTTTCCATACACACCGCTTGATTATCAAGTGTATCTGCTACATTTTTGTAATAAGAATCATAGGCTTTAAGCAATCGTTCTAGGTGCTCCACAGTTATCTCTTTATCACCTTTGGGAAGCACCTTAATAACATTCATATCTACTTTTTTTAACGCATCCAAATTGGTGTGACATGGCCCTACTCCCGAAACACTTGAATTATCATCCTCGGGACATAGCACTTCAACACGCCACTTCTGTTTCTGCTTCAGGCTTTGCAGTGCCACATCGTACCCACTCTTTGCACTTTGAAATAAGTTATCTGCTTGTGCATCACCGCGCATATTACCTTGCTCTCCACCGCCTACCTTGGGAGCTCTTGCCACTGTGTATATCAAACTTCCAGAACCTTTTGCATAAGCATGTTTAAGGCATGCATCAAGTTGCTCTCTAGCATACTTTGCAGCGGCCTTCTGCTGTTGCTCTGCTTTTTTTATCTTGCTCTGATTGTCCTTGCGTAATGCATCTATCGCTTTCTCAAGTGTTTGAACCTGCTTTTCAACTTGTTTTAATTCTAAAAAGTCTTCATCTGCTTTGGCACGTAATGCTTTAACCTGATTCAATACTGGTTCCACTTCTGATTTAAGGCTCAAGAATTTAACCTTTTGTTTTTGGGTGTCATTCCACCATTTTGAATATAAATCACTAAGTGGCTGAACAGGTTCTTTCTTCTGATTAGCCTCAGATATTGCATCGGCTGTTTTCTTTAACATCTCTTTACTCGTTTCATATTCGTTTTTTGCCTGCTTATATTGAGCAACCTTGCTCTTATGTTGACTTAATAATTGATCAACTTTCTTGTAAGCCGCAGTCAGCCTTTTTCTAAGCTCTTGGGCACTAGCCTGACGACTCGTAAGCTCACCTTCCTTAGATTTTTCTGCGCGCTGCAATTGCTCAAGTATAGCTTGATAAGCCTTTCGAGATTTCTGGAGCGCGAACTCATATGTTTTCCAACAAGGCTTAGCTGCTTCAAACCTACACGTCTCTGTTTCTTTCTGGATTTGTCGTTTTGATGCTTCCATTTTCTGTAACAATGCTACTGTACGGTCAAGCGGTCGTCGTAATGCTCCTATCCGCCTTATCGCCTCATTCAACGCATTATTTGCGCTCACTGATTCATTTTGTAATGTTTCAATACGCCGCTTACGTTCTTCATTTTGACCCTGTACATAGCCATTGATACTTTGAGCTACGATATCAGCCAAGTTCATTTGACCATTCGATTGCTCTGCTATCTTGGTCAATTGTGTAATCAATCCATCTGCAACGCCTTGTGCTACACCTGATGAGTAACCTTCACTCTCCAGTTTTTCCTTTAACCCAGCCTTAATTCTAGCAATAACCTCTTGCTTAACCCCCTCCCCTGAAGGCTTGCCTCGTGCCAAGTCTCTCAGCATCGCAGCTTTGCGATACTGTGTATCTTTCGTTTCGTCACTACCAACCATTTGTTTAAATGATTTAGAAATAATATCGACAACGCCCTTAGGATTATCACTAAGAAACATCGCCGCTTCCCAAGCACCCTTGGCAACGGACCTAAGCACCTTGACCGATTGCCATGTTAGCAATGCTCGATCCAATTGATCTTCCGTGATATCCAAATTATCCTGCAAAACTTCTTTGTGGTTTTTTTCCAAGTCTAACAAATAACGATAACGCACCTTGGCCGCATTGCCATCATCAATAGCCCTATCTAAGGTGTTCATCAGTGCTTGGTAATGTTTACAATCAGGCTCATAACATTTTCCACCTTCTTTAATAGGATTCAGCACATCAGCCAAACCAGTAAGCGGAATCAATACCAATATAATTATAAAAGGTAGTTTTTTTATGATGCCAGCGAAATCAAACATGTTATTCCCTTGAAAAACTAACATTCACATTATCAATATCCACTTCAGAACAAGCATCACCACAACGGCTCGCAAAACCAACCCTCCATTTTGCTGCCTTCATCTCTGCCACACTGGAAAGATCAAACTTCGAAAACGGGGTGATCGTCTTCCCTGTAACGCCACTGGTTAGTTTAACGCTAATATTTGGTTTTTCACCCAGTAGCAAGTCAATGTGTGCATGGTGGAATTTCCCCTTTTTCCCCTGTGTGCCAGTAGCAAGGTCAAAGGATATAGGCTTTGCAGAGCCATGAATAAATTTATTGTTAAACAGCAAAGAAACTGAATTGCCGCTACCACCATCTGATAGAGAGCCAATATTATAGAAAGTATTAAATCCAAGTGCGAATTGAGCTCCATTCTTCAGCGCTCCAGTTTCTCCTTGGGTTACAGCAGGGGCGCCACTGTTACCATGCTTCGAAGCATCCAATAACAAAAATGAGAACCCGTCAGCACAACCTCCACCAGAAAACCCTGTTCTAGACCCCATGCAAGTAATTCGGAAATCAAAATCTGCAACGATATGATTGGAAACCCCACGACTGCTTAAATCAAATCCAACCCCATTACTTTCACCAAATGTCTTACCTGATTGCAATTGCAAGTAACTTGATGAAGCACTCGCATCTTCATTGATAATCTCTGGAGGGCTACCAGTGCCAAGTTTAACCCCTTTAAATAGTGCCCCACCTGAACCCTCAAAATCCTGAATCGTTACTCCCTTTTCACCTGTACAAGACACAAGCACACCAGCAGCCACAATAAAGAATATTACTCCATTGATAAATAAACCCATATAACCTTTCATTATTTGTCCTCCAATAAAAAATTAAAGCATCGCCAAAACAAGTTAATATCACGTATTTAGTATCATCTAACCCTGAATTATAAGGCCACATGATTACGATAGCGTTCTGTCGACTTATGAATAATCCCATCAACCTGTTGGATGATCCTGCGAGCATGGACACCAGCGGATTTGCCCAGCCTTTTCTGATACCATAGGTTTACACCACCCAAACGAATGGGGCTGAACAAAGCTGCGCCATGCCATGCCCCGCGATAGAACACGAGCGAGAATGCATAGCCATCTGGTGTAAGCTGGAGCACGCTCCCACCCTTTTTCATCGGGCTGGATAACCTTGCGGCTGAGATTGCTCCATGCGAAAAGCGCAATGTCGGCAGGCCATCTTCATTCTCTACCACTCGAATATGTGTTAATTCTGGATATATTTTTGATAATTCTAAGATTTGATTAACAATCATTTTAACGGCGGGATACTTGCTTCTGGTATCTCGTTTTGCTTTGAGCGTTGCCCCACTAGTATGGCAAGTAAGGTTCAATGCATGTTTACAACTGACCATACTTCCATCACTACTCTCACTGCACAAAGTGGAGTGAAGCTCTTCTGCATGTACTGGATTAACCCATGCAGACAATATCCACAACAAGACCCAACCCATCAAGTTAAGTTGCAGATATTAATCGCATTTGTCAACCCCACCCCTTATATTTCATTCTTACATTCAATCCATGATTATCAACATACCTCACCACAAAAATTACTTACGAATCAATCGTCCATAAAACAATTCAAAGACAATAGATATAAAAACAAATAGTACAAACACCAAAATAGCTTTGGGATTATGGGCATAGGTATAAATGAGTAAGGTAATAAGTGCCGATACACTTGCGAGAACAGCAAGTATCAACAAAGGTTTATTCCCCTGAATATCATCTACTAATTTATAGGCTGCGATATTAACAATAGCAAAAATAAGCAAAAAACCTGCGCTGCCAATGATGGCGATTTCGGTGAGTTCAATGGTATTGGCAAGTAGTAAACTCAATAGGGTAATCACAAGAATATCAAAGCTAGGAATATTTCGTTTCTCTGTCCCCAACAGTTGGGGTAACTCACCTTCTTTGGCAAGAAAGTAGCCTAAACGGGCATTCCCATAAATCGTGGCATTGATGGCTGAAAATGTGGACAACAATGCTGCGACCGAAACAATGGTAAACCCCACATCTCCTAAAGCGGGTTTTGCTGCAATCGCCAGTGCATAATCTTTGGCTTGCATCAGTTGCGCCTCAGGTACCACACCAACCGTGACAATAGAAATTAAGACATACAATGCAATCACCAGCACCGTAGAAATATAGAAAGCTTTGGGCAAGTTTGAGGTAGGATTTTTAATATCTTCAGCAGCATTGGCAATCAATTCAAAGCCCTCATAAGCCACAAAAATAATCATGCCTGCAGTAACAATGGTAAGTGGGGATTCCCAATGCGTGGGCGCAATTTTATCCATGCTGACATAAGGCAAACTGACCACAACAATTAAAATGAGTAGTAAGACTTTAATCAATACCATGGTGAATTCAGATTTGCTCACAAATGATACACTTACAACGTTAATAACAGCAGCACATATAATCACACCGCTGATTAAAATATGTGCTAGCCAAGGGTTATACCCACCTGAGAAAAAAGTTTGTCCGTATGCAGCAAAGGCGGATGCATATAAAGCAATGGTAACCAAATAACTGAGCCACAACATCACATTCACACTGCTGGAAAGTAAATCATGACCAAAAGCATAATCGATAAATACAACTGTACCGCCACGATTTTGATAAGCCACAGATAATTTTGCATAAGCATAAGAGGTAAGCAAGGCAACACTTCCCGCAAAAAGAAAAGCAACCGCTGTTGCACCATGCGCCAAGGATACCGCTTCACCTAAAACAGCAAAAATGCCACCGCCCACCATGCCACCTATACCAATGGAAATGGCACCAAGTAACCCCATGCTTCTATGTTGCTGTGTCATTGTTTATTCCGTTTCTCTTTTGTTTGTCCAAATATGTTTGGATGGTGTGATAAAGTTTAAATTCTGCTTGCTGAATTGTTTTGCCAAAGGTGATAATGCCATCTTCATGCCCTTTCATCACAAATGCGTTGTGTTTGAATGGGTCGCAGGATTGATAAAGGTTTGCGATTTCATGCACCATGTCTGCGGTTCCATACTCCGCTGTGGTGGTAAGTTCACCTCTATCTATCATCATCTGCCAAAGCGGTTTGGAATGAACATGAATCACAGCTTGAATATCGGAGTGAATCTCATAAATCATGGCATGGCTCAAGGCTTCGCTGCTGGGTTTGTGTAAGCCCTTTGAAAACACGGTAAACAATTCAAAATCATAGCGCTCAATCCACACATATTCATCAGCGGTTAAGCTTGATTGTTTGCCCGTTTGGGTGGCAGTGATATAAAAATCGTGCTCCCCTTCTCGCTGCGAAATATTACCATAACCAATACCATCGACAGTTTCACCAATCAGTCCAAGTGCAAATAAGCGAGAGCGCAAAGCTTCCAGTTGTGGATATGTGTTAAAAGATGGCGCTTGGGCGTGGGTATGCACGACATGATATTTGATAACACCATCCATCATTTTTGCCCTTCTGTGTCATTCCCGCGAAGGCGGGAATCTATGCTGTTTGATAGGGATACCCGCCTTCCCCCAGGAGATACTCTCTTGCTTCGCAATTTACCTAAACGTAAGTATGACGATTTTAGTTGTTTTATCATTTCAATTTGCCAATGGCATTTTTGTTGGGTGCAATGATACCTGCTTCGGTGATTAAACCTGTAATCAAGCGGGCAGGCGTGACATCAAAGCCATAGTTGATAGCATGACTTCCTTCTGGGGTGATGCGTATGTTTTGAATATGACCGTTTTCATCTATCCCACGCATAAGATGCACTTCATCTTCACTGCGTATTTCAATATCAATATCAGATACGCCATTTTCACATGCAAAATCAAAGGTACTGATGGGAAGCGCAATATAAAAAGGTACATCATTGTCTTGGGCTGCCAATGCCTTGAGGTAAGTGCCGATTTTATTCGCCGCATCGCCATTGCGCGCCACCCTATCTGCCCCTGTTATCACCATATCCACCATGCCCTGCTGCATCAAATGTCCGCCTGTATTATCAGGGATAATGGTATGCTTAATGCCTGCATCCAATAGCTCCCAAGAGGTGAGGCTTGCGCCTTGATTGCGAGGTCGGGTTTCATCCACCCAAACATGAATATCAATACCTCGCTTTTGCGCTTCATAGATGGGTGCAAGAGCAGAACCACTATCTACAATCGCCAGCCAACCTGCATTGCAATGGGTTAACATATTAAATTGGTTTATCTTTTTCTCTGCCATGATGCTTTCAATGATATCACAGCCGATTTCACCAATCTTTTGTGTTCGTAGCACATCTTCATCGGCGATAGCAATAGCTTCAGCTTTACAATCAGCAGCCACATCATCACTTTGAGCAACAATTTGCAACATTCTATCCACTGCCCACATCAAATTCACAGCTGTGGGTCGCGATTCACGTATTTTCATCGCAGCTTGTTTGATTTGATCTTTATCGCCATCAAACTCACGCGCTGCCAAATACACGCCAAAAGCGGCTACATTACCAATCACACCAGCACCACGTACGGTCATATCTTGAATGGATTCACAAGCATCATATGCTGTTTTTAATATGCGGGTTTTCTTCTCAAAAGGTAAATATCGCTGGTCGATAACTTCCAAGTCGCCATTATCATTCAGCCAAATTGCTTTGTATTGACTATTCATGGAGAAACGTAGTCTGCAGCAAGGGTTGCTAAGCGCGAAAACTTATCTTCATGGTCAATCGGGATTTGCACCCATTCTTTCATGGCTCTGCCTTTGCCCGATGGATCCCAAAGCTCGCTGCCTTCCAATAATAATGCCTGTTGAACCTCTATCGCAGGGAGTTTAAAAACCAGATTGTCTTTAAACAGTGCAACCGCAGCTTTGCCAGCAACTTTTATACACTGCTTGCCAAACATTTGCCCTGATTCACCTTGATGTGAAAGACTTAGGTTAGTTGTAAGATGGTTAAAAATAGCTTGAGCTGTCATAAAAACTCCTTGCGCTAGTCTAGCGCGTCTATCTTTCGTTAAATAAAATTTTCTTGTTTAATCGAACTGGAATACCTTGATTTGCTAAATATTGTTTGGTTTCAGCAATGGTAAATTCACCAAAGTGAAAAATAGATGCAGCCAATACCGCATCGGCTTTGCCATCGCGTAGACCTTCAGCCATGTGCT
>JALWPO010000126.1 GCA_026994965.1 Mariprofundaceae bacterium | reverse complement strand
CTTGAAGCTTTGTAAGCTATTGCCATGAATATCAACGTCGCCATTCTAGGCTCTACAGGTTATACAGGTGCAGAACTGATTCGCCTTATCGATAACCATCCTCATTTTAATATTACGCATTTGGGAGCTCACTCCCAAGCAGGCAAAAAAGTTAGTGATATTTTACCTGGTATTGCCAGTCATTTGGGTGATAAAACACTCGCTAAAGCTGATGCACCTTTGGCTGATGATATTGCATTGGTATTTGCTGCACTGCCACATGGTGCCGCTGCCCAAAGCGTGAAAACAGCCTTGGATGCCAATAAGAGGGTCATTGATTTATCCGCAGATTTTCGCCATCAAAACACAAACACCTATCAAGCAGCTTATGATATTGAACATCCATACCCAGATATGCTTACAGATACAACCTATGGCTTAAGTGAATGGGCAAGGCATAAGGTGCGTCAAGCCAGATGGGTTGCCAATCCTGGTTGCTACCCCACATCTGTATTGCTGCCACTTATTCCATTATTGCAAGCTGATGTATTATCTAATCATAGCATTATTATTGATTCCAAATCTGGCACTTCTGGTGCAGGGCGCTCGCTCAAAACAGACTTGCTTTATTGTGAAATCAATGAAGGGCTTACCGCTTATGGTTTGCCCAAACATAGGCATGTTTGGGAAATGGAAGAATGGGCTAAGATATTCGGCAAGCAATCGATTCATATCCGTTTTGTGCCACATATCCTACCCATGAATCGTGGCATGTTGAGCACTTTGCACTTAACTGGGAAAAACACTGAAACATGGCATAAGCTTCTATCCCAAGCCTACGCCAATGAACCTTTTGTGCGTGTATTGCCAGCAGGTCAATTGCCCACAACTAAAGCTGTGGCAGGAAGCAATCGTTGTGATATTGGCATACAATTACTCAATGAGCATGAAGCAGTGGTTGTAAGTTGTATTGATAATCTACTCAAGGGTGCTTCGGGGCAAGCCTTGCAAAATGCCAATATCATGTTTGGCTTTGAAGAAACATTAGGATTATCAGCGCATGCACAATGGCCCTAGCATAAGCTATGCACAAACAAACAATCGCAAAAAAACTTAAAAACACTCTACTTAAGCCCAAGCAAGTGATGATTTTGGACGCTGATAGTAGAAAACCCGCTAAAAACATTCAAATACGACCGCTTACATTACTGCTCACACCTATTATTCTGATAGTGATAGGTATGGCACTAGGCTATCACTATCTACCTACACAACAACGCAACAGCTTTATTTCTGAAAATATTCAACCGCAGCGAGAGCTTGAGCAGACACGCGAACAACTTGCTATAGCACAAGCTGAAAATGATGTGAAACAAGGGCAAATCGAAAGTTTTAAAGCATCCATACAAAAACAACAAATAGAAATTGCCCGCCTCAATGGGCGTATCCATATTTTTGAAAGCATTCTGCAAAACAGAAAGACACATGGCATGCATCTTTTACAAGCATCTGCACAATACTTGAACGAACATGAAGTATTATTCGACCTTATTGTGGTTAAAGGTGGTAGCGCACCACGCTATATCA
>JALWPO010000125.1 GCA_026994965.1 Mariprofundaceae bacterium | reverse complement strand
CACCAGCGCGATGTACATCTTCCATATGATAATGTTGCACCGCAGGCGCAACCTTACAAAGATTGGGAATCTTACGACTTAAGCGATCCATATCTTTCATGGTAAAATCAACTTCTGCTTCTTGGGCGCAAGCCAATAAATGCAACACTGTATTGGTGCTACCACCCATCGCAATATCCAATGCCATGGCATTTTCAAAGGCTTCAAAGGTGGCAATCGAGCGTGGAAGCACAGATTCATCATCGTGCTCATAATAACGCTTGGTAATTTCAACGGCTGTGCGCCCTGCTTCTAAAAACAACGCTTTTCTATCCGCGTGGGTGGCAAGCAATGAGCCATTGCCCGGCAAAGACATGCCCAAGGCTTCGGTTAAACAATTCATGGAATTAGCAGTAAACATGCCCGAACAAGAGCCGCAAGTGGGGCATGCCGAGCGTTCAACCGCTGCTACATCTTCATCGGTTTCACCATCATCCGCCGCCATCACCATGGCATCCACCAAATCAAGCATCTGTTCACGATTTTTAATGGTCACCTTGCCTGCTTCCATAGGTCCACCTGATACAAATACGGCAGGGATATTTAAGCGTAATGCTGCCATCAGCATGCCCGGCGTAATTTTATCGCAGTTGGAAATACAAACCATAGCATCAGCGCAATGGGCATTAACCATATATTCTACAGAATCAGCAATAATTTCGCGGCTTGGCAAGGAATAAAGCATGCCGCCATGACCCATAGCAATACCATCATCCACCGCAATCGTATTAAATTCTTTGGCAACGCCACCAGCAGCTTCAATTTCACGGGCGACCATTTGCCCCAAGTCTTTAAGATGCACATGACCCGGTACAAATTGTGTGAAGGAGTTAACCACGGCAATAATCGGCTTTTCAAAATCGCCATCTTTCATACCTGTGGCACGCCAAAGTGAACGTGCACCTGCCATATTACGACCTGCTGTAGTGGTTCTGGAACGATATGTTGGCATACTTTAACCTCACAAATAAATATACTTGCGCATGATAGCTTGAACAATGAAAGCTTGCGAGAGTACATCCCCTATTCCAATTCCATTGACATCACACACAAGCAGCACAACAATTTGCCTATGAGCACTCAAGCGCTGTTAAAACAGCTATACGACACCCCCGAAGAAGATATTTTAAAAAACATTCAACAATTAAAATCTGAGCTTGGTGAGCAAGTCCTGATTCTTGGGCATCATTACCAACGCGAAGAGGTTTTCGCCTTTGCAGATATATCGGGTGATTCACTGAAATTATCACAACAAGCTGCCGATGCCGATGCGCCGAATATTATTTTTTGTGGCGTGCATTTTATGGCTGAAACAGCCGATATTTTAACCGATGATAACCAGTCTGTTTTTCTTCCCGACCTCGCAGCAGGATGCTCTATGGCAGATATGGCCAATGATGCGCAAGTCTCAAAATGCTGGCAGGAATTATCCAGCATTATCAATCCTGATACATGCGTGACACCTGTGACCTATATCAATTCAACGGCGGCTTTAAAAGCTTTCTGTGGTGAGCATGGCGGTATTGTTTGCACATCTTCCAATGCTCAAAAAGTATTGGAATGGTCGTGGAACAATCGCGAGAAGATTCTTTTCTTCCCTGATCAACATTTGGGAGAAAATACTGCCCTTGCTATGGGAATAGCTGAAAAAGATATGATTATCTGGGATCCATTTCAGCCATTGGGTGGCAATACACCCGAAGCCATTGAACATGCTACACTGATTTTATGGAAAGGCTTTTGCTCCGTGCATCAATTATTCAAGGCTGAACATGCAGCTACCATGCGCGAAAATCACCCTGATATTCAAATTTTAGCACATCCTGAATGCGCACGTGAAGTCTGTGAAACAGCCGATTTTATTGGCTCAACCGAAGCGATTATCAAGCATGTGCAGGCAGCAGAAAAAGACTCAAAGTTTGCCATTGCAACCGAGCTTAATTTGGTGAATCGCTTGCGCATCCAATATCCCGATAAACCCATTTGGTTTTTATCGCCTATGGTTTGCATGTGCTCCACCATGTTTCGCACTGATCCGCAGCATTTGTATGCTACATTGCTTGCCATTCGTGATGGCAAAAAAGACAATCAAATTATTGTTCCCAAGCATCAAAAACGCTGGGCAAAACTCTCACTTGAAAGGATGCTAAACCTTGTTTAAATATATTGTTTTATCTCTCTTACTACTGATATCTGGGCAAGCCTTGGCTGCTATTTCTGTGGATGATATGCAGCAAAAGTTAGAACAATTTAAACAAAGCCCTGATGCCATCTATGCCAAAACCACATTAGAACGTGCCCAAGCTTACATGGGTGCAGCTATGATTGCCCGCGATCATGAAGATAAGGATGCGATCCAAGAAGCACTGGCAAAAGTACAAGCTACATTGGATGAAGCCAAGCAGAGTGCCCAACGATTTAAAACACAATTTGCAGAGCTTTTGAATATGCAAACCGCCGCACACGAGTTGGTCACGCTATTGGGCTACCATAACAACCCACTTGAAAAGAATAGTCCTACATTATTTTTGAAAAAAGGTGACCAAGCAATTCAAAAAGTGATTCAAACTTCTGAAACAGCGCAACTCAATGCAAGTCAACAAGCCGCAGGTAGTGCTCGCTCCGCATATAAGCATGTCTTTGATACTGCATTACCTGATTTGATTGAAAAAACAGGTGAAATACTTAGTAGTGCGGCTGCTAAAGGTGGTAAATTTTATGCACCTGTCACTTATGGAAAAGCAAAAGAAGCATGGCTTGCACTTAAATCTTACCAAGATGGTGTTTTACCCCACCTTCCACCTCACCCAGCACATGCGCTGGAGCTTGCACAGCAGGCATTCAATATAGCTACGCAAGTCAAACAATGGCGAAGAGATAAAGGTAGCCATGAAATGCTTTTATTACGTGCCAGAGATGAGCGTGTAAAACTGGCATCGATTCTTCATTTACCGCTACAACATGATGATATTAGCCCCGATACAGTCATCAACGCTGTGCAATCATTGCAAACACGTTTGCAAAATACAGAGCAATCATCCAAGGCTAAGTTTGCTCAACTCAAACAAGAATACGATCAAAAACTTACCCAAGCTTTAGAAGAACAACGCATAAAATTGCTGCATGCGCAAAATGACCAAGTCAGCCAGATGAAAGAGGCTTTTCGTGCAAAATTAGAACGAGAAACCTTTGAAACCAAACGCCAGAAACGTGCTCAAGCGTTATTTTCTAAAAAAGAAGTAAGCATTGTTGCCAATTTGGATGGTTCACTTATTTTGCGTCTCTCCAGCCTTAAGTTTCCTCCAGGCTCAAGTAAAATTGATACAAAATATTTTGATTTACTAGCGCGTGTTAAACAAGTTTTAGATATTTATGGTGATCGCACCTTCCGCATTGAAGGTCATACCGATAACCAAGGTGATCTTAAAGCCAACCAACGCTTATCTTTAAAACGTGCTGAATCTGTTCGCGATTTCCTCATTGCTGCCGGTGCGGATGGTAGTAGTTTGAAAGCATTGGGATATGGCGAAGTTCGCCCGATTGCAAGCAATGATTTTGCCAAAGGTCGTGAAATGAACCGTCGAATAGACCTTGTCATTGAAGCTCCCCATGACCAATAAAACAAATGATGATATTGCCCATGCTTTTTTAAATGAGATAACAAAAGCCATTGCTGATGACAATCAACATAAACAAAATATTCTTCATGAGGCATTGGCATTGGTGCAAGGTGATACGCCTCAAAGCGATATAAAAATGATGTCCCGTGTTTTAAGTGAAATGCGTCTAGGTTTAGAAACTTTTCGTCCCTATCAAGCATGGCGGAAAGTTAGTATTTTTGGTTCGGCACGCAGCCATGAAGAAGATGCTGGATATATCCAAACTCGTAATTTTGCAAAAGCTATCACTGATGAAGGTTTTATGGTGATTACAGGTGGTGGTCCAGGCATGATGCAAGCCGCCAATGAAGGTGCTGGCTCAGAGCGTTCATTTGGCATTAATATCAATCTGCCTATGGAGCAAAAACCCAATCATATCGTTGATGGCACTTCTCGCCATTTTGATTGCCAATACTTTTTTACGCGCAAATTATTTTTCTTAAAAGAAAGTGATGCAGTTGTGCTTACACCTGGTGGTTTTGGCACATTGGATGAAGGCTTTGAAGCCTTAACCCTACTACAAACAGGACGAAATCCACCTATACCTGTAGTGTTATTGGAGGCTCCTGGTGATGATTTTTGGGGACCTTTTATACATTCTTGGGTTCGCAGGCTTATCCAAGATGGCTTTATCACATCCGATGATCAAAACCTGCTTTTTCATACCGATTCAATTGAAGCAGCAACTCAACATATTTGTGATTTTTATAGCAATTATCACAGCTTCCGCTATGTCGGTAGCTGGGTATTATTAAGGTTACTTAACCCTCTATCAGAAGATGCTCTATTGCGTTTGAATGCTGAATTTACGGATGTGCTGTACGAAGGGGTGATCGAGCAAATATTGGCTTGGCCACACAATGACAGTGAGTGCTATCAACACCTACCTAGATTACGCATGCATTTAAAACATCACCACGTTAACATACTGCCCCAAATGATTCGTAGGATGAACGCATTACATCAACAACATCCCCATCATCCATCATAGGATTTTATTATGTCTTCAAAACCATTCCGTCACTATTCATTAGCCGATCGACTGCTTGGTCATGTTGATCAAGCGCTTAACAATATTTTTTGTAGGCAACAAAGCCAACGCGATTATCCAGCCAATCATTTGGATAGCGATACCTTATCCGCAGAAGAAAAAAAACTGGCGGCAGGTTTAATGCGTGTGAATCATGCAGGAGAAATGGCTGCACAAGCTTTATACCATGGGCAAAGCATCACAGCACGCGATCAAAGTATTCGCGATGAACTTAGAGGCGCATCTATTGAAGAAGCAGATCATTTGAATTGGTGTCGTAGACGCTTGGATGAATTGGATGCACAACCCTCCAAACTCGATCCATTTTGGTATGCAGGTTCATTTGTGATTGGCATAACAGCAGGTATCGCTGGTGATCGCTGGAATTTGGGCTTTTTGGCTGAAACAGAACATCAAGTTGTGCGGCATTTGGAGCATCATCTGAAACGCTTACCCCAAGAGGATAAAAGAAGCCGCGCTATTGTGACGCAAATGCGTGAAGATGAACTTGGGCATGCAACATTGGCTGAAGATTTAGGAGCAGCAACGCTTCCTAAACCCATTCATACCTTGATGGGTCTCTCATCCAAGGTGATGACAACCATCGCTGAACGCATCTAAGTATGTATAGGATTGAACCTGACAAGCAAAGCTTACATATTGTACTCTTCGAGCCTGAAATACCACCCAATACAGGGAATATTGCTCGTCTATGCGCTTGCACAAGTGTATCGCTACATTTGGTACATCCACTAGGGTTTGATTTATCCGATAAACAATTACGCCGAGCAGGGTTGGATTATTGGGCATGGCTAGAAGTTAAAGAATACCCATCTTGGCAATCGCTTAAGGAAGGGCTAGACACAAAAGGTCAATGGTTTGCACTAAGTACAAAAGCACACACATCCATATGGGAAGCCTCTTTTCAAGCTGGGGATGTCTTGGTGTTTGGTCCTGAAAGCCGAGGCTTACCTGCTCATATCTTAGAGCATTTATCATCCATCAAAATCCCCATGCGTGATGATGCGCCTGTGCGTTCACTTAATTTATCATCAGCATGTTCGATTGTGACTTATGAAGCATTACGGCAAATCAATTCGCCTATAAAATCATGACTTATCCACTGCTGATATAAAATAATTTTATTTTTTAAGTTAGCCATACAAACTTTAATGATTATATAGAATAATGTTGTAACATATTGTTATTAAAGATAAATCAAATATGATTAAATTATAGGCACGAGAACACAAGATTAAAAGTACATGAAATCCAAAGCTTTTCACTAAAGTTATCCACCAAGTTATCCACAGGCTTTTTGTATAACAACGCTAAGTGCTTAAAGTATAAGGATTTAGCGCTATTGGTCTAAAATGATAAACACCAAGATATAAAAAAATACTTTACCTTAGCGTCTATTTAAGCGATAAATGCCAACATGCAATGGACCATATCCAATCAACTGACTGTCGCACGTGTCGCACTCATACCACTGCTCATCATCACTTTTATTTTTTTTCCATCACCATGGAACCATTATATCACCGCATTCATTTTTGCACTGGCTGGGTTTACTGATTGGTTGGATGGATATTTAGCACGCAGCCGTGGTGAAATGACAGCATTTGGGCGTTTCTTAGACCCTGTAGCCGATAAACTTTTGGTGGCTACAGCGCTTGTATTGTTGGTCGAAGGCAGTTATGCCCCCGCTATTCTTGCGATTATTATCATTGGTCGTGAGATTACCATTGGAGCTCTGCGTGAATGGCTTGCTGAATATTCATCCATTATTGTACATGTATCAGCTATGGGAAAATGGAAAACAGCGATGCAAATGTGTGCTATCGAAGCCCTATTCTTACACGTTGAAGTATTGAATTTTGATATGCACCAAGCAGGGCTAGTATTACTTTGGCTTGCTTCTATTTTAACGCTTTGGTCAGGTTATGAGTATTTACGTGGTGCATGGTCGGAATTGAAAGATGCTAACCATACAAAAGATTCATTATAAATCCTTCACGAACTATAAATGACTTAGAAACTGGCTGCGTGAAACCTCTTTTGCGCCCAAGCTTGCCAAATGTTCCGTATAAAACTGACAATCAATGCATACCCAGCCTTCTTCTTTAGCTTTTTCCACAAGCATGGCCAAAGCCATTTTGGAGCCATCACGGACCTTAGAAAACATCGATTCAGCAAAAAACACTGGATGAACTAGCACTCCATAGACACCACCAACCAATATATCATCCTGCCAAACTTCAACAGAATGAGCATGACCTGCTTGGTGCAATGCTTTGTACGCTTGTATCATCTCTGCTAACAGCCAACAGCCTTGCTTTTGATGCACCTGCGCACAACTTTCAATCACTTGCCCAAAGGCTTGGTTGTATGAAAAACAATATTTTTCTTGTTTTAAGCGACGTGAAAGGCGTTTAGAGCAATAAAAATCTTGTGGGTAAAGCACCATACGAGGATCAGGTGACCACCATAAAATCGGTGAACCTTCACTGTACCAAGGAAAGCAACCTTGCCCATAAGCTGTTACTAATGTTTCAACGGATAAATCCCCACCTACAGCCAAGAGCCCATCTTTATTTGCATGATGAGGATGCGGAAAAACATAACTCATAAGACATTGCTATGATGCATGAGGATTATGTTAAAGAACCCACCAATGTTTGCACTGTTTTGAGAATATCATCACCATTCAACTGCTGTTTTACCATATAGGTATCAGCACCTGATTCTAAAGCTCTTAACCTATCCTCTGCACTTTCACGTGTTGAAATCACCATCACAGGTAAATCTTCGTACTGGTGCTGATTGCGGATATGGCGTACAAAGCCAAAGCCATCCAAACGTGGCATTTCTAAGTCTGTAATAATCATATCATAGTTTTCAATCTGCATTTTTTCGATGCCATCAATACCATCAATAGCTGTATCCACAGTAAAACCGATACTTTCGAATAGCCTTTTCTCAATTTCTCTTGCAATCAATGAGTCATCCACAAGCAAAATACGGAAATGCATTTTTTCTTCATCAGATACATCAATAGAAATCTCTTGATTGGGTGATGTTCTGCCCATTTCTTTGATACCATAAGGCTCTAAAAGCATCACAACCGAACCATCCGAAGCAATAGTATTACCCATCAGACCTTGAGGTTGATAACGCTTAATATAGGGGTCTAAATCACGCACCATAATTTCAGTATCTGCCATTAATTCATCCACAACAATACCCACATAACCTTCAATATGTTCAGCAATAATCACACTTGGAGCACGTGAAAGCTCTGCGTTTCCACCCAACACACTACGCATATCAACAATAGGCACTTGATGCTTACCATATTCAATAAAGCTTTTATCACCTGCACCAATTTCAATTTTTTGCTGATGAAGTGGAAGAGCCTGCTCAACCATGTGGGTTAACATACCAAACCTCATGTTGCCCATACGGAACATCAAAGCATGTTGTACAGCAATACTCACAGGAATAGAGAGTGTAAAGCGTGTTCCTTCACCCTTCTTGCTATGAATACGAATTGAACCCGTTAAACGACGTACAACACTTTGCACCACATTCATACCAATACCGCGACCTGATGTGTCATCTACAACTTCCGTAGTAGAAAAACCTGGTCTAAAAATTAATTCAAGAATTTCCGCAGAATCCATATTGTCCACTTCATATTGGGTACTTACACCACGCTCAACTGCAAATTTCTTAATTTTTTCAACATCCAGACCTTGTCCATCATCAATCACTTCAATACGAATTTCATTCCCATTTTGACGTGCAATAATAGATATTTGCCCTTCTTCAGGCTTACCCAATGCAAGGCGCTCTTCAGGCGCTTCTATCCCATGTGCTACAGCATTATTAAGCAAATGCATCAAAGGCTCCACCAAGGC
This sequence comes from Mariprofundaceae bacterium, assembly GCA_026994965.1. Classification (GTDB taxonomy): domain Bacteria; phylum Pseudomonadota; class Zetaproteobacteria; order Mariprofundales; family Mariprofundaceae. The sequence goes on along the minus strand of JALWPO010000125.1, from coordinate 14,631 downwards.
TTCAGCAACACCTTGGTCCATTTCTAAACCTTCCCCACCAATCATTAAACGCGCACGTTTATTTAAACGAACAGCGATATCACGAACAGACCTTGGAAAGGTTGAAAAAATACTATCTAATGGGCGAAGCATTAACGATAACACTTGATCACGAAGGTCCTTAAACATCAATTCACTACGTATTTGTGAAAAACTGGACTCATCGACAAAGTAATTACTTTTACGAACTTGTTCATCAAAGCCACGATGAAGTGAAGCGATTGCTTTCTCACGTTTGGCTTGATCCATATCCATCATGGATCTAGCAAAATAGCGCCATTCACGCTGCAAGTTACGTAAATTTTTGGTCAATTCCATAAACCCTGACTTAGCACTCTCATTACGCGATTGCTCTGTACTTAGTTCAATCACTTGGTTGGATAAACGTTCAAGGCGCTCTGCATCCACACGCAAGAAGCGCCCTGAGCTTTGTCGCCTAGCTGTTGTCTGCATCTCTATTTTTTGTATATCTGGGCGATAATTATCTAAATCACCAAATGGGCTACTGGGTAAAGGCGTTGGTGCATCATGGACGCTTTCTTCAGTATCAGAAGTATCATCACTTGCATCCCACTCAATCGGTTCTGCAAGTTCATCAATAAGCTCATTGAGCGAGTTATCTACATCTTTTTCATTATCTTGATCCACTGATGCAGTATCTTCAAGTCGCTGTTGCGCACGTTGTTTTTTCCAATCTTCAGCTTCATCTGCACCAATAAGACCAGATACATCAACCTTATCCTTTTCAGGGGTGTCCAACGCACTTTTATCCGCTTCTGTTGCTCCATCCTGCTCTTTTAGTGCCTGCACTAGATTATCGTATTGACTTCTTAAACCATCTAAATCAATTCTTTTTTCCGTGTCCACGTATTGTAGTCGATCTTCCAACCTATCATGCAAATCAAATAGAAATTGCGTTGTTTCAGACCTGCGCCATGATGGGTGCTCAATCAAAAGTTCCATCATATCTTCAAATAAATGCGCTGTATGCCCAATATCCTCCACACCAAGCATCAGCGCAGAACCTTTGATAGTATGCGCATCCCTACGCAATAAAACCAAGCCTTCATCGTCCAAGCCTTTGGATTCAAAGTCCACAAGACCTTGATTGATAGAATTTAAACGCTCCTGTGCCTCATCAAAGAATGATGATAGGAAACCTGATAAATCTAAATCAGCCAAAAAATACTCGTCATATGCCTAAATTAATTTTTGTAAATCAGCTGCCACATCATTCAATCGATATGATGCATCACGAGATTTTTCCATTTGGGCAGCGGAATCTTGTAGTAATTCGGAGATTTGTTGCATGGTTAACACAAATTCTTGAGAGCTTGCATCTTGTCGCCCAGTTGCTTGCGCGATGGTACGAACAGCTTGACTGGTTTTCTCCGACATATTCTGCATTTTAGACAACGCTTCACTTGCCCGTTCTGCAATTTTCACACCTCTAGCTACTTCTTCCAGACCTTCTTGTGTTACTTCCATGGATTCATGTGTAGAGGTATGTACATCATTCACCACCACCTGAATCTCTTCTGTAAATTGCCGTACACGCTCAGATAATCGTCTCACTTCACCAGCAACCACAGCAAAGCGTTTGCCAAATTCACCTGCCGCAGCCGATTCAATCGATGCATTGAGTGCTAGCAAATGTGTTTCATCAGCAATTTCTTGAATAGACTCAATAGAATCTAAAATTTGTTCTGATTTGCGACCAGCATCGGTTACTTTCTCTGCAATAACAGTTACTTCCTGTTTAATCTTATCCATATATCCGATGGCTTCTTTCACAGCTTGTGAACCATCCATTGCCGATGCGGAAGTTGCTGTCGCAATCCGTTCAACACCCACCGCAGTGGTGGCAATTTTCTTGGCGGCACCCGACATTTGCTCTAATTCACTGGTCACCCCTGCCACCGACTGCGCTTGAATCGTTGACGCAGTTGCTTGCTGATCTACAGCACCCAGAATTTCATCTGCCGCTCGAGTTACACCCATCGCCATTGCAGAAATAGTTTCTGAAATTTTAGCAGTAAAACTCCTATTAAATAAGAATAAAACAATAATAATAAAAACAATAATGGCGATATTAACCATAGAAAATAATGATAATTCACTTTCTTTATTTTTACGTTCTTGTTCCAAAAGCTGTGCCAAATGTGATGCCACGTCATGAAGTTTACTTTGCGCCACAAACACCAAACTTTGCGCCACAACCGTCACATTACTTGCCATCTCAGGTGGTATTTTTCCACTGGTAATATCTGTGGAAATTTTAATCACTTCCTTCATCAAATCATTCACCTCATTAAGCTGCTTTTTATCCGTAGCTTGCAATGAAGATAGCTGGCTGACTTGTCCATAAAGCTGTTGGTACGCCTTGGAAGCTTTATCAATTTTTGCAATATCCAATTTATTTTTTGTTAATGTAAAATCATTGAGTGGTAAAAGCACATTGGGAAGAGAGCCCTTAAAGGCTTCCAATGACGTTTGCTGATGATAAAGCTCAGAAAGTTGGCTTACACCATCACTAGCTTTACTTGATGCAAACAGCAATGTTACGATAAGCACTGCGAAAAGCACTAACGAAACAATCATATTGCGGCGTGCTAACTGCCGAATACTTGGAACTTCTCGTTTTTTTTCATTTGCCATAACTACTCCCATGATTTCCTATCACTTTTACTATGAACAGAAACTACCCCATACTCTGCATAGTGCCTCGCCTGCATGATTAATCAAGACTGGCTATATATTTTCTATCAAGCAAAAAGCGCCTCTGTATGTATAACTTGATAACTTTTATCCTCAAGCTTCATTTTTCCACGGAAAAAACCTTTTTTATTCATTTCTAAATTTGGAACCAGATGTTCTTGCACACGAAACAAAGCAGATACTGCACTCACCTTTATCGCCAAATTCATACTTGGATGTCTTAAAATAACAAACCTTGTTTCTGCTGTGTCTTTAGTAGTTTTACAACCAAGATGCATCACAATGCATGGATCAATAACACATGCAACTTGACCGTGCACATTACATACCCCCAACAAATGGTCTGGTGCCATAGGAACTGGTGTCAAAGCTTGTACACGCACCACTTCCTCTACTTCAGAAACAGGAATAAGCATATCTTTATCACCTATTCTCAAACACATCATTTCAATATACGATGCATCTTCTTCAGAAAGATAGGATTTTTCTAAGGTTTCATCATCCTTATTGGATATCTCATTTTCCTGCATGCTTAACCTCCTCCCTGTGCGGCTGCACGAATCCGATCATACATCGCAAGGATTTTGCGCACACGGGCTTGTAATTTCATAGGTTCCACAGGCTTAGCAATATAATCATCTGCACCCAAATCAAGACTAAGAACCTCATCTTCTTCATCTTTGCGTGAGGTTAATAATACCAATGGAATACCATCAAATTTACTTTGCTCACGAATTTTAGTGACCAATTCAGGACCAGAAATACCAGGCATTTCATAATCTGTAAGCACCAAACTAATACTTGATGCTAAACGCTGCAATACATCCCAACCTTGTTGTCCATCCTCAGCTTCAAGCACATCAAAGCCTTCTGATTGCAAAACAAACTTCACCAGATGTCGAATACTTTTTGAATCATCAATAATTAGCACTGTTTTCTTGCCTGAGTCTTTTGCTTTTTCTGTACGCTTCTGGTCGCGCTGAAGCATACTTTCAGCCAAGGATAATAAATGGTGACCATCTGCACTTAAACGCCCATCCAAACGAAATCCTTCAGGTGCTTTTGAGTTTCGTATTACCTCATCAATACTTGTTATTCCAGCCAAGGCTTTATTCATACCATCTTCAAACAAACAAAACATGCCATCTTCTCGAGCTGCCTGCATAAGCTCTTGATCGGAAGTATTTCTTGAAATCAGTTCGCGCATGCGATCATTCACATACAATACTTCATGCATACCCAAGCGACCCTTATAACCAATATCCATACACTTCTTACAACCCACAGGTTCATAAAACACAACACCTTCAGGAATGCCAAAGCGTTCACAAAACTCAGCATCGGGTCGTGATGGTTTTTTACACTCTGGGCACAATCGCCTAGCCAAACGCTGTGCAACAACAAGGTTTAAAGACGATGATAACATGGTGGATTCAATACCCATTTCAATCAATCGTGTAATGGTCGATGGTGCATCATTGGTATGCAATGTAGAGAGCACCAAATGCCCAGTCTGCGCTGCATGCAATGCAATTTCAGCAGTTTCTTCATCGCGAATCTCACCCACCATTACCACATCAGGATCTTGTCTTAAAATGGAGCGCAATGCTGCTGCAAATGTCATTCCAGCCTTGGAATTAACCTGTACTTGATTGATACCTTTAATTTGAAATTCAACAGGGTCTTCCACAGTAATAAGATTGGTTTCTTCATCATTAATGTGGTGTAAAAAAGAGTAAAGCGTTGTTGTTTTTCCTGAGCCAGTTGGCCCTGTCACCAAAACAGCACCTGTCGGTCTAGCAATGCTTTCCCGCACCCTTTGATCTGCAAGCTTCTCAAAACCCAGAATATCCAAATCCAATGATAAGCCGCTCTTATCCAAAATACGAAGCACTGCTTTTTCGCCATACATTGCAGGTAATGTAGAGACCCGCATATCAAAGCTTTTGCCCCATAATTTTATACGTGTACGTCCATCTTGAGGGGTTCGAGTATTCGAAATATCCAAACTGGACATAATTTTAATCCGAGAAACAACCAAAGGGTGTGCTTTAACTGGAAATTGAAATGCCTTACGTAACCGCCCATCCACACGTAGGCGCACCACACTCATTCTCTCTCCTGCTTCAATATGAATATCCGATGAACCCATTTTCATCGCTTTTACCATGATGCCATTGACCAATTTGATAATGGGTGAATCATCAGCACCCTTCTTTAGGGCATCAATATCCATACCTTCATGCTGATCACCCTGATCAGCAGAGAAGCTTTCATCCTCTTCCAAACCTGCCATAGCATCATCAAAAGAGGCATCACCTTGATAAAGTTCACGAATTTTTTGATGAATAACATCAGGACGTGAAAAAATAACCTTAACTCGCTCACCCAATTTAAATTGCAAAGCATCAAGTGCTGTAAAATCCATAGGATTCCCAGTAGCAATAATCAATTCGCCTCGAACTTGATCAACAGGAACAAAACCAAAATCCAAGCATAATTTTTCAGGGCATTTCGCCAACACTTTTTCAGATGGTTTAAAATTTGAAATATCAAGGTATGGAACCTTATAAATTCTAGCCATGGTCTGCATTAAAAGAGAAGCATCCACACCTGCAATGCTAAGCAATGAAAATAGCAGTCCTTTTTTATCACTTTCTTGCTGTTCCAAAGCTGCTTCGAGTTGGGCTGGCGTAATCACACCAGTTTCCAACAATTGCCTTTGCTGTTTTAAGAGCATAAAAAATCCAATATTTGATAAAAAGCTCTATTCATAAGGTAGGTGAACATAATGCCCTAACCCCATATCATCAAGTGATTTTTTATATATTTAAAAGCCTTTGAAAAAATCATATGTTTTATTGTTCTACAAACGTTATCCTAGCGCAATGTTACAGACTCAAAATGCCTTCCCTAAATATTTATCCTTACTCTTTTTAACATTTTTCTTTGTATCATGTGCACCAAAACATCAGCAAACCACATTAGCTCATAAAAAAATAACACACACCATTAAGCACTTGGATAAAGGTGAAAAACTATTAGAGGGTATTTTGCCCAGTGATATTGCCCGTGCGCAAGCTTCTGCAAAAAAACATGTTTTCCCCTATTGGTCTCGCATCAGTCAGCGTTCTCAATATGTACGGCAGCGCATAGTTGCCACGCTTGAAGATATGCATGCACCCATTGCTCTCCAAATTGTGCCCATTGTTGAATCCGGCTATCAGCCCTATGCCTTATCACCAACAGGTGCGATGGGTTTATGGCAATTGATGCCAGCAACTGCGCATAGCCTTGGTATTCGAAAAAATTTTTATCTCGATGGGCGCAGACATATTGAACAGTCCACGCGTGCTGCTGTACATTATTTACAAAAACAATACCAACGTTTTCGCAACTGGCCATTAGCCTTTGCTGCATACAATATGGGACCTTATGGGCTCGCCAAACGATTAAAAAAAGTACCTTGGCATTTAAGTGATGGTTTAGAAAATATGCCTGTACCTCAAGAGACACGTTTATATGTTCGTCAAATCATTGGATTGGTTGCATTGCTCAAAATGGGCGTATTTAAACTACCAGAGCCAATACACACACAAGCCATTCATTTGCATCATCCCATTGATATCAAAGTATTAACCCAAACCGCAAAACTACCCAAACAATTGCTTTTTAAGCTCAACCCAAGCTTACATTACAGTCAATATTTTACACATGATATCACTATACATGTTCCTGAAACTTCCCTTTCATTTTTTAAAGAAAAGCAAACCATCAACCTTCCCCAATATATTAAACTACGCATTCATTCAGGTGATTCACTATGGAAATTAGCAAAGCAATATCACACTACTGTATCCCATATTAAAAAGCTTAATCCACATCTGCATAAGCCTTTAAAAATTAACAGCCTTATCACTGTTCCTGCCCATGGTTATGCCCATGCCACAGCAGCACTTAATCCACTGCTCTCCCAAGGTAGGCGCATTCGCTACAAGGTTCGCAAAGGTGATTCATTATGGCGTATTGCACACCGCTTTGGTACAACAACCCATGCCATTGCTCGCGCCAATCAGCTCAGTAAAAAAGCTTATATTCGTCCAGGAGATACCTTATGGATTCTCGCCCACATTCGCCCCAGTTAATATATATCGCGCTATGTAGCATCTTGATACTTTTAGTCGCAGGCTGTTCATCAGAGTCCAATCAAAACGCAGTCATGCCCGATATGACAAATATTGACCTTAGTCCTGCTGCTGGCGATAGACTGATTACAGCATCCATTGGTGATGCCTCAACACTTATCCCCATGATTGCTGGTGATAGTGCAAGTCATGAAGTGGCAAGTTGGCTGTATCAACCACTACTCAAATATGATAAAAACCTTGATATTGTAGGTCAACTGGCAACATCTTGGGATGTTTCTAAGGATGGCTTAAGCATCATATTTCACTTAAAAAAAGATGTTTTGTGGAGTGATGGCACACCGTTCACATCTGCGGATTGCGCATTCACTTTATCCCTTATTCAAGATAAACACACCCAAAGCGCCTACAAATCCGACTATGCCAAAGTCACCTCCTTTGAAACACCCGATGCATATACCTTTATTGTGCATTATAGCGATATTTATTCCCCCGCATTATCCACTTGGACAGGGCTTTCCATCCTTCCCAAACATAGCTTTGAGCATGAAGATATTATGAATACTGAATTGGCGCGGCATCCGCAAGCCACTTTGGGAGCATACACTTTAAAGGATTGGCAACCTCAGCAATCCATCACACTCACTGCAAACCCTCATTATCATGATGGAAAAGTATGGATAAGTGAGCGCATGATTCGAATTATCCCTGATTCAGCAACACAATTTCTAGAACTCTCTGCTGGCAATATCGATGAAATGGGGCTTACACCCACACAATATTCACGTTTATTTGAGCGTAAACCCATATTAAAAGCCAACTACAATCGCTATGAATATTTACAATCGGTGTATACCTATCTCGGTTTCAATCTTAAGCGTCCTCTTTTTCAAGATAAAGCCGTGCGTGAAGCCATAGCTTATGCCATTAATCGACAAGAATTGATTGATGGTGTGCTTTTAGGACATGGTGAAGTGATTGCTTCTCCTTATAAGCCTGGCACAAAGTGGGTCAACACATCCTTATCCCCCCGCCCTTTCAACCCTGAAAAAGCCAAATTATTATTGGCACAAGCAGGCTGGAAAGATCATAATCATGATGGTATATTGGATAAAGATGGTAAGCCTTTATCTTTCACCATCATCACTAATAATGGCAATAAACAACGCGCCGATGCGGCAGCTATTGTCCAGCAACGCCTTAAAAAAGTAGGGATTGAAGTGCATGTTCGCTTGATTGAATGGTCTGCATTTATTGAAAACTTTATCAACAAACGTAATTTTGATGCTGTGATATTGGGCTGGTCACTCACCCCAGAGCCAGATCAATACAGTATTTGGCACTCATCACAAACTGGAGCACGCCAATTTAATTTTTTAAGCTACCATAATAACAAAGTTGATAAAGCCTTGGTAGAGGCTACACGCACATTCGATGAGAATAAGCGCAAACAGTGGTATGACATGATGCAAGAAGAAATCTATAACGATGTGCCTATGGTTTTTCTATATGCACCTTATGCATTGCCCACTATTCACAAGCGCTTCCAAGGCATCAAACCTGCCCCTGCTGGCATTGGTTATAACAGCGAGTTTTGGTATGTGCCCAAAGCACTACAAAAATACAACAATATCACCAGCATTCAGCCATAAAAAACATCATACCCTCATTTAATCAGATTAAATCGGGCATAATGAAAGTTAAACTATAACTAGTCTCGGGTTACATTGGCATAAAATGCCGTACCTGTCGCTTTATCTTCATAAATCATCGCCCATACATCCACACCTTGCGATGTATCGGGTAAATCAGCAGATGGAATAACCACCTTAACTTTTTGTTGTTTGCCACCTGTGTTCACAAGCAGATGACACAGACCACCAATATTATATGCGGCTTGATCACCTTCGCCTTCAACCTTATAACTGAAGCTGCAATTCACGCCATTATCATCAAAATCAGCACCAGCGCCATCACGCAATACCGATGCATTAAAAGTAATCACATCATTGGCTTTCACACCAGCTGTATGATTTAAAAACATAATTTCAGAGCCTTTTTCCATCTCTGCAATAAAATCACTAAACTTGCCAAACACAGCTGCTTCATACGCATAGCTAGCATTCACCTTATGAAATGCTGCAATGTTCACATACGTTGTACCTGCCGCCTGCGCTGATACACTCATCATCACAGATAAAGATAACGCTGCTAATATTTTTCCTGTTATGTTGCACATTATTTTCATATATTATATCCCCTGCCTACACATTATAAATCGTGAATTGAAGCAATCGCCTCATCTGTAAGCTGTTTTATTTTTTGCGACATCGCACGACGCAATCGATCAACATCACGTTTAGGCATACCAGCCTTTTCCAAATCATCAAAATCTTTCATGCTGGTCATAGATGCACGCAATTTTTTAAGAATCAGTTGAATTTTTGCCATACCATTTTCTTCTGCTGCATAAGCTCGTGGTGTATGCACTTGCCAAGAAACAGGTGATAGATTTGGTGCAGTCGCCACAATAACCAAGAGAAAAACTAAACTTTTAAGCCATTTTTTTATATTCATCAATTCATCCCCCTTCCGAGATATTTGCAAGCATGCAAAATACCATATCAAAATGCAACCATCACATTATGAAGCAGTATACTTGAACTGTAACACAATGCACACCATGATTGCCCATACCATGCACATATCAACACCATATCATCCCATCGCCTGTCATCGTTTATCCATTGCTGTGCTTAAAATATCTGGTGAAAAAGTCCGTGATTATTTGCAAGGGCAAATCACCCAAGATATCACCAAACTTTCGCCAGAGCATCCTATCTATACCGCCATACTCACACCACAAGGAAAAATAGTTGCCGATTGCCATATTGTCGATGGCGGTGATGAATTAATTTTACTCACGCAAGCCAGCCATGCAGCGCCATTGATTGCCCGCCTCAAACGTTTTGCTTTGGGTTATGATATTCGATTGGGAGTAGTCACATCATTGGCCGTGTTATCTATACAGGGCGAGCAGGCATTATCCTTGGGTCAAGATAAATTGCCCCACATAGCTGCCCATATGCCCATGCCAGAAGCTCATCCAAATGGGGTTTGGTTTGTGATACCTCAAGAGGATATAGCCAAGGCATTAAAAGATTTACCTCAAACTTGTGATGAACAAACCATGGATAAGGCATGTATTTTGTATGGTACGCCGCGTTTTGGTCGCGATTGGGATGAATCCGTTCACCCGCTCAATGCCAATTTGATTGAAATGAAAGGCGTGAGTTTTGATAAAGGCTGTTATGTTGGGCAAGAAGTCACCAGCCGAATGCATTGGCGAAACGGCATCAAAAAGAAGCTTTATCATGTTCAAATTCAAGACGAGCCTATGGATGCGCCTTCTCCAGTGTTCAGCAACGATATCAACATCGGCAAACTTACTGCCGTGGCTACAGATGAAAATGGAAAGCATTTTGGCATTGCGCACTTACCCATTGAAACAGTAGAGAAAAACACGCCTTTATCACTTGAAAATCAATCCACACTTCGGGTTATAGAGGCTTGTCATGCTTGATGATAAAACCACATCAGCATTTGTTTGGTATCATGTCCCTGCCCATCTTGAGCCTGATTTTCAGCAATGGATAGAGCATATGAAGCAACAGCTCAATATTGAAGCAAAGCTCTATCAACGCATAGAAAATCAAAAGACAACTTTCATGGAAGTCTTTGAATGCGTAGACTTGGCGATGATAGAAAAAATTGAACAATTGGCAGCGCAGCAAGCTTACTTTCTTGGCATTGAGCGTCGGTGCGAATCATTTCAAAGGATAACATAATTATGACCAGCCTAGCCCTACAAATTGCCGTCAAACTGATTCGCCGCCAATCGCCCACACCAGAAGATGCAGGCTGCCAAAACATGATTGAATCCATGCTCGCGCCTTTGGGTTTTGTACGCACTGCTGTCGATAGCAATGGTATCACCAATAGCATTTATACAAGGCAAGGCGAATTGGCAGGCATGCTCGCCTTTGCTGGGCATACCGATGTGGTGCCGACTGGTCCGATTGAATCATGGGAACATCCGCCCTTTGAAGCGGTGGTTAAGGATAATATTTTACACGGTCGCGGCGCACAAGATATGAAAGGTGGCATTGCATGCTGGTTGGCGGCGGTCGCACAATTATGTGCAGAGCAAACGCCACTGCCGAGTTTACAATTATTGATTACATCCGATGAAGAAGGTGAATCCACCGATGGCACCATTCGTATGGTGGAATACATGCAAGCCCAGCATACATTGCCTGATGCTGTGATTGTAGGTGAGCCATCTTGTTCCGAAAAAGTCGGTGATACCATTCGCAGGGGCAGACGTGGCGTGGTTCAAGCCACGCTAACATTCAACGGCAAACAAGGGCATTCCGCCTACCCACAAGATGCTGATAATGCCATTCATGCCGCAGCACCATGCCTTGCCAAGATTGCTGAAATTCATTGGGGAGACGCCAGTGATGGATTCCCTGCCACGTCCTGCCAAATCACCAATTTCAATGCAGGAACAGGCGCAAGCAATGTGATTCCGGGTACAGCCCAAGCCTTTTTGGATATTCGTTACAATCCCAACAATAGCTTTGAAGAGATTCAAACACGCATCAAGCAGGCTTGTGATGGCTGCGATGTTGATTATGAATTTGATCATGTTGCTACAGCCTTTTCTACGCCTGATGGTCTATTTTTGGATATCGTTTGTGCATCCATTGAGCGGATTACCGATATTCGCACCAACCGCGATACAGGCGGCGGCACATCCGATGGTCGCTTCTTGGCAGCAGCTGGTGTGCCTGTGGCTGAATTGGGGCTCACCAATTCCACCATACATCAGGTGAATGAATGCGTTGCCACGCATGAATTGGATACACTCACCGCGATTTATACTGATATTATTACACATTTTGAGGTTTCATAACGTATGTCTATCACCAAAAACTTAACGCAATTGGGCGATAAGCCCACCGCTGTTGCCAGCAAAACACTGGAAGTATTCCCCAATCCCAATCCAGAGCGTGATTATCATATCAAAATTGATACCCCAGAATTCACATGCCTATGCCCCAAAACAGGGCAGCCTGATTTTGCAGAAATCAAGCTGGATTATATTCCTGATGAATTATGCGTGGAGCTTAAATCGCTGAAACTTTATTATTGGAGTTTTAGGGATGAAGGGCATTTCCATGAGCAAGTCACCAATATGATAACATCCGACTTGGTGGAAGCGATGAATCCGCGTTATCTTAAAGTCACTGCGGTGTTTAACGTACGTGGCGGGGTTTATACCACGGTTGAAGTGGAGCATAGAAAACCATGACATCAACCACCCTTCCATTCACCAAAATGCAGGCACAAGGCAATGATTTTGTGATTCTTAATGGTTTAACTGATGATATACCTGATTGCACAGAAAGTTTTGTCCGCACGATTACAGAAAGGCGCTATGGCATTGGTTGCGATCAGCTTTTAATTTTAGAGCCCAGTGAGCAAGCTGATGCGCATATGCGTATTTTTAATAGCGATGCATCTTTAGCCTACAATTGCGGCAATGGTTTGCGCTGTGTTGGTGCGTTGTTGATTACGCAGCTGCAAAAAGATTCAGTATCCATTGCTTTGGATGATCGCGTGGTCACAGCCAAGAAAACAGAGCATGGCATTGCTGTGGATATGGGCACTGCGCATATTAGCCATCAAACCGATGCGCATGTGAATGTGGAGATTGGCAACCCCCACTCCGTATTTTTTGAAGCTGTAGAAAGCTTTCCAGAAGATAGAAATATTGAGATTGTTACGGGTCAAATCGCCGACCACGTGTATATTGATATTGTTGAACGTGGCGCTGGGCGTACACGAGCATGTGGTTCAGGCGCATGCGCTACTGCTGCTGCTATTTGGCATATTGAAGGGCATACACGCCCACAAATCATTGAAATGCCTGGTGGCACGGTAAGGGTGTCTGGTGATATTGAAAATTTGGTGCTTGAAGGCGATGTAAACACTGTATTTACGGGTTTATATACGATTGCATCTTAAAATATTGCGTGATTTGACACCTACAAAGCATTGTTTCACCATCAGCCTATAAATTTAAAACAATATAAAGGAAAAGTGTCCGTCTAAGCATAGAAAATATAAGGACTTTCAATTCCTCACATTTATATTGTTAGCAATAAAAGGAGTTAAATGAAATGTTTCAAACAACGCTGAAGAGAAGTATGCAAAAAGGGTTCTTTGTTGGATTAGTAATTAGCATTATAATAGTTTCAGGCTGTGCAACTACATATGATACAGAAAAATCATTCTGGACGGGAAATACAGGTTTTTCTCAAACTCAATTAGGAACAGACCTCTGGCAAATTGATTTTACAGGCAATACCTATACAGATAGAGCAACAACGAAGAAATACACTTTAAAGAAAGCAGCACAGATAGCTATTAAAGAGGGCTATCCTTTTTTTAAGGTAATGCAGGGTGAAACCGATAAAGATATTACAGGGAGCAATGCCGCAGGAGGGTATGGAAGCTTTTGGGGAGCAGGTAGCTCATATAATGATAGCAATACTGTTACTACAGTGACAATCAAATTGTTAAAAACAAAAGAAGGTGTAGATGGCATAGTATATGATGCTAATTTTCTAATTAATTCAAAGATTGAGTAAGCCCAATTTGAGAACAAAAGCATGAGAGGAACGTGCGTTCCGCACGTTTCTCATGCAAATTGTCATCAAAGCAGATAGCAGGGAGGCATTAAACATGGAGAAACAGCAATAATTATGTTAATCAATACTCTCTGCTAAAGGTCGCCAAAACTTAACCATTAAATCCTCAGCTTTAAAATCAGGAAAATGCTGATACCAGTGATTGACCAAATGTGCATCCTGCGCAATATCCAACAATTGAAAGCCTGCATCGCCGCTTTGCCGTGTGCCGCAAGCATCCCCTGCCCCACGCATTTGCAAATCAGCCTCTGCAAGCTCAAGCCCATCATGACTTTTCACCATCATTTGCAAACGCTGCATAGCTTGCTCGCCCGCATCTTGGCTGGGCAATAAAATACAATAACCCTGCTCATCCGAGCGCCCTACTCGTCCACGCAATTGATGCAATTGTGCCAAGCCATAATGATCGGCATGATCAATCACAATCAATCGCGCATCTGGCACATTCACCCCGACTTCCACCACGGTGGTGGAAACAAGCAAACAACAATCACCCTTCACAAAGGCATCTAAATTCTCCTGCTTTTCTTTGCTTTTCATGCGCCCATGCAAACCCCGCACATGCGCTTGTGGAAAATGTTTGCTTAGAATCTGAACGCGTTCATTCACCGATACCCCAGCCGCCGCATCATCATCTTCATCAATGCGCGGTACAATCCAATAAATACGCCCATGCGCATCCAATAATCGCTGCATACCATCGGCAAGGGCTTTAAGGTTGGTCGCGGCAACAACTCGCGTTTCAACTGGCTTTCTGCCCGCTGGCATGCCACGCATCACACTTAAATCCATATCGCCATACACAGCCATTGCCATGGAACGCGGAATAGGTGTGGCTGTCATGCCCAATAAATGAATAGCTTGAGCATCATCATATTGTTTTTGGGTTAAAGCCCAGCGTTGTTTCACGCCAAAACGATGCTGCTCATCCACAATTGCCAAACCAAGCT
>JALWPO010000124.1 GCA_026994965.1 Mariprofundaceae bacterium | reverse complement strand
ATTTAAATATCTCGTGCTGAATCATTACTCCATTTTTTTATATTCAAATTGATGACTTAACTCGCTTTAAGCATAGCAGCGTAACATCATCATCTGCTGCAATATGCCCAAATTGATTCACTTTATCTTGCAATTGTTTACACAGTGTATCAACATCATATGCATCATGCTTCAATAAATAATCTTTCACGCGTTGATCGCCAAACATCTCATCGCCATCCCTAGCTCTGGCTTCTGTGATGCCATCGGTGTATGCCAATAATACATCACCTTCTTCCAACATACACAAAGAAACTTTAAACTCCAAATCAGCTTGCAAACCCATAGGTGGAGAAGCCGCTTCAAGCACTTCAATCTCACCTTTTCGCGATAATAATGCAGGCACATGCCCCGCATTAAGCCATAATAGTGAATGCGATTCGGGCTGTAACTTCGCCATAAACAGGGTCACGAAGCGCCCACCTGTTAATGTTTCACACAAGCTATGATTGATATACGCTGCCGCCTTCTCAAAAGGCACTTCCAAATGCGCCATGGCATGCAGCATGGCCCTTAGATTCGCTACAGTTAGTGCGGCTGGATAGCCCTTACCCGCCACATCAGCCATCACCAACCACACACCACCATCAGGCAA
Source organism: Mariprofundaceae bacterium (assembly GCA_026994965.1). Taxonomy (GTDB): domain Bacteria; phylum Pseudomonadota; class Zetaproteobacteria; order Mariprofundales; family Mariprofundaceae. Next base: position 936 of record JALWPO010000124.1, on the reverse strand, counting down.
TACAATATAATCATAATAATCGCCGCCCACTGCCTCACAGCTACGCTGAAAAGTATGCAATGCATAGCCAGCAATATCAGGCGCTGATTTTGGTAACATGGCAAGATGAATATCAGCGGCAATATCAAGGCCATTTTTTAATTCTTCGCGTTCTTTTAAGCCAGAAAATGCTGTGTTCATACCTTGTGCTAAACGACCAAACTCATCATCCATCAGAATAGGAACCTGCCCATCAAATTGCCCTTGACGCATACGTTCCAAACCATCAGAGAAGCTGGACATCACTTCTTTCAATACGCGTCCAATGGTGAAAATAAGCCATGCACCTGCACATATTAGAACCGTGAAAAGCACACCTGCTTGAAGCAAAATAAAGCGTTGTTCAGGCATACTTTGCGCGCCTAAAATTAAATACACAAAAAAAGCAAGAATACTTGCAGGCAATGCACTGGTGATGATAAAAATCATCCATGGTCTGCGCGCAACATTACCCCAATACATCATCAAGCCATGTTCATCATTCAGGCTTTGTAAAAATAATCCTTGGCTGGATAGTTCACGGCGCAAACGCACCATATAAGCCAGTGTCATCACAAGCCCCACACTGGGCGCTAAAATACCAACCCCATACAGCAACGATAATAATAGAGCGATAAACATACGTGGGGTAATAAGTACATGGTTAATTTCTGCACCAATCGTAAGCACAATCAATAAGAGCAGTGCGCAACCCAAACCCGCAATAAAAAATGCTTTTAAAGCACGCAAAGGCAAAGCCATCACTGCATGCTCTAAAGCATAACGATGTGGATACGATAAATCATTGAGCCACCTTTTCGCTTGGCGAAGTGGCGCAAACACCCAAACCGCTGCACTTGAAAATACAGCAATAAAAAATATCAAATCAAAAACAGATAACCACCACGGAATAGCAAT
>JALWPO010000123.1 GCA_026994965.1 Mariprofundaceae bacterium | reverse complement strand
TTTATGTTCTTACACATCGTACAAATAGTTCAAATGAATCATTTTCTCATTTTACTTATGCACAGTGGATGGCATTGCTGATTACATGTTTTGGATTTTCATTGATTCAAGCGCATCAAGTTAAAGGCGGAGTTTTATTTTTATCAGGGGCATTCTTGGGTGTGTGGGCTGCTGATATTGGGGCGTATTTTGTGGGTAAAGCTATGGGTAAAAACAAGCTTTGTCCTTCGATTAGTCCAGGTAAAAGTGTGGAAGGTTTTACAGGTGGTTTTTTATTGGGCACTGCTGTGGCAACAGTGTTTTGGATGCAAATGCTTCATATTTCTATACTGATGGCATGGGTATTGGCGGTTGTGTTGGTGTTGGTGTCAGTGATCGGTGATTTGGGAGAATCTGCACTCAAGCGCGCAGTTGGCGTTAAAGATAGTGGTAGGATGTTACCTGGGCATGGTGGTTTATTGGATAGGATTGATGCTTTGCTTCCTTCGATTCCTGTTGTTGTCACATTATGGCTGACAATATTATGAAATTAACGCTTTTAGGTGCAACGGGTTCCATTGGTACAAGCACGATTGATGTGATGCTCAGGCATCCCAATCGATTTGAAGCCTATGCTTTGGTTGCCCATCGTAATGTGGATTTGATGGCTGAACTTGCAGCGAAAGTAAAACCTAATATTGTTGTTATGACAGATGAGTCAGCATACCAAGCTTTAAAAGGCAAACTTCCTCATGGTACAAAGCTTGAATATGGTATGGATGCTGCCGAAGCTGTGTCTGCAGCAGATGAAGTGGATATGGTGATGGCGGCCATGGTGGGTTCGGCTGGTTTGCCGGCCACACTTGCTGCTGTTCGTGCAGGTAAACGTGTTGGCCTTGCCAATAAAGAGTGTTTGGTAACAGCAGGACGCATTTTTATGCAGGCAGCTAAAGATTATGGTGCTGATGTTGTGCCCGTGGATTCTGAGCATGCCGCAGTACATCAAGCTTTAGTTGGGCATGATAGAGATTCGGTCACGCGCATTATTCTTACGGCATCGGGAGGTCCTTTTCGCAATCGTGACCCTGAAAGCCTCAAAGATATTACAGTGAAAGAAGCTGTAGCACATCCCAATTGGGATATGGGCGCTAAAATTAGCATTGATTCGGCGACCATGATGAACAAAGCCTTGGAATTAATTGAAGCCAAATGGCTTTTTGATGCCAAAGCAGAGCAACTATCTGCAATCATTCACCCCCAAAGCATTGTGCATGCCATGGTAGAATATCGTGATGGCTCGGTATTAGCACAACTGGCTATGCCTGATATGCGCTCACCCATTGTATATGCCATGCAAGCAGGAGAGCGTTTGGAAAGTGGTATTCCTTGGTTGGAGCTTGCGCAGACGCAAGCGTTAGAATTTCAAGCCATTGATGAAGTAAGGTTTCCTGCTATGCGATTGGTGAAATCGGTGTTGGCAGGTGAGGATAATTTGGCGATTGCACTCAATGCTGCTAATGAAGTTGCCAATCAAGCATTTCAAGATGCAAAAATTGGATTTATGGATATTGTAGCGGTTGTTGAGTCTGTAC
>JALWPO010000122.1 GCA_026994965.1 Mariprofundaceae bacterium | reverse complement strand
TCTTTCGCACTCATACGAAACACGGGCACATCTGCTAAACCACGCATGCGATAATTCAAACGTTCAGCATAATATTTCCATTCTGAATCTGTTAATAAATCAAGTTTATTCACCACCACAATCAGAGCACAGCCTTCTTCATGTGCTAATTTCATCAAACGCATATCTTGCTCAACAATGCCTTCTGAGCCATCTAACACCATCACTGCTGTGTCAGCTCTACGAAATGCTTGTACAGCTTTGACGCGCGCCACAAACTCAATCACATCTGAAATCCGACCATGTTTGCGTTGTCCTGCTGTATCCACCAAACGCACAATATCTTGACTGTCAAAAGCCCCATAAGGCATATCCATATCAATGGCATCTCGCGTTGTGCCAGCAATAGGGCTAACCACCATCCTATCGTAACCAAGCCATGCATTAATCAGTGTGGACTTGCCCACATTAGGGCGACCAATCACAGCAATGCTTGCCAAAGGCTCTACATCATCACCACTGATAGGCGAAAAATCTGGCAATACAGATTCCAAATATGCGGATAGTTCACGCACACCATGTCCATGCATGGCAGAAACAGCATGAGGCTCACCCAAACCAAGTGTGAAAAAATCCATCTCTGCATCAGGATTTTCAGCCTTATTCACAACCAACACAACTTGAAGTGAAGATTTTCTTAATTTATTTGCAATGGATATATCTACACCTGTCACACCTACTTGTGCATCGGTAGTAAACACAACGATATCTGCAATCTCTAATGCTGCTTCAACCTGTGCATCAATAGCCGGTTGCATGGTATTATGTGCATCTTCACCAATACCGCCTGTATCAACCAACACCACTTGGCTTTCACCTAATGAACAGGTGGTTTCAAGGCGATCAACAGTCACCCCAGGTCTATCACCCACAATGGCCTTACGCTTACCAAGCAAACGATTAAATAAGGTTGATTTTCCAACGTTTGGACGACCAACAATAGCAATAACAGGGAGACGCTCAGGCTTCATCGCAACACCCTAATGCATCAAATACAAGCCACCCAAACTGGTGTGAAACAAAACACCTGCATCGGTTACCACTGGCTTTCTATCAATCGCTCCAGCGACTGAACTTTGCCCTTGTATATGCCCATTTTGACTCACCCGAAAAATATGACCTTGATTATCAGCCAACCAAAATGAATTGCCCCACATCACAGGCCCAACCAATTCACCTTTGGATAAAGCAAGCTTCCACAATACATGACCAGAAGCCGCTTCCATGGCTTGCAATAAACCAGAAGTGTTCGCGATATAGATATTTTCTTCTTTCAATAAAGGCGCTGTTTTCAATGATAATTGATGGGTAAGTAATGTTGCACCATCATCACTATCAAGTGCAAAAACATCACCCTGATAAAAAGAGAACAACACTAAATTTCTTGCCACACCACCATCAAAACTTAATTCAGACATCCAAACAGGTGCGGCCTGCGGTGCTTTAATATCTGAAAGATGGGCTGCATCGGTGTTAAGTAAAAGTTGTTTGCGCCAAATTAAATCACCATTTTCAGCATTTAATGCGATGGCATCGCCATT
>JALWPO010000121.1 GCA_026994965.1 Mariprofundaceae bacterium | reverse complement strand
CATAAGACTTAGCTGGATCAAATCAGTATATACATTGTAGAACATTATATCAATCTTTGTAATCTTCAGCTTTCACAGGTGATATAAGTTTTTGTTTATCAAATAAGTTATCATCTCATGATATAATACAATAATAATCAGCTAAGTATCTAGCCATATCAGTCTTTTTTAATAATGAGAATATCTTTTTTTCACTATCTGAGATAGCTTCATTTTGATCTACAGTAACTTTTAAAGCTAAAGCATCATTAACATTAACTGTATCTGATATTCATAATTCAACAGATTTAAATAATTCATAAAACCATTCACTTCAATGTTCTTTAGCATTCCAATCTACAGTTGTAAAAGCATAGAACTTTCAATTAGGCTTACTCCATAAAGGCATGGTACTCATAAATGCATCTCATTTTAGAAAACTAGCCTCATCAAATATAACAATAGGAGCTGAAAAAGATTTTAATCAACTCCTAGCACCAGCAGACATAAACTTTAATGTATTACTAGTAACATTACATTTAATAGTTTTATCTCATTTGTTAATAGAAAATATTCAAGCCTTAACATATTTCTTTAATCCTCTTGAAAAATACTGAAATGGTTGCTCAATTTTATCTTCTGATTCAACAACATATAAAATGTCAGCTCTATCTTTTCTCATTAAGTGCATAAATGAAACCAGTGTTGAACTCAAAGTTTTACCGCTTTGTCTTGAACTTAGAACAAGGTTAATTTTTTTATCTACTTCATGATACAGGAAGTACAGTTGCCATAATCTTGGATGCCAATACTGTCAATCAGGTGTTTCAATATGTTCTCTTGACAATAAAGGTAAATATGGTGTAGGTAATTTTTCATTGTAATATAGTTTAGAAGTTTTTTTGATAACTATATTATCTAATTTTTCATAAGTAATTTTTTTAGTTCTAATAAGTTTAAGAGCTTCTGCAAAGAACTTTTCAAATTTTAAATCAAATAACCATTCATATCAATCATGATCTTCAATTATTTTACTCTCAGATTTATTTATTAATATTTCAGATACTATTTGATAAGACATATCATCATACAGTTTTTTCTTAACTATAGAATATAATATGTCTTTAATATTAGTGTCTATGTAGTCAAGTATTTCTTGAATGTCTACTGGGATGTCTACATTATCTATATCTATCTCTTTTAATATAAAAGATTGATTAGTAATAGTTATCTCTTTACTGATAATCTTAGGTTCTCAATTATTATATAAGTTCTCCAACTTCCATTGAAGAAGCTTATGAGCTCTATTATCATAAATAGCTACATCATCTTTATCCCAACACTTAGGGTTGAGTAATATATTTGGATGATATATCTCTCATTTTCAAAAGTCATATAGTTTAAATGCTAACATATTAGTTCTTTTTCTTATATGCTAAATAGTGGTCTACTAGTTTGTCTAAATCATCTAGGTTCTTCATCTCAGGTTCTACTCAGAAATACTTTTTAAAATATTTAATATCAAATTTTAAGTTCCTAGCTAATACAGGATCATCATCTTTTTTAACTAACTCCTTTAAACAACTTATATACTTAAACATAGTGT
>JALWPO010000120.1 GCA_026994965.1 Mariprofundaceae bacterium | reverse complement strand
AAAAATCAGTTGTTTCACATGAGGGTGAGGTGCACTTTGAAGTGCAAAAGAAAGGCTTTAAGCTTATAAAATATAATAATATAGAGTTAAGGAGAGTGTCATGAAAAAGATAGTTATAATATTGTTTCTCATTGTAAATAGTTCGTTTGCTGAGGTTGTCTCAGTGATCCCATATGTTGGATATATGTCCTACAATAAAGATGTCAAAAAGTCACTGAAAGATAAGAGTGTAATAGATGGCATATATGCAAATGTTGGAACTTTGTCCTACCTTTTAGAGTTTAACTATAGCCACTTAGATACTACATACAAAAGCGAGGTGACAGATATAAATCTTAATCAAAATGATTTTACTTTAAACTACTCTCAGTATGGTCCAAGGGCAATGTATAAGTTAGGTGTTCACTACACAGATACCAATGATATAGTTTTAGGGAATGCTCTAGTCATTATCGCAAGTGTAGGGGGTTATACTTATAAAGGGTATGATAAATATAGTTATGGTGTAAATATGTATTATTCTCTTTATAAAAATGGTAGAGATGAAAATCAAGCTCTTTTTGATTCAAATGGCAACTATATTCTTGGCTCTTCAACAAGCATACTACAGTTAAGCCCTTATTTTAGCTATTTTAATTCTATCAGTATCAACAGTAGTAATTTAGTTTATGCTAGAGTAGATTACCAGTATGCGTTTAATTATATACAGCAAAACTATCTAACATTTAGTCTTGGTGATACATATTATTATAAAAGTTTTTTTGTAGATATGAACGGATACAAAGGGGAGATGCGTAGTGGGATAAAAAATAGTGGGATTTCTCTGTACAACTCTTTAAACTTGATGAAGTATGGATTGGCTTTAAAACTTGGATATTATCTTACCCCAGCATTGGTGGCAAGTGTAAGCTATAGTACAAATGTATATCAAGAGTACTCTTTAACAAAAGATACACGCAACTCCATCGGTGTTGCTAGTTTAAATTATAGGTTTTAGCATGAAATATATACTCATAATGATTTTATCAATATCCTTACACTTAGGTGCTAGTGAGGAGTTTGAAGATATAAAAATACAATATTTCAAGTCCTACGACTATGAACTTTTAGGGAAGTACAATGAAGCGATTAAAGTATTGTCCCCTTTGTATAAAAAATATCCTAAAGGATATACACTCAATCTCCGCTTTGGTTGGCTATTTTACAAAAGTAAAAAATATGCAGATGCTATTATTTACTACAAAAAAGCCTCTTTGATAAATGGATATGCACTTGATCCAAGACTTGGTTTGATACGAGTTTATTTAGATATTCACTCTTTTGAAGATGCACAAAATGTTGCAAGTGAACTTTTGAAAATAGACTATTATAACTATTATGCAAATATCTATATGATTCAAGCACTCAATGCACAAAAAAAGTATGAGGTATCTCTCAAAATAATTAACAAAATGTTAGCACTCTATCCAACAGATATCTCATATCTTGAACTTTTAGCTGTTGTATATAAACAAACAAAATCTCTGCGTTTAGAAAAACTTTATGAGAATATCCTTATCTTAGATCCCAATAATGTATATGTACATTCTAA
>JALWPO010000119.1 GCA_026994965.1 Mariprofundaceae bacterium | reverse complement strand
CGCAGTGATTTTTTAAGCGAATCAAGGCAAAAATAGCCATGAAACCGCAGTTTGCTACTTGCAAATGAGGATTGAAGGGCTGTTTTTTAACACAGATGCAGCCAAAAAGGCGCACGGTGCAGAAGTCTCTATACGGAGTGAACCATGAAACTGTATGTAGCGCAACATGGTACAGCATTGGATAAAAGCGAAGATATGCAACGCCCACTATCTGATCAGGGGAAAGAAGATATTGTGCGAACAGGCGGCTTTCTGAGTCTATTTGAGCGCCCCAAGCCTGTACGCATTGTTCATTCGGATAAACTTCGTGCTATGCAAACTGCGCAAATGTTTGCAGAGGCATGGGGTTGTGGCTGTGTTGAGGCTTCGGATCATTTATCACCGCATGCAGAAGCCGAAGTATGGGCTTCACGCTTGGTTGAAATCCATGAAGATATGATGTTGGTGGGGCATTTGCCGCATTTATCGCGGCTGGTTGGCTTGCTTTTGTGTGCTGATTGCAATCGCGAAGTCGTCCGTTTTCGCAATGGTGGCGTGTTATGCCTTGAGCGCACAGAAAATGAATGGAACGTTTGTTGGCAGGTTAATCCAAATTTATTTTATCCTGATGATTGATATATAATTTAGAAACACCTCGACTAATGACCAAGGAATGTGAGATGGTCTTAAACTCGTTTCCACGCTCCTGTGTGGGAACAAGAAGATTTGAGTGTTGATACTAACACATTACAATGCATCGTTGTTATCTGCCTCAACATCTTTGATCTTAGAAAGAACATGTTCGAACTTCTTCTTGCTACCTTGCTTAGCTCTTTCGGTCAAATATGTCTCTGTGGTAAGCGCAGACATTTTTTCCGCCAATGCAGTAGCAACAAATTGATTGATGGATATATTATCCTGTTTTGCCAGTTTCCTTACGCCTTCATGCAAAGAATCTGGAAGTCTTAAGCTTAGTGTACTCATGATATAGCTCCTATTATTTTAAGGAATTTTTGTGGTGTTATTACTTGGATTTTAAATTTTTCAGCACCTGTAAAATCTCGAATATTATGCGTAACAATATAATCACATTCAGATTCTACCGCCAACTCTAAAATGAAATCATCTGATAGGTCTTTCAAGTTAGGTCGCCATAAAAAATGAACTTGGCGGGATTTTCCCACTGTACAAAGATAATTAATAAGGTCTTCTATATCTGAATCTGTAAGCCCAAGTTTTTGAGAGCTTCGTTTTGCTACAGACTCATATTCCAGAACAAGCGCTACAGATAAGTAAAACTCGAATTTGTCACTATCAATAAGGGACAGTAGTTTAAACGATGCTCCACGATTTGAGCGCAAAGCTGAAATAAAGATGCAAGTATCAATAACAATGGAAATGCTCATAGTGGTATCTTATTTGATACCACTTAAGTGTCAATAGCTACCTTCGTTTAAGGGCGTTATAACCTCTATGATGGTTAGATGTGAAGCGGAAGTCGCTTTTTCTCCGATAAAATGATTTAAAGGGTGGCATCCTTTTTTCTTTTTTGCCTTGAGCGCACAGAAAATGAATGGAGCGTTTGTTGGCAGGTTAATCCAAATTTATTCTAT
>JALWPO010000118.1 GCA_026994965.1 Mariprofundaceae bacterium | reverse complement strand
TCTTATGCTGGCGCATTTGGTACCACACAATTTATTCCATCATCTTATCGCGCTTACGCTGTGGATGCTGATGGTGATGGTAAGCGTGATGTTTGGCAATCACCTCCAGATATTATCAATAGTGTTGCCAACTATTTTAAACAACATGGTTGGCATGGTGAACACCCTCTAGCCTACTGGCTACCTATTCAAGCCAAGCATAACCACACACTGGCAGTCCATGCTAAACAAGGCTTTAAACAATGGGTGAAGCTGCGTGATATTCGCCCTTTATTGCCTGCATTGGATGCGCGTTGGCATGATAACGATAAAGTTACACTGATTGAAATGACAACCGAACAAGGCAAGCAAATAGCTCTAGTACATTATAACTTCTATGTGATAACCCGTTGGAATCGCTCATATAATTATGCCATGGCAATCACTGAACTTGCAGACTTGTTGGGTTGTGAGGCTTGCAACACCCATGCTTAAGCTTATGCATTCCAAACTTATCTTGCTTGCCCTTAGCTGCCTATTTGTATTGGTGGCATGTGGTAAATCACATGTCAGTTATTCACCATTTCCTGGCGTTTCTGTGGGTGTACCCATTGGCATACCCCATTCAGGAAAGCCTGCACCACTGCCATCAGGCAATGGCGGTTATGTTAAAACGGGTAAACCCTATAAAGTCGCAGGTCGCTGGTATTACCCACTAAAAACCGCCAATGGTTATGATCAAACTGGTGTAGCATCTTGGTATGGCAAGCAGTTTCATGGTCACAAAACAGCCAATGGCGAGCGTTATGATATGTACACCATGTCTGCGGCACACAAAACACTTCCCTTGCCAAGTATGGTACGCGTCACCAATTTGGATAATGGGCGCTCTGTGATTGTGCGGGTGAATGATAGAGGCCCATTTGTGAAAAGCCGTATCATTGATTTATCCTATGCGGCCGCTAAAGCACTGGGTTATGATACCAAAGGCACAGCCCATGTGCGCGTACAAGCTGTGAACAACCAAGCTATAGGCAAACCAACATCCGCACCCACACCGACCCCATCCTATACAACTAGACGACCAGTGCCTGCGCCAGTGAACACAACACCTGTTTCTCAGCATGCCAATAGCGGTATTTATGTGCAATTGGGGGCATTCTCATCGCAATACAATGCAAATCAATTAATACAAACGCTTTCTAGCACATACCCCAATATTCATATTCAGCGCGTACCAAACAACCCATCCATATATCGGGTTCGCATTGGTCCATATCAGGATGCTGCTACCAGTCAGGATGTATTATTCTCACTTCAAGCACAGGGCTATCACAATGCCATCGTCGTGGTTGAATAAATTGGCAACTCGCCCTCGTATCACCGCCTTTGGTTCATCCCGTATTCCTCCCACTGATTCACGTTTTCAAGATGTAGAAGAATTATCATACAAATTAGCACAGCAAGGATGGGATGGGCTTACAGGTGGACATCAAGGCATGATGGCTGCCTTTTCCCAAGGTGTTCGTGCTGGCGGAGGGCATGTGCGTGGCATCACATTGGAATGCTTCCCTACCCCACCAAACAATACCTTTTCCGAAGAAGTTCGTGCC
>JALWPO010000117.1 GCA_026994965.1 Mariprofundaceae bacterium | reverse complement strand
AGCTTATGTATCAAACAAGCTCTTTCGACTGAGCTCAAGATGACATACAAACTCAGGAATAAAGTAGCAAGTAAATTAATACATGTTCACTATAGCACAAAAAAATACCGCCCTTTTGGGCGGTATTTTTTATTCAAGCAGAATTTACAGTTTACTTCTGATGTTCATCACGCGGATCTGGCGTACCCTTTTTATGGTTATCTACGAAAAAGCTGTAAATCACAGGTACCGCAAGCGCAAATCCAATAATAAGCAAACCTGCAAATTGTGCATTATCCATATCAATCATATCAATCTCCTATTTATTAGTGCGCTATGGTATGGTCAGGTTGCCATGTGATTGGTGGCAAGCGTTTCACAGCAACCATTACCCAAAGACAAAAGTTAAGGAAATAAATCACTGCTGTCGTATAGCCTTTATCCCACCAAGGTTGTTTATGAATACGTGTACCATCAGCTCTATAGTTCCCCTCAAAGTTTGCCAAGGAAACATCACTACCAATAATTGAGTATTCCTCCAAATCAACATGTTGATTATTCAACTCAATAATTTTCGGTGCCATGATACGTAAATCATCCATGCTAATCGGATGTTGAATACGTTGAAAACTATATTTCGAGTCTTTTTTCTCCAACTCATCCACTATCATCTTCATCGCTTTTTGATCTCTTTCAGCAGAGCTCAAGCCCTTATCACTCAAAACCTTTTGTATAGGCGCTGAGTTCATCAATGTAACATAATCCAAATACATGGCAGCACTAGGGCGCTGACCATACAATGGGAACGTCCAAGCCATTGCAGTTAAAAAGGTTAACAAAAGCAAGCCAACCACTGGTCGGGGTAAAGGATTATTATTTTCTGCAATCCCACCCAAGCTTTCATGCTCCCAAATATGCTTGGCTTCCTCATTTTTTTCCGCATTCGTCATGGTTGCCAATGGCTTATCTAAAGTAAGCCTATCAAATAATGGTAAATATTTAGACATTTTCTCTCCCCCTTACTTCAGATTCAAGACGAAATCAATCAACTTACGAATGTCGGTATCGTCTCGGTATTCAGGCACTTCTGGTGGATAAACGCGCGTTCCTGCACGGTATGCATTATATTCTTCATCCCATTTTGCCAAATCAATTTTATTGCCCTGTTTATCTGTTTTACCCCACAGATAGTCATAGCGTGGCATAATAGAATGCGGCTGAACCAATCTAGGGTTGAAGAAATGTAACATCATCCATTCTTTTGATGAATTACGAGAGCCTACATGAAGCAAATCTGGCGCTTTACGGTCCGAACCAAATGCTGTTGGTGATTCACCATTAAAATCTCCCACAACTGGTGGACGCCCAAAAGACTGCCAATCATGTGTTTCTTCTGGCAGCAAAGTATGACACCACCAGCAACCTTCACGCACAAACATAGTTTTACCAGAACCTGCAAGCATTTGTTGATCTGCTGCGGCCAATGTAGCTTCCACAGTCCAACCACGTGTTGCCGTTGCAAACTCAATGTATGGCGTTTCTACACCATCTTTCACAGACGATTGCACAAGAAATACACCGCCTTTGGATTCATCCACCTGATTGGTTTTGCCCA
>JALWPO010000116.1 GCA_026994965.1 Mariprofundaceae bacterium | reverse complement strand
TGTTTTTTTCAGGGCGGCATTTTTATAGCCATGCCTATGCCGCCATCAAACATACAACCTTTACCATGGATACTTTGGTTGCATTGGGTACGGGTGCGGCATGGTTATATTCCATGAGCATTGCACTGATGCCTGAACTTGTGCCTGCTGCAAGCAGACATTTTTATTTTGAGGCCACGCTAATTATTATTGCATTGATTAACCTTGGTCATGTTCTGGAAATGCGTGCGAGAAGCAAAACAAACTCTGCCATTCAACGCTTGATTGGCTTGCAAGCACGTACCGCTTGGGTGATTCGCGATGGTAATGAAATTGAAATGCCCATTGAAATGATTGTGCAGGGTGATGTGATTCGTGTTCGCCCCGGAGAGAAGATTCCTGTTGATGGAATCATTTTAGAAGGCAGCTCGCATATTGATGAATCTATGCTTACAGGCGAGTCCATGCCCATCGAAAAACAAGCTGATGATGAAGTCATTGGTGGTACAATCAATAAACAAGGCAGCTTCCTTTATACCGCCACACGTATTGGCAAAGATACAGTCTTATCACATATCATTGATACTGTACGCCAAGCTCAAGCTTCTAAACCTGCTATTGCGCATATGGTGGATCGCGTTGCATCTGTGTTTGTGCCTGTGATTATCCTACTTGCCATACTCACAGCCATACTATGGCTAAGTTTTGGTCCTGAACCTCGCATCACTTTTGCTTTGGTCACGATGATGACGGTTTTGATTATTGCTTGTCCGTGCGCATTGGGTTTGGCAACACCGATTTCAATGATTGTGGGCATAGGCAAAGCCGCAGAACATGGCATTCTTATTCGTAATGGCGAAGCCTTGGAGCGTGCTGGCAACATCACCACACTGGTATTGGATAAAACAGGAACCATCACCTTAGGCAAACCTTCTGTGACCGATATTTTTACATTAAACGACTTCAATCAAGATGATGTATCGCAACTTGCTGCAAGTTTGGAAACACAATCCGAACACCCGCTTGCCAAAGCCATTGTACACGAAGCCAAAGCAAAGCAGCTTCCTCTGCAAACACCACAAGCATTTGTAGCTGATTCGGGATTGGGCATACAAGCCAAGCTGGATGAAAAAAATGCGCTACTTGGCAATGCAGCATGGTTGCACAAAAATCATATCCAAATTGATACCGTATGGGAGCAACAAGAAGAGCGGTTTGCCAAGCAAGCCAAAACACCTGTTTACCTTGTGCTGGATAAACATATTGTAGGTATGATTGCGATTGCAGACCCCATCAAACCTGAATCCAAACAAGCCATTCAAACATTAAAATCACAGCATCTTAAAATCATGATGCTTACAGGTGATAAGCAAGCAACTGCCCAAGCCATTGCTGATGAAGTGGGCATAGATAGCATTATTGCAGGCGTACTTCCCCAAGATAAAGATAGTCATATTGCCAAGTTACAAGCCGATGGAGAAATCGTTGGTATGGTGGGTGATGGCATCAATGATGCAGCGGCTCTGGCACGAGCTGACGTGGGCTTTGCCATGGCTTCAGGTACAGATATTGCCATGGAAGCTGCTGATATTACATTAATCCATTCAAGCTTAGATG
>JALWPO010000115.1 GCA_026994965.1 Mariprofundaceae bacterium | reverse complement strand
CAATTTTGCATACCATGTATCAGCAAAATTTAAAGGCAGGGACGCATTTCTATGAAGAATATTTTGCTCTGGATTTAATCGTGGATGATGATGGATGCCAAGGTCTGATGGCATGGGATATTGCCAAAGGTGAATATCATTTATTTCAAGCTAAGGCAGTGATTTTAGCCACAGGTGGTGCAGGGCGTATTTTTCAGACCACTACCAATGCTCACATCTGTACAGGGGATGGTGGCGCACTAACATTAAATGCGGGCTTACCTGTTGAGGATATGGAGTTCTTCCAATTTCATCCAACAGGTATTGCCCATGTAGGGCCGTTGATTACTGAAGCTGTTCGCGGTGAAGGTGGTTATCTTATCAATGCAGAAGGTGAGCGTTTTATGGAGCGTTATGCGCCAACGGCCAAAGATTTAGCAAGTCGCGATGTGGTAAGTCGAGCTATAGCCGTTGAGATTAAAGAAGGTCGCGGTTGTGGGCCCAACAAAGATTATGCCTTGCTAAAGCTTGATCACTTGGGTTCAGAAACTATTTTAAAGAAGTTGCCTAACATTCATGAGCTTGCTTTAAAATTCGCAGGTGTGGATTGTACCAAAGAGCCTATCCCTGTGCAGCCAACGGCGCATTACACCATGGGTGGTGTGCCGACCAATCGTTTTGGTGAAGTGGTGTATACCAAAGGTGGTGATACCGATGTGGTGATGCCTGGATTGTATGCTGTGGGGGAAGCAGCTTGTGTGTCTGTGCATGGTGCAAACCGTTTGGGGGGTAATTCTTTATTAGAAATCATTGTATTTGGTCGGGCCTGTGGTAATCGGGTGATGAAGCGTCTAAAAGAGCATCGTTATCATCCAAAAATTCATGCGGATTGCTGGCAAAATGGCGTAAATCGCGTGGAAAAGTGGTTTGCAACACAACATTCAAATCATGGGCAAATTGCTGATTTGCGTTATGAGGTGCAGCATGCTATGCAAATGTATTTTAGTGTGTATCGTACTGAGGAAGCCATGTTAGAAGGTGTGAATCGTATTGAAGATTTGGCAAAAGGGATGGCTGATTTACATATCAGTGATAGAAACAGAGTGTTTAACACTGAACTTATTGAAGCTTTAGAATTGGAAAACCTTATGGCGTTGGCAAGGGTGACGGCTGCTGGAGCTTTGGCACGTCAGGAATCAAGAGGAGCGCATGCACGGGATGACTATCCTGAACGCGATGATAAAACTTGGATGAAGCACACGTTGGGCAGGATTGTAAATCATCAAGTACATTTGGACTATAAGTCAGTACGAACGCAGCCCATGACAGTTGAATCATTCCCGCCCCAAAAAAGGGTATATTAGTATGGGTAAGATGATTACTTTAGAGATATATCGATATAATCCAGAAAAAGATGCCGCGCCATATATGCAGGCATTTGAAGTGCCTGTGGTAAAACAAAGTATGAAGTTACTTGATGTGCTCAATCACATCAAATGGCATATGGATGGCACGCTCACCTTTAGGCGTTCATGTGGTGAGGGTGTATGTGGTTCGGATGGTATGAATATCAATGGTGTGAATGGTTTGGCATGTATTACGCCGATTCAAGGTTTGA
>JALWPO010000114.1 GCA_026994965.1 Mariprofundaceae bacterium | reverse complement strand
ACTCAAGCTATCACAGTAGATACAACAGCCCCAGATACATCTAGTTTAGCGATTACAAACATAGTTGACAACGATGGAGATTATTCATCAGTAACTATGACAGGAACTGGATCTGAAGTTGGCAATACCATTACTTTATATGATGAGGATAATAATCCTGTTGCAACTACAAGGGTGGATTCTGATGGTAACTGGAGTGCGGACATTAGTCATCTTGATGCAACACCTGTCAATGATAATGAATTCTTTAAAGTAAGTGAAACAGATGCTGCTGGAAATGAGACGGCTGCAACTGACACTACGCACTATGCACATTATGATTGGAGCAATGCACAAACAGATACTTTTGATGATTTTGATTTTGCTGGAAGTGGTAATGATAATCTAAAAATTAATGATAATGATGCAAATGACCATCTTGTCGTTGATGGTGGTAATGGTACTGACAATGTTACATTTAATGGAAACATTGCTGACTATACTATAACTACCGATGCAAACGGATACACAATAGTTACAGAAAGTGCTTCAACTGACAGTGATGGTAATGGAGTGGGTGATGTAAATGAACTTAGAAATGTAGAAAGCATTACTTTTGCTGATGGAAGTTATGATACTGCGACAGGAACATTTACAGCTGATAATACTGCTCCAGATGCAACAGATGATTCAAGCAGTGGTGAAAAAGTTGAAACAACATTATTTAGTGAATCTTTTGAAAGCTTAAGAGACTCGACAGGTTGGGATATTCAAAATGTAGATGCTAATGGTCAGGTAGAAGGTGATAATGGTAATGAATGGACTGTTGAAGGAGGAAATAGCGATGGTACAGGTGGGCTTGAAGTTCAAGAAGGTATTGTAGCTAAATCTTCAGATGGAAATTCTCATATAGAACTTGATGCCACTACTAACAGCACAATTACTACTAATATCAACACTTCTGGTCAAGATAGTGTTAAAGTTGAATTTGATTATAATCCAAGGCAAGATGATAGTTCTTCATCAGATATGAAATTCTCATTTGATGGAACTGAATATAATGTGTCTCATGATGGAACAGTTTCTCCTAGTGAAAATATTACAGTTGATGGTCCAAGTACAGATGGTTGGTATAGTATTACAGGAGAATTTCCAGTTGATGGAGACAGTGCAGAGTTGTCATTTGCTGGTGCTGGCGCATCTGACAGTCTTGGTGCTTTGTTAGATAATATCAATGTAGTTGGTGTTAGTAGTGGGAATATAACAACAGATGAAGACAGCTCAGTTGTTATAGATGTCCTAAAAAACGACACAGATGCAGATGGTGATGCTCTATCAGTTACTAAAATAGATGGACAAGATGTAACAAATGGAAATACAGCAACGATTATTGAAAATGGCGAAACTTTAGGAACAGCAACACTTAATAGTGATGGAAAAGTAAACTTCACACCGAGTGAACACTTACAAGAGATGAATGATGGACAAAATCAAGATGTAAGTTTTAGCTACACTGTAAGCGATGGTAAAGGTGGTGAAGATACAGCCAAAGTTACTGTTAATGTTACGGGTAGCAATGAAGTTATTGTTGATAATACTGCTTCCGCACCAACACTTGATAT
>JALWPO010000113.1 GCA_026994965.1 Mariprofundaceae bacterium | reverse complement strand
GCTCCTGCGGGAACGATTAAAAATATGCGCTATGCTTTTGCTTATGGTGCAGATGCTGTTTATGCAGGGCAACCGCGCTATTCATTGCGGGTTCGCAATAATGATTTTCAATTGGAAAACTTACAAACAGGCATTGATGAAGCCCATGCTTTGGGGCGCAAGTTTTTTGTAGCCAGTAATTTACTGCCGCATAACAATAAACTGAAACGCTATCTGGAGCATATGCAGCCAGTCATTGATATGAAACCCGATGCGTTGATTATGGCAGACCCGGGTTTAATCATGATGGTACGTGAGCGTTGGTCAGAGATGCCGATTCATTTATCGGTGCAGGCGAATACCATGAATTATGCAGCAGTGAAGTTTTGGCAGTCGGTGGGTATTTCTCGCATTATTTTGTCGCGTGAGATTTCGCTTGATGAAGTGGAAGAAATCCGTCAACAGTGCCCCGATATGGAATTGGAAGTGTTTGTGCATGGCGCACTTTGCATTGCATATTCTGGTCGCTGTTTATTATCGGGCTATTTTAATCATAGGGATGCCAATCAAGGGACTTGTACCAATGCTTGCCGTTGGAAATATGGCATGCAGGAAGGCAAAGAAGATGTGAGTGGTGATGTGCTTGATGCCAAAACCATGGAAACTGTGATGAATTCTCAGCCTTTTTCACAGTCGCTTTCAAATTGTGGTGGTCTGGAACGTCATCCAGAAGCGGACAAAATTTATATGCTTGAAGAAGAAAATCGTAAGGGCGATTTGATGCCTGTGATGGAAGATGAGCATGGCACATATATCATGAACTCACGGGATTTACGTGCCATTGAGCATGTGGAGCGTTTGGTAAAAATTGGTGTGGATTCTTTGAAAATCGAAGGGCGCACCAAATCGCATTATTATGTTGGGCGTACCACACAATTGTATAAACAGGCGATTAATGATGCGCTTGAAGGCAAGCCTTTTGATTGGTCGCTAATGCGTAAGCTTGATGGGTTAGCCAACCGTGGTTATACCGATGGTTTCTATCAGCGCAGACATACTGCGGCACATCAAAATTATGAACAAGGTGCATCATTGCTGTTTAACCAACGTTTTGTGGGTGAGTTACTGGCTTATGATGAGGCTACAGGCATGGCGGAATTTGATGTGAAAAATAAATTCGCTGTTGGTGATGTTGTGGAATTGATTGAGCCTAAAGGCAACCAAACATTTACCATTTCCAGCATGATTGATGCGAGCAAAGATGAGCCTGTGGATATAGCATTAGGTAGTGGGCATAAGGTTAAAATACCTGTGCCTATCGTACCATCCAAAGAAGCTTTGCTTGCAGTGAATATAAAACCATAGCGTTAGTTAGTTTATTTAGAAACAAGGAACCTTATACGCAGCAATGAAAACCTAATGCTGTATTGCGAGTGAAGAAATTTATAAGGTATCTCTGCATGGTTCGGTAGTATATTTATCTGTGGCTTATATTCTTTTTCCCTCTGTGAAACTCTGCTGTTAGTCTCTATGTTCATTTTTGGGCAGCCAAAAACGAACCAAAAAGCTGTCCCCTGAAATAGCTGCGTATATCCTCACCAAAGCTGGAAATCGGGCGCAAAACAAA
>JALWPO010000112.1 GCA_026994965.1 Mariprofundaceae bacterium | reverse complement strand
AATGAAACCGAGATGTTCCCAGTATTCACTGTAGAGACGATGACCATGCGTGAAGATGCTATTTATCATTCTACGCATACAGGCAAACCACCTGATGAGCCTGCGGTATTGGGTTTGGCATTCAATGAAGTGTTTGTACCCATCCTGAAAAAACAATTCCCTGAAATTGAGGATTTTTATTTACCTATGGAAGGGTGCTCTTATCGGGTAGCCGTGGTCTCTATGCATAAGGGATATGCAGGTCATGCCAAGCGGGTGATGTTTGGCATTTGGTCATATTTGCGTCAATTTATGTATACCAAGTTTATTATTGTGGTGGATGCCGATGTGGATTGCCGCGATTGGAAAGAAGTGATTTGGGCGGTATCGACACGTTGTGACCCAGCGCGCGACTTCACGTTTGCTGAGAATACACCCATTGATTATTTGGATTTTGCCTCACCCATTGCAGGACTTGGTTCTAAGGTTGGTATTGATGCGACTAACAAATGGGAAGGAGAAACAGATAGAGAATGGGGCAGACCGATTGCGATGACAGAGGCGGTTAAAAGTAAAGTCGATGCCATGTGGGATGATTTAGGTCTTTAGCTCAATTCAGAAAAGATGGCTTGCAGTTCTTCGAAGCCATCTTCTAGTTCAACTTCTACAGCAGCCAGTAATGTGGGTGTGATGCCCAAGCGTTTGGCTGGAGGGTAATGCAAGGTATCTATACCTTCTGGCACATCATCAAATGGCAAGTCATGTCCTTGAGATTTGAGTAAAAACTGTACCGTATCAATAAGATCAATGATGTTTTCTCTGGGTCTATCATCTGCTTCTACGCCGTGGTGTGAGGTCAGTGCGATAAATGAGTCTGGCATATCCCAATATGTCATTAATCGACCGCCCATTTCGCGGTGCAGGAGACGAATGATTTTTGTACATTCCTTGGAATTAATTTTTGCTAACTCTTCTGGAATAGCACTGATGATAGCCGCGACACCCACATCAAATAACATACCACCGAGAAAAGCTTCATCCGTATCAATACTACCAATGAGTTTGGCAAGGTGCTGTGCAGCAGTTGCCACCAGTAGAGCATGTCGTGTATTTGTGCGCAAAATAGTTTGTAGATGTTTATCTTTTACCGCAATATGCATTTGTGATGAAATGGCAGTCATTAATTGTAAGGTTTGTCGTCCACCCAAGCGTTGTATAGCCATAGGAAGGTTACGAATCTCACGGTTTTGTGGATTGTAATGAGCGCTATTGGCGATGCGTAATACTGTACTAGAAAAGGTTGAGTCTGTACTGATGGCTTGTGCAATATCTGCGGCGCCTTTTTTCTCATCTTGCAATATTCTACGAACCTTAATGACTGCCTCTGGAAGCACAGGAAGCCTTGGGTCATCATCTTGGAAACGTTGGCGTATCAATGTTGCTAATGCATGTGTGTCCATTTTATATTTCCTCGTGGCCCATTAGGGTAAGAATATTTTCTACGCTACGGTTGGATGGGGAGCGAGGGGCAATGCGATAGACTTCTTCCACCGTAGTAAGCCCCTGCAATACTTTATACAAGCCATCTTCCATCAGTGATAAAAGATTGGTTGAATCACAACTGATTTGTCGAACTTCGTGGGATGTTCGTCGCTCTAAAATGGCTTCTCGGACATCTTCATTGAGGACTAAAAGTTCGTGCAGGGCAGTACGTCCATGATAGCCAGTGCCATAACATGTACCACAACCTGTGCCTCGATAAAAAGTGTGATTGCGAAGTGTAGTTTCATCAAGTCCAATCATGGTCGCGATACGTTTGTTAGGCATATATGCTTGTCTGCATTCTGGGCAAATGGTACGAATTAATCGTTGTGCAAGAATACTCACCACGGTGGATGAAATGAGGAATGTTTCAATGCCCATATCAATTAAACGTAGCAATCCACCAATGGAATCTTCGGTATGGAAAGTTGTAAGAACTTTATGCCCTGTTAAGGCAGCTTGCACAGCAACTTCTGCTGTTGCACGATCACGAATTTCACCAATAACAATAATATCTGGGTCTTGACGAACCACTGATTTTAATGATTCTGGAAACGTTCGCCCAGCTTGTTTGCTGACAGAGCATTGCATAATACCAGGGATAATATATTCGACAGGGTCTTCAACGGTGATGATTTTTGTTGTAGCTCGATTAAGATAATCAATGGCTGCATACAAGGTAGTTGTTTTGCCTGAGCCTGTAGGGCCAGTTACAAGGATAACACCTGTTGGTACATCAAGTGCTTCATGTTTGAAACGATCCAATAATGCACGATTCATGTTAATCGATTCGATATTTTTGACACCATCGCTGCTACGCAATATGCGCATCACAAGATTTTCACCAAAAATGGTAATATAAGTGGATAAGCGATAGTCAGCTTTAATATTGGCAACTTTGCGAGTGAAGCGCCCATCTTGATGCCTACGAGTATCAGCAATATCCATTTCTCCCAACACCTTTAGACGGGCAGTGAGGCGTTGAGCGAGGTCGGTGGGCAAATCCATTTTATGGATAAGTACACCATCCATACGGAAACGAACGCGGGTAGTTGTTTGCATGGGCTCAATATGAATATCACTGGCACCATCACGAATGGCTGATAATAGGATGCTATCTACGACTTCCGCTACTTGATCTTTTTGTTCAGTATGGACATTGGATTCTAGTTTGCTAATCAATGTGAGTAAAATGCTTTCGGTGGCAATGCTAATGATAGCTTCTTTTTTTAGGCGTGTTTCAATTTCTTTGATAACATCCTGATTCTGAGGGTTAGCCATGGCGATGGAGACTTTAGTTTCACTTGCCTCATAGGGGAGAATGAGGTTTTTCTTTAAAAATTTAAGTGAAAATTTACATGCTAATTTGCGATCGATGGCATCGATATCAAGGTGAATCAAAGGTATGCCAAACTGCTCAGAAAGGGCTTGCGCCAATTGCCTATCATCAATCATACCCAATTCTCGAAAAATATCACCAATACGTTTGCCGGGGGATGAAGTGATTCTTTCTTCAGCTTCACTCAGTTGCTCAAGTGATATATACCCCAATTCGCAAAACAATTTGCCAAGTCTAAAGTTTTGCCCATGTTTACGGATTAATCGGCGATGTTCATCATGACTAAAATAACCCAACTCAATCAAGATTTCTGAAAGAATTTTATTGTTTCCAAGCTTGTCTTGCACACGCATTGCCTTATCAATGCTGGATATAGGTAGAATACCTTCTTGCAATAAAATTTCTGCAAAATGACCGCCAGGTCTATCTTTGAGGCCAGGTATAGCAGTGCTTTTTTGATGTTTAACTTTTGGTGTGGCCATAGCTTCTCCTACCTGAAGTACAGGTAGCAAAATCAGCAAAATCCATGCCATTGAGGAAATGCGGTATGTTTTTTTATCTCAAGCATCACTATGATGCGCATTATTCGCCAGCTTACTGAGGTTTAGAACATGGATATTCAACAACAATTGGCATTATTATCACGAGGAACACTTGAAGTGTTGCCCAAGGGTGGTTTGGAAGCCAAATTAACCTTGGCTGCAAAAGAGAATCGCCCGCTACGTGTGAAAGCAGGGTTTGACCCTACCGCGCCTGATTTGCATCTGGGGCATACAGTGTTGCTTGAGAAATTGCGCCAGTTTCAACAGTGTGGGCATCAGGTTGTATTTTTGATTGGTGATTTTACAGGCATGATTGGTGATCCTACGGGTAAGAATGAAACACGTCCGCCGCTCACCCAAGAAGAAGTGTTGGTCAATGCAGAAACCTATAAACAGCAAGTGTTTAAAGTGCTTGATGAAGCAAAAACAGAAGTGCGTTTTAACTCAGAGTGGTTTGGCAATATGAGTGCTGCCGATATGATTGCTTTGGCGGGCAAGGCTACAGTGGCACGCATGCTTGAACGTGATGATTTTGAAAAGCGTTATAAAGGCGGGCAATCCATTGCGATCCATGAATTTTTATATCCCTTGGTGCAAGGCTATGATTCGGTTGCATTGGAAGCTGATATTGAGTTGGGCGGCAATGATCAAAAGTTTAATTTATTGATGGGCCGGCAACTGCAAGAAAGCCATGGTAAAATGCCACAAGTGGTGATGACCATGCCGTTGTTGGAAGGTTTGGATGGCGTGAATAAAATGTCTAAGTCATTAAACAATTATGTAGGCATTGAGGATGCGCCGGGTAATCAGTTTGGTAAATTGATGTCTGCCTCTGATGATTTGATGTATCGCTATTATGAATTGCTTACCGATGTGGATTTGGATGGGGTGAAGGCGATGCATCCTATGGAAGCAAAAAAACAATTGGCATCACTGATTGTGGCACGTTTCCATGGTGAAGATGCTGGGGTATCGGCACGTAAAAGCTTTGAAAAGCAGTTTGCTAAAAAAGAAGTCCCTGATGATATTCCAATGGCGACAATGACAAGCGAAAATGGTGAATTATGGTTGGTGAAAGTGATGAATGAGGCAGGCATGATTCAATCCAATGGTGAAGGCATACGGCTGATTAAACAAGGTGCAGTTTCTGTGGATGGGAAAAAAGTCACAGATAAAGATTTCACACTTGGGTTAGGCTCGCACCTTATCAAATGCGGCAAACGTAGGTTTTTACAGTTGGAAGTGGTTGCATGACATTGGCTTATCAATTTGAAATTGTTGTTAAGCCTGAGTATATGGATGAGCATTCATTGCCAGATGCAGGGCAGTATGTGTTTGCATACCATATCACGATTCGTAATATTGGTAACAAATCTGCACGTTTGATGCAGCGGCATTGGTTGATTACTGATGCCAATGAAAAGGTGGAAGAAGTTCGGGGTGATGGCGTGGTTGGGGAGCAGCCAACGATTCGCCCTGGTGAATCGCACAGCTACAGTAGCTTTTGTGTATTGGATACGCCGTTGGGCTGTATGCAGGGAAGCTATCAAATGTTGGGTGAAGATGGCGAGCAATTTGATGCCGATATTCCAGTGTTTACGCTGGCAAAAGATAGAGTGTTACATTAGTGTTAAACTTTAAAAGGAGAAGGGATATGAAACGTATAATTTTATTGACCGCGGCCATGTGTTTGTTTGCAGGTACTGCAACAGCAGCAGGTTGGAGTGTGAGTGTGGATGATCGCGCAGCTGCGTTGAACACGCAGTTAGAAGGGAATCATAGCTATCATGCATATTTGGCGCGTGATTTGGCTGATATTGCAACAGAAGAAAAAGCGCAGCATGATGGTGATGTAGCTCGCGCATTTATGAATATGGCTGAAGAGCATGCAGCTCAAGCTGGAGGTTCCAAATGAAACGTATTTTCTTATTAGCAGCGTGTACTGCGATGACAGCATGTGCTGGTCATGTCGCCTCTACAGATATTAGTGAACTTGATGGTGTTCGCGCAGCGATTCAAAAAGCCAAGGCTGCAGGTGCTGAAAGGTGTGCGCCAGCATTACAAGCCAAAGCGGTTGCAACCATGTATCATGCAGCGCATGAAATTAGTGATGAAGTAGGTTCTCATCCTGATGAAGATGCAGATTTGATTGCAACTGCGTTAAAAGCAGCAAATCAGGCTTATGCAAAAGCGAAAAAAGGTTGCTCTCCTGAAGTTATCACTTTGGAAGGTGTATTCTTTGAAACCAATAGTGCTGATTTAACAGCTTCATCTACAGCAACATTGGACCGTGCCGTTAAAACGCTACAAAAACGTTCCAATATCAATGTGGAAGTTGCAGCGCATACCGATAGCATGGGTCAAGCAGCATATAATCTTGATTTATCTAATCGCCGTGCTGCAAGTGTGATGGATTATTTGGTAGCTCATGGTATCAAAGCATCACGTTTGAGTGCAAAAGGTTATGGGGAAACTCAACCACGTGCGGATAATGGCACAGCAGCAGGACGTGCTAAAAATCGTCGTGTGGAATTGCGTATTCAATAACTTCCACTGAATGGTTTGTTTTAAAAGGTCTGTGAGTAATCACAGACCTTTTTTATTTGCGTCGCCGTCGATGGTTGCTCTTATTGGGCTT
The DNA here is from genome assembly GCA_026994965.1 of Mariprofundaceae bacterium. Classification (GTDB taxonomy): domain Bacteria; phylum Pseudomonadota; class Zetaproteobacteria; order Mariprofundales; family Mariprofundaceae. The sequence goes on along the minus strand of JALWPO010000112.1, from coordinate 638 downwards.
GTTCCATTCATGGCGATTATGCTGGGTACGGAAACTTGTACTACGTTTTTTATGTGTCTGTATTACAGGTCGATAGGCAGGGATAAGTTGATGTTCGCCTGAGCCAATCAAGTCGCTTCTGCCCATCTTTTTCAGTGCATCTCTAAGCATAGGCCAGTTATCTTTATCGTGATAACGCAAGAATGCTTTATGCAAATCCCGTTGTTTTTTGCGCTTGGGAACAAATACTTTTTCTTTATACCGTGGTTTAATACGGCTGATGGCTTTGAGGGGATTGCGTGCTGAATAATACATGGCAGCAGCCGTGCTCATGGGTGATGGCAAGAAGGCTTGCACTTGGTCGGCTTTGTAGTTGTTTTGCTTGAGCCACAAAGCAAGGCTAAGCATATCCTCATCGGTAGTGCCGGGATGTGCTGCAATAAAATAAGGAATCAAATACTGCTTTTTGCCGACTTCTTTAGAATATTTCTCAAAAAGTGACTTAAATTTGTCGTATGTGCCAATGCCAGGCTTCATCATTTTGCCTAACGGAGCATTTTCGGTATGTTCGGGCGCAATTTTAAGATAGCCGCCCACATGATGGGTAACCAACTCCTTGATATAAGCAGGCGATTTTACAGCCAAGTCATAGCGCAAAC
>JALWPO010000111.1 GCA_026994965.1 Mariprofundaceae bacterium | reverse complement strand
ATCGTCATGCCCGAGTTCTTTTATCGGGCATCCATGTACGATTCCAGTTAAAAAGAAAATGGATTCCCGTTTGCACGGGAATGACGGCGTAGAAGAGCTAAGCCCCGTCCCTTGCTATAGCTGCGCCGAATAAAAGGTGGAAGAAGGGAAAAAAGCAAAACACCTGCTTTGTTTTGCGCCCGATTTCCAGCTTTGGTGAGGATAGATGCAGCTATCTAAGGGCACTTTCTTTGATTCGAGGCTTCCATGCCTATCGGGCAAGCCTGCACAAAGTGAATACATCATAGCATATACCGTTGCTATCTATATGATTTCTAGTTTCTGAGTAGGCTCTAAAATGATCCACCACGATTATGGATAAGAAAGCCTACCTTCAAAAAGTCGATAATCATTTTTCTCTGCATCTGCCAATGCTTTTTGAATGAGTTTCCTAGCAGCAGGCTGCATATCACCTGCCAGTAAATTCTGATAAACACCTTTATAAAAAGCATCGGGAATAACATCCACATAAAATTTCACAAAAGCAACATCACCTTTGATACCATCGGTGGTAAACATTCGGCTTTGATTGGGCATCAAACGCGCGTCTTTTATTTCTTTCCAACCGTTTTCATAGGCAACCTTACGCACAATCTCCCATTGCCATGTTTGAAGTATCACGCCATGTTGATTAAACGCCTCAGCATGAATCATCACTTTGGGGGTTACATAAGTCGGAAAAGCATGACCAATATGTTTAGATGTAATCTTTAATACTGCCACATCTCCTTGTTTTTCAAGCTGAAAATCCAAACCGCTTAGCACCATTTGTTTATCGTGAATCCCTTTAAAAGCATGTACTCTGTCAGGCATATGACAGCCTTGGCACTGCACACCTTCGCTTGCAAAATAGCTTTGTTTCCATTCATAAACCGTATTTTCCAAGGGTTTGCCATGGATAGCATAACTTTGTGGAAATTGATGGCATGCTGCGCAAAATTGTGATTTCTCAAAATCCTTGGTGGCAGTAAATCCCCCATGTGCAGCTCCATTTAAATGCCCTACTTCATCATTATTTCGGCGTGGAGGTCCAAAGCGCTGACCATTGCGGACATGGCATACCGCACATGTCACCCCAGCATGCCGTAAAGGCAAAGCCGCTTGCTTACTATCCAAATCTGCATCGCTAGAAAATCCTTCTGGGTGGCGTAAAAGTGTTGCAAGTGTTGCCTGCATATCCCCAGCATCACGATATAATTGTTGCACCAAAGGGGCATGGCAAACCAAACAATCATTACTATTACTATGTCCCATACTAGGAAATTGCCCAACCAACCCTGGTGAATATGCATGCGCATGTCGGCTATGCTTCCAAGCCTCAAATTGAGCTTGATGACATTGTGCACAAGCCTCTGGTCGCATATTATCAACAAGCCTCAAATCGGCATGGGCTTTGTTTGTCGTAGTAGAGATAGCCTGCGGCAATTGAAAATAATTTATAAGCAACCCATCATTTGAAGATGCTGCTATCAGCATCAAGCCCATTGCGCTTAGCATCACTGCCATCAACCATACTTTTTTCATATACACCTCAAAAAAAGGCAGCCAATATATACTGACTGCCTTTTT
>JALWPO010000110.1 GCA_026994965.1 Mariprofundaceae bacterium | reverse complement strand
TAACATTCATCTGCCACAATATAAAAATCATGCCTATCAGCTAGCGCTAACAAATACGCATAATAATCACGATTGGCTATCCAGCCTGTAGGGTTGGAGGGTGAGCATACATACACAAACGAAGTATTTTCCCATACATCCTCTGCAATATCATCCAATATAGGCGCAAAATCATGCGCTGCCAAACAAGGCAATAAATAGGGTTTTGCCCCCGCAGTGATAGCTGCACCATAATAAATTTGATACATAGGATTGGGCATCATCACATAAGGCTTTTGCTTGGTATCGGGATTCACCAAGGTATGCGCAATAGCAAACAAAGCTTCACGTGTACCATTGGCGGTTAATACCTGTGTATTTGCATCCACATCCCTCAAATTGAAACGCTGCATCAACCAATCTGCAATGGCTTGAGGCAATGGCGCATTACCCCTTGTGGCTGGATATTTGGAAAAACCTGAAATATTCTTATGTAATACATCTTGTACAAATTCAGGCAAGGGCAAACGCGGCTCGCCTGCACCTGCATCAATATGTTCCAGCACAGGATTAGGAACCACCACTGAAAATAACTTTTTTAGCCGCTCAAAAGGGTATGCTCCCAATTGTTCAAGGCGCGGCTGCGCTATTTTTTCTTTCATGATAAACTATTGATGAAATGTTTTGAGAGGATGCCAAGCGCCCAAGCGCCCCGCAGCATCCACTGCCCGCAAGCGATACACATAATCATGTCCACCCACTTCCAAACGAATCATTTTTTCAAGCACGCGTGAATTATTGACTGGCAAGGCTGGCTCTTCATAATATCTAAGCCACATCGAAGGGCATTTACAATAGGGGTCCATTTCAGCACGTTCAATTTGATATCCCACTCCTCCTTCGCCACCAGCAAGTTGAATCACCAACTTTCTACTGGGATCAGCTTTAACAACTTTTAACGATAAAATTTCTGGCGGACCAGCATCTACCATTGCCTGTGGAGCTTCTTTTCGCCCACAACCTGTAACAACCAAAAGTGATATACATAACCATAATATTTTACGCATACTCAGACTCCAATTTCTTTTTCCATGCCGCACATTGCAAACGCACTTGGTTGGGCGCTGTACCACCAATATGATCACGCGCTGCTACACATGCCTCCACCGATAATGCCTGCACCATAGCCACATTCAAACGCGCATCAATCTTAGCGCAAGCATCTGCTGGCATTTGATGCAATTCAATATTCTCACGAATACAATACGCCACTGATTTCCCAACAATTTCATGTGCATCACGAAACGGTACGCCCGCACGCACCAAGGCATCTGCCAAATCCGTTGCCGTTGCAAAGCCCGATGATGCCGCCTTGTGCATCACCGCTTTATTCACGCTCATATCAGGCAACATATCGCCAAACACACGTAAACAACCTTCAAGGTTATCAAAGGCATCAAAAATAGCCTCTTTATCTTCCTGCATATCTTTATTGTATGCCAAAGGTAGTGATTTCATGGTCACTAGAATCGACATCATGGCTCCAATAATGCGTCCTGCCTTACCACGCACCAATTCGGGCATATCTGGATTCTTCTTTTGCGGCATAATCGATGAGCCTGTACAAAAAGCATCGGG
>JALWPO010000109.1 GCA_026994965.1 Mariprofundaceae bacterium | reverse complement strand
TTTGTTTATACCGATATGAAGGTTGCTGTTGCGTTTTTTAACAATTCACTGTCAATTGCACTGGAAACAAGAAAGGTCACTGATTCGGTCTGGCAACAAAGACACGTTCTGGATCATAGGGCACATTACGCGTATAGATCACATAAATGATCTGCAATAGTTTGCGAGCAACAATGATGATACATTCTTTCTTTGCCCGACCCTTGCTGCGATAGTTCATATAAACCTGCCTGAGCTGGGCATTGTGCCGTATGGCAGCTACTGCGGCAAGATAGATTGCCTTTTTGGCAAGGTTGGCTCCACGCTTGGCAAGCCTGCCGTGCTTTGCCAAGTCGCCTGACTGTTCAAGGGTCGGATAAAGACCAAGGTAACTGTTAAGTCCTTTGGCAGAGTGGAATCTGTTCAGGTTGCCACACTCTGCGAGTAATGCCAGGATGGTTTTGTCAGAAACACCGGGAATCGTTCTCAGGTTGTCTATCAGGTCAGCCATGACTTCCTGGTCTTCAGGTAATACCTCGGAAGTATTTTCCTCAAAGAGTGCTACCATAGCCTCTTGGGTCTCCTGCATCTGCTGACGTAGTGTGCGGATAAGCATGATGTTGGAACGTATCATAAGGGCACGTCCTTCTTTGGCAGCCCCGGAATAGATACTCTCCCGTGCCAGTTCAAGCAGCCTTTGTGCCTTGTCGGCATTGAAGTTGTTGCCCTTGATACCCCTGAAGGTCTTGAGGATACGATCCACACTGGCATGAGAGTAATGCTTGGCTGTAGGATACTTCTCAAGTAAAGCCAGAGAGGTGACACTGAAGGGATCGGAGACGACCTGATCATACTCCGGGAAGACGACATTAAGCAGTGTGCCTACCTGACGTTTGATAGATTTGATCTGATTATCAAGTGAAGCCCTGTGACGATACAATGTACGAAGGGTCTGAAGCTGGTCTTCGCTGACATAGCCTTCAGAGAATCTACCGCTCTTGATGAGCGCGGCGATCATCACTGAATCAATGTTGTCATTCTTTACACGTTTCATCGTATCCATCTCTCTGAACTTTGCACTCTGGTATGGGTTTAATAATACCACACGATAGGCAAATTCTTTTAGATAACGGTAGAGATTCTCAAACAGAAGACCTGTCGCTTCCATCCCAATGATAACTTCACTGGGATCACAGGAGAGTGATTGAAGCTGTATTAGGAGCTTTTTAAAACCATTGTGTGAAGAAGTGAAAGAAAAAGGCTTGATCTCAAGCGTATTATCTTCTTTCATCACACAGGCAACATGGGAACGTTTGGCAATATCGATTCCAACATAAAACATAGAACATCCTTTCTTGTGATTACAGGTTGTGTCTCACAGCCTCCTTACTCTATGGAACGGTAAGCTGATCATGAGATCTGGCTTCCTGATAGCGTTTCATGGGTGAGTTCGGTTAGCCTGAATCCAATAGGCTTTATTAGGTCATCTTGAACTGACAAGGAGAAGAAGATCGTACATCCAGTGCCATTGACTGTGAATTGCATAAAGCAGCAACATCAACCGTCTTTATGCTAACACAACTTTTTTACCAGGCACCATCCTCTACGGTGATGGTGTCTGGTAAATGTATTATAGGAGG
>JALWPO010000108.1 GCA_026994965.1 Mariprofundaceae bacterium | reverse complement strand
GCCGCAAACTGTTGAAGCATTAAGCCATGCCAAAGCTGCGGGCGTGCCCATTATTGTGGCTGTGAATAAAATGGATAAAGAAGGCGCAAACCCTGAAAATGTAAAACGTCAATTGTCTGAGCATGAGGTTATTCCAGAAGATTGGGGTGGGGATACTATTTTTGTGGAAGTTTCTGCGCATACAGGGCAAGGTCTGGATGAGTTGCTTGAAATGCTTGCCTTGCAAACAGAAGTGCTTGAATTGAAAGCGAATGCTGATGCTGTTGGACGCGGAGTGGTGGTTGAATCTCGTTTGGATAAAGGTAGAGGTCCTGTAGCAACTGTATTGGTTCAAAATGGTACTTTCCATAAAGGTGATATTGTGGTTGTGGGTACGGTAACAGGTCGTATTCGTGCTATTGTGGATGAAAATGCTGTACAGCATCGAACAGCGGGACCATCGGTTCCATTTGAGTTGTTGGGCTTGGAATCTGTACCTGAAGCAGGTCAAGATATTGTGGTTGTTGCCAATGATAGACAGGCGCGTGATATTATTTCTTATCGTAAAGAAAAAGAGCGTCAGCTTAAAGAGGCTTCGACTAAGCGTGCAAGCTTTGATGATATGTTTGCTGCTGTGCAAAGTGATATGGCTGAAGTACCGATCATTATCAAGGGTGACGTGACAGGTTCTGTAGAAGCTATGGCTGATTCCTTGGTCAAACAAGGCACAGATGAAGTGAAAGTGAAAGTGATTCACAAAGGCATTGGTGCGATTACTGAATCCGATATTATGTTGGCGTCGGCATCGAATGCGATTGTGATTGGTTTTAATGTTCGCCCAGAGGCGAAGGCTAAAAAGTTGGCTGCTGCCCAAGGTGTGGATATTCGTTTCTATAAAGTGATTTATGATGCTATTGATGATGTGCGCGCAGCTATGGCTGGCGAACTATCACCTGATCAAGTAGAAAAAGTCACTGGTGAAGCAGAAGTTCGCCAAGTGATTATGGTTCCAAAGGTTGGTGCTGTAGCAGGTACTTATGTTACAGAAGGTTATGTTACACGTGGTTCTAAGGTTCGTGTATTGCGTGATAGTGTGATGATTTATGATGGTGATTTAGCTTCTTTACGCCGATTTAAAGATGATGTGAAAGAAGTTAAGGCTGGTTATGAATGTGGTATTGGTATTGATAAGTTCAATGATGTGAAAGAAGGCGATGTGTTTGAATTTTACATTATTGAGGAAGTTGCAGCGAAACTGTAACCTTTATTGATGTCATCTCAATCACCAGCCAAGCACAGGCTTCAAGCTGATATTCAACGCTTGCTTACAACGATGATTCAGCGCGATGCTAATGATCCATGCTTTCTGGGTATGGTGATTACATCGGTGAACCTTTCTAATGATAATCAAAGTGCGTTGATTAAGGTGCATGGTATGAAGCGTGATAATGCCGATATGCTGATTGAGCGTTTAAAACGCATGTCACCCCATTTTGAACATGGTCTACGCCGTGTAATGGGTAAGAAACGCTTGCCCAAACTTACCTTTTCTTGGGATACTGCTTTGGATGCGGGCAACGATATGGTTGAGCTTCTAAACAAACTGGAGCGCTCTTGAAGGTACTTTTTCCAGATGTAGATT
>JALWPO010000107.1 GCA_026994965.1 Mariprofundaceae bacterium | reverse complement strand
GTAGAGAATGTTACCGATGTGCATGTTGAGTTGGTGTTTGAACCACCTTGGGATAGAGCCATGATGAGTGATGAAGCGAAATTACAATTAGGTATGTTCTAAGGGGTATGTTTTATGGCAGAGTGGATTGATGTATGCAGTGAGGCTGATTTGCCTGTAGGTGGTCGCAAAGTTGTGGGAACAGAGATTGGTAATATTGCAGTATTTAATTTGAATGGCGATTTGTATGCTATTGCAGATATTTGTACGCATGATGGTGGTGAGCTTGCCAGTGGTGAGTGTGATGGCGATGAAATTATTTGTCCTCGTCATGGTGCTCGATTTTGCATACGTAATGGCAAATCACTTACACCGCCAGCTTATGAAGATATTGAAACATTTCCTGTACTGATTAAGGCTGGAATGGTGCAAGTGGATATTGATTCATAACTGAATGGGTATGAACCTGTAAGGCTTGACGTTTGTACGCTGATATCTCATCGTTGAGATAAGGTTATTGTGGAGGGGTCAGTATGGGGCAAGATAATATTCAAAGCGTTTTAGAAGAAAAGCGTGTGTTTCATCCCCCAGCAGCAGACACTACATTTTCATCACTGGATGATTGGCAGGCACAGTGTGCGAAGTTTGAGCACGACTTTGAAGGCACTTGGGGCGATTCCGCCAAGCAGTATTTAACATGGCAAAAGCCCTTTTCCACTGTGCTCAACAGCGATAACCCACCTTTTTACCGTTGGTTTGAAGATGGCTATATCAATGTGTCTGCTAATTGTTTGGATAGGCATGTAGCCAGTGGTTTGGGCGAGCGCACAGCGATTATTTGGGAAGGTGAGCCCGGTGATGTGCGCAAAATTTCCTACAAAACATTACTGGCTAATGTATGCAAAGCTGCTAACGGTTTAAAAGAACTCGGTATCAACAAAGGTGACCGTGTGGTGATTTACATGCCCATGGTTCCTGAGGCTGCGATTGCCATGCTGGCTTGTGCGCGCATTGGTGCAACCCATTCTGTGGTGTTTGGTGGCTTTTCTTCCCAAGCCTTAAAAGATCGCATTGAAGATGCTGAAGCGAAATTAGTGATTACTGCGGATGGTGGTTATCGCCGTGGCAAAGTATTTAATTTGAAAAATAGCGTGGATGAGGCCACCCAAGAGGGTTGTCCAAGCCTTGAGCATGTGTTGGTGGTTAAGCGCGGCGATAATGATATCACATGGCAAGACAAAGATGTGGCATGGTCAACGCTTTGTGACAAGCAGGCAGATACTTGCCAGCCCGAAACTATTGAAGCGGAACATCCCCTGTTCATTCTTTATACCTCAGGCTCAACAGGCAAACCCAAAGGTATTGTACATAGCACGGGTGGCTATTTACTGTGGGCGCATTTGACCATGTTATACAGCTTTGATTTCAAACCTGAATCGGATGTGTTCTGGTGTACAGCAGATGTGGGTTGGATTACAGGACATTCCTATTCTGTGTATGGCCCGCTTTCCAATGGTGGAACCACGGTGATGTATGAAGGCACACCTGTTTTCCCTGATGCAGGGCGTTTCTGGAAAATTTGCCAAGACCATGAAGTGAGCATTTTTTACACCGCACCCACAGCGATTCGAGCCTTGAACAAAGCAGGAGATGATTTCCCGAATGCTTATGATTTGAGCAAACTTAGGGTGTTGGGTACGGTGGGTGAACCCATCAATCCTGAAGCTTGGATGTGGTATCATGAAGTTATTGGTGGTGGTCGTTGCCCCATTGTGGATACATGGTGGCAAACAGAAACAGGTGGACACATGCTTGCACCCATGCCTTTTGCCACACCCACTAAACCAGGCTCTGCCACACTTCCTTTACCCGGCGTGTTTGCAGATATTGTGGATAAAGATGGTGAAGTCGTTGAAGAAGGCGGCGGACTACTCGTGCTCACCAAACCCTGGCCATCCATGCTGCGTGGCATCTGGGGTGATCAAGAACGCTTTGTGGAAACCTATTGGCAGGCCTATGCTGATAAGGGTTATTACTTGGCTGGCGATAGTGCGCGCAAAGATGAAGATGGTTATTTTTGGATTATGGGTCGCGTAGATGATGTGCTTAATGTTTCAGGGCATAGGCTTGGTACCATGGAAATTGAATCAGCCTTGGTATCGCATGATGCAGTGGCAGAAGCAGCTGTTGTTGGTCGCCCTGATGATATTAAAGGTGAAGGTATCTTTGCTTTTGTGATTCTTAAAGTTGAAGCGTCAGACACCTTAGAAAATGAATTGCGAGCGCATGTGGCTAAAGAAATTGGTGCGATTGCCAAACCTGATGTGATTCGCTTCACGGATAACCTGCCCAAAACACGCTCGGGTAAAATTATGCGTAGACTACTTCGAGATATTGCGGCAGGGCGAGACATCACATCGGATATTTCTACCTTGGAAGACCAATCTGTGATTGCGCAGTTGCAGGGTTCGTGAGCATAATCATTTGAAGGTTTTTATACACCTATGTTAACTTCACCAGTCAGCCGTTGGACATTGCCTGCACGCGCATATTTGGCGGTGATATTGATTCTAATATTGGTGTTGGTCGCAGCACATTTTGCGATTCAGGTATGGGGACAAACACAAGCTGAACAATGGGTTTCTAGCTGGGAAAAACAATATGGTGGGCATGTTGGGAAAGTTCGGCTGCGGATGCTTCGTGGTGTATTAACATTAAGTGATGTTGCATGGGTATCTGGGGATGTTTCTTTAAAAACACCATATATCATGTTGCGAGGCAATTTAACGGGCTCAAGCAGTGAGATTGAGATACGAGAAATTAAAGTGAAAGGCGGTTTGTTCACATTGCCTGAAGATATGATGTATCAAAGTCCATCCGATAAACGTTTGAGTCCATGGTTGCCTTGGCAAGCATTATTGAAATATACACGTAAAATTTCTGGGCGAGTTGATATTGCCGTAAAAGGTGGTCACTACCTTACTGAGATGAGTGCTTGGAAAGTTAAGGATGTATCTTTTCACCTTGAGCCTATGCGTCAGTTATGGACAGCTTCAGGGAAGCTCTTCGCAGGTCATATTGATATCCATCATCAATTGCACACTACTGACATGGCATGGAAAAACTTAAAAGCCAAAGCTTTTTTTAAAGGTTTTGGATTAGCGGCATTGAATGGGAGAGTTGATGGCTCAAGCACTTACAATGGTGCAGGTTGGTCTGGAAAAATTCGATGGAAGCCGGTAAAAGATAACTTATCTTTGGGGAAACTAGCTTGGCATTCAATATATCATGAACATCTTTGGACAACAGATATCCACACCTCGCATTGGCCTTTGCAAATCTTTCAATCGTATATGCCTAGTTTTTATGGGCATCAGATAAGCCAAGCCTATTTGAATGGAACAGTTCATGTATTGAATGAGCTTGAAAATTTACATGTCAATATTGCAGAGGGGACACTTGAACGTGTAAAAAGCCAGTGGGAAGGGCAGTCCGCTTGGCAGTTTGAAAAGGTTTATTTTTCACAAGCTGCATTATTGTGGCCACAACGAAAACTTAAGCTTGAAAGTGCACGTATTAAACATGGTGTTTGGGGTGTTGCAAACCCTGTATTAGCAGCAACAAATAATAGTGCTTGGAAGCTTAAAGTTCCTAATATTGAATTTTCACACATTAAATTTGGTGATATTGAGAGTGATTTTTGGATACCTGAGATGCAAGGGAAAGCTTCTCTAAAAAAAGGTGTGTTGCTGGTCAAAAGCACAAGTAATACGGATGTGATGGGAAAGTGGGTGCTACAGGGCTCTGTCAATATGAAACATAAAGCTCCTGTGTTTGATATGAATATTCAAGCTGAACATATCCCGCTCACAGCTTTTCGGGATAAATTACCTGTGCGATTATCGGAGAATACAGGACTTGATGGTCAAGTTGGGCTTAGACTGCATGCTTTACGTGATGATGGAGAATGGCATCTGAAGGGGGATGTGGATGTCCATGATATGCACTGGGATAAAAATGCATGGCTTTGGACAGCCAAAAATATGAGTTTAAAAAATATTTCATTTGGTTCCACTGAACCCGTTCGAATTGCCTATTGGCAAGTGAATGATTGGTTTGGACAAGCACCATTACAACCATGGATAGGGATAGAAAATAACACGGTAAATGATAAGAATGGGTTTTGGCTGCAAGATTGGCAGGTGGACAAATGGGTTGGTAAACATGGCAGGTTTGCTTTGGGGCAAGCCGATGATGTTTGGTTGGAGGTGGATGAGGCTAAGTTGTCTGGGATTGAAAAAGGGAAGCATATAGGTATGAATATTAAAGGTTCTTTGGCAGATGGTCAGTTTTCTTTGACGGGCAAATGGTTTCCTTGGGGTGATGTGCCATGGGTTTCTTTAAAAGCATCTGTAAAGCATGCTTTACCCTTTGTGGCAGGGCAATGGCTACAACTATCAGGGCTTCCCATGTTTACTCAGGGCAGGCTATCGGCAAGTTTGAACATCAATAAAACAAAGCAAGAGGAAAGTGGTTATGATGGCTTGATGCGTTTAAGTTTAAACCATGCCAAACTCGAGCAAGGGGTATTTTCTAATACCATGTTCTTTGAGTTGACAGGTTATGCACCTGATGCGCTTTTTGAGCGTGTTGCACCAGATGGTGATATGCGTTTATCCCTTCCTTTCAAAGGGAATTGGAAAAACACACCTTTAAGTTGGCATCAATTGGGCAAAGTTTTACTCACAGGTTTAAAGAAAAAGGCAGCAACACAAGTTTCTCGGCATCAAAAAACGATAGCGGTACATTTATCCAATATTCGTTTGCATAGTTTGCAAGAAGGGTTAAATGATGGGCTTCAACATAATGAGCGAGTGCGCTTGCGCAAAGTCTTGAGTGTTTTAAGACGTGAGAGAACATGGAAGATAGAGTTGATTCCACAGCTCGGCGAAGCTGTTTTGGATGATGCACTGCAGGCTAGAATCCGCTATACACAACAACAAATTGAACATTTTCTTTCACTAAGAGGAGTCTCACCATCGAGAATTTTTCCAGTATGGCCCGAAGAGGCTAACCGAGAAGGAACATCAACAGGGATTTTAATTCAAGCTGTGAAGTAATGGGCATCTTGAATAGTCTCGCTACTTCGCCAAGCTTGTGCTTTTCGTATCTAACGGCGCTTGACTCGCACGAGTTTTTTCGAGGTGCTCTAATGTATTGCATTTGTTAGGGTTCGCGCCCTGCCATGGATATATGGTGAATTTCTATGATAGAACATAAGGAATAAGATGACTATTCGTACTCGTTTTGCCCCGTCTCCAACGGGCATGCTACATATTGGGGGAGCTCGCACAGCATTGTTTTCATGGTTGTACGCTCGCCACTTTGATGGTGAGTTTGTGCTACGCATTGAAGACACCGATAAAGAACGCAGCACCGATGAAGCCACCCAAGTGATTCTTGATGGTATGAAATGGTTGGGTTTGGATTGGGATGGTGAGCCTATTTTTCAAGGTGCGCGTCAAGACAGGCATATTGCCGCTGTGAACAGGCTGCTCAATGAAGGCAAGGCTTATAAATGCTATTGCAGCAAAGAAAAACTGGATACTATGCGAGAAAAGCAGCGTATTGAAGGTAAAAAAGCCATGTATGATGGTACTTGTCGCAATCTCACTCAGGTGCAAGATGCACCATTCGTGGTGCGTTTTAAATCGCCCAATGAAGGCGAAACTTGGGTTAAAGATTTGGTGTTGGGTGATGTGTGTTTTCCCAATGAAGAGTTGGATGATTTAATTATTATGCGTAGCGATGGCACGCCGACTTATAATTTGGCAGTGGTGGTTGATGATGCAGATATGGGTATTACCCATGTGGTGCGTGGCTCGGATCATTTGAATAATACGCCACGCCAAATTCAACTTTATCAAGCGCTTGGTTTAGATGTGCCTCAATTTGCACACATTCCACTGATTCATGGTGCTGATGGCTCAAAAATGAGCAAGCGACATGGTTCGGTTGCGATTACGGAATATCGTGAAAAAGGCTATTTGCCGCATGCTGTGAATAATTATCTTGCGCGTTTGGGTTGGTCTCACGGTGATGATGAAGTGTTTAGCCAAGAGCAACTGATTGCATACTTTGATTTGGCGCATGTGGGGGCTAGCCCATCTCGTTTTGACCAAGACAAATTGGATTGGTTAAACGCACATTGGATTAAAGCATCAAACTCTGCGGACTTGGTGGATGAAGTGGCTTACTTCATGCAGGACATTGATACATCAAATGGTCCAGCTTTGGTGGATGTGATTCCTACTTTGCAAGAGCGTTCAAAAAACTTGATTGAGCTCGCTGATGCTGCACGCATGTTTTATGTTGCTCCAACGGAGTACCAAGAAAAAGCCGTGAAGAAAAATTTCAAGGAAGGCACTTGGGCATTGTTAGATAAGTTTATCGCTAAAGCTGAATCAGAGGCTTGGTCAGGCGAAGCGGCACATCAATGGATTGCTGATATTTGTGAGGCAGAAGGTGTAGGTATGGGAAAACTTGCACAGCCTATCCGTATTTTAATTGCAGGCGTGCCTGTATCGCCACCGATTGATATTACTTTAGATTTACTTGGTAAGGCTGAAACCCTACAACGTATAGTTGATGGTATGGCATATTTACGTGAAGGTGATTTTGCGTAGATTGCACACATGAGTATTACTTTTGGATTGTTTTTTCAGGCAGGGTATGCACCACCCATACACAGTGTTCATCCTGCCTCGCCAATCATCGATGTTGCGCCCA
>JALWPO010000106.1 GCA_026994965.1 Mariprofundaceae bacterium | reverse complement strand
GCATGATCAACATGACAAATCGAGTGAGAGTTTGCTTCAGGACCCATACCTTCCACCAATTCAAATGCCAAACGCGGACCTGTTGCAATAATCAAATAATCATACTCAAGAAATTCACCATTGCCTAAGCGTAATTTATTTTCTTCTGCAAGAATCTCATCTACGCCGCACGATAAAAAGTTAATTTTCTTCTTTTTTAAGTATTTTTCACATTCAAAACTGATTTGTTCTTTATCACGCCAGCCCACAGCAACCCATGGGTTGGATGGTGTAAAATGGAAATAATCCACATTTGAAATCACTGTTACTTCGTGTTCCTTACCCAGTTTTTTTAACTCATCCTTCATTTCATACGCTGCGGGCATACCACCAATGCCTGCGCCTATAATCGCTACATGTGCCATTGCTTATCTCCTTATGATTCAAACTTATTCAATATTCACTAGATATTATGACTTATTAGCGAATAATAATATACAAATATGAATTGTATGTGACTAAGTCACATAGGCTCCATATTCGCAACCTGCCCGAGTAAAGATCTCTCCACCAAAGTAATCGTTCCTCTACTGGCACAAAGCCAACCCCTACCCTCAAAATTTTTCAGCATTCGACTGACCACTTCTCTAGCTGTGCCAAGCTCTGATGCCAATTCTTGATGGGTGCAAGTGAGTGTATCACCTTCAACATCTGCACGCTGTAATAATAATTTTGCCACGCGCTGATCCATGCGCCCAAATGCCACATCTTCAATCAACACCATCATATCACAAATACACTGACTGATACTGGACATCACCTCCCGCCGAAAAGGAATAGAATCCACAAGCAATGCCTCAAATAATTTCACAGGCAAGAAAACCACCTTCATATCACTTTCTGCCACACCATGTGCAGGATAAGTTTGCATGCCCAACAAGCATGTTGTGGTCAGCATACAATTTTGCCCTTCATTCACCCGATACAATAAAATTTCATGCCCTTCTACATCCATTTTATAGACACGCATGGTACCGCTAATCACCAACATATACCCTTCACAAGCATCACCCTCATGAAAAATATACTCGCCTTGACGAATACGCCGAACTTGATGCTTATCCACTTGCAGACTTAACGACTGATTTTCAATAGCCATCAATGCAGGAAACTGCGCACGCCAAGACATCACTATCTCACCCAATGATTAAACAGATGAGACATCATTCCGTCTCAATCTCATGCCCTGCTTGCATCCATGCCATAGTCCCACCTTCAACATTAATCACACGATCATAGCCATGCTCGCGTATCAAATAATTCCCAGCTTGTGCCGATCTAGCTCCTGATCGGCAAATCAGATACACATCTTTATCTTTAGGAATCTCATGCACTCGAGCAGCAAGGGTATCCAAGCAAAGTAACGTTGCGCCAGGCACATGCGCTTCTGCATATTCCGCAGGGGTTCGTACATCAATCAAACAGCAATCGTTATCTTCTTTGGATGCTTGCCAAATCTCTCTAAATTTACCTATATCCATACGTTTCATAAGCTCACCTCTTTACCTATATATCGAAAAGCTGATATATCACTTGCATACACATCAAACCACCAACACATACCAGCAATACACTAAATGCGATTTGTAAATGCTT
>JALWPO010000105.1 GCA_026994965.1 Mariprofundaceae bacterium | reverse complement strand
GAATTAACAAACAAATCAAAGTGGAAAATCATACACCACAGAACCCAGCATACTTCATAGCATAAAAAAAGCGGCCTGATTACTCAGACCGCTTTGATATTAGAAAGCTTTAAAAGCCTAAAGTTTATCAGCTTCGGAAGCCAAATATGAAGCCACACCATCTGCATCAGCAACCATACCTTTATCGCCTTTATTCCAACCCGCAGGACAAACTTCACCATGCTCTTCATGGAACTGAAGCGCATCAATCATACGTAGCATTTCATCCACATTACGACCCAATGGCAAATCATTGACCACTTGATGACGCACAACACCATCTTTATCAATCAAGAAAGAGCCACGGAATGCTACACCTGCATCGGCAAATTCAACATCATAAGCTTGGCAAATTTCATGTTTCACATCTGCAACCAATGGGTATGCCACTGAACCAATGCCGCCTTCATTCACAGGCGTGTTTCGCCATGCTGCATGCGTAAATTGGGAATCAATGGAACAACCAATCACTTGCACACCACGGCTTTCAAATTCTTTGATTCTATGATCAAATGCAATCAACTCCGAAGGACATACAAAGGTGAAATCCAATGGGTAAAAAAACAATACCACATATTTACTCTTATAATCAGAGAGAGAAAATTCCTCATTTATCGAACCATCTGCCATCACTGCTGCTGCAGTAAAATCTGGGGCATGTTTGCCAACCAATACACTCATAAAACACTCCTTTTATCTTCAATCATCATACAAACTTATACCATACGAGGCATAGTTTAGGTAAAATTACGAATCGTTACCACCCTTCACATCGTCGGGTTTATTTTGGGGCGATGCAAACTCAATAAAAATATGCTTGGCTTCAGGTGCGACCCGCTCAACATCTTCTTCCAAAGAGCGGCGAATGGCATTTAATTTTTTCATAAAACGAATCGCTTGAGCGATTTCTTCTTCTGTCATATCAGCATAAATGGCTTCTTCACGCAGCTCAACTTCTGCCATAAGTAAAGTATCCTCTGGTGATAATACAATACTGTTCACGCGCTGTACCACTTGCACCTGATCATCCGCTTCCCACAAACGTGCCGCGACTTCATTGACCTCATCATCGGAGTGATTGAGCAGGTATTTACGATTGGTTGCAGCTAAAAAATAAGCCAAGAAACCCATCAACAAACCAATGGCAATCGCTGCTACACCATCAAACACAGCAGAACCTGTCCACATGGATAGCCCAATACCCAGCAAGGCAAATGTTAAGCCTAGCATAGCTACCGAATCTTCAATCAGTACTGCCAGCGTGGTTGGATCGCGTGTTTCTACAACATATTGACGAAAAGATTTACCTTCTTCTTTGGCTTGACGGATAAACTCTTTAAACGCCACAGCACAAGAGTAACCCTCAACTACAAAGGCAATGCCAATAATTGCAAAAGGAATCCATGAAATTTCAGGCTCATGCTTATCCTGAATTTGTCCGACAGCATGCATGACTGTATAAACACAACCCAAGAAGAAAATCGTGATGGCTGATACAAGATTCCAAAAATAGCGTTCTTGCCCATAGCCAAAATGATGCTCAGTATCAGCTTGACGCATGGAGCGTTTCAAGCCTAAATACAACAAGCATTGATTGGCAG
>JALWPO010000104.1 GCA_026994965.1 Mariprofundaceae bacterium | reverse complement strand
CTGCTATGCCCGCCCAAACGATCGGAGACTTCAAGACCAATGGATAAGAATCTATCGTTGAGCGTAAACCCTTGTCCCAAGGTGTTTCCTGCCGAGCCAGATACGGCGCGACTACCCACTTGTGCAATCACATCCAACTGTGTGTCACTTTGATCAAGTGCAATATGTGAATTGGCTTGATTGGCAGCTTCATCGGCATCAAGGGCTTTGAAAATAGCACGTTGAGCTTTGGCCTTTTGTAGTAGTGCATTGATATCAATCAAAACATCATACTGTGTTTTTGTTGTGCTAATATGTGTGGTGATGGGATAGCTACTTTCTTTTAGCATCAACCGATTTAATGCGGTTAAACTTTTTTTGCGGGTAGCGATGGCATTGGCATATGCCATATTTCGGCTTGCCAATAGAGCCTCTGCTTGCAAACGGTCTGCTTTTTCAATCAACCCAAATTGCTCACGTTTCTTCTGATAGGCGAGCAGTCTTTTGGCGCGATTCACGGCACTTTTCGCCAAGCTGATAGATATATCATCAGCCGCTAATTGAAAATAAAGTGCAGTAGCTTGCTCAGCCAATTGCTCTTTTAATTGCTTCACCCGCCACTGGGCAGCTTGCTCGTTATCGGATGCTATTTGTAGTTGCTCGTGATAGGCTGGGTTATTATGTCCACGCAATAGAGGGTAGCGATAGGTTAAATCAATTTGATGGCTATATACGGGGTTGATGGATGTTCGGAATGTTGCAGGAACGCTAGAAGGGTAATTTAATTTTGTGCGGTTGTAATTCAAATTGGCAGAGAGTGAGCTGCCATCTTGCCATGGTTTTATAATACTTCCATGAAGTTGTGAAATTTGAGTTTGGTTGGCTGCAAAAGGGCTAGTGGTTGGCGTAGTTTCATCACTGGTGGATACGCCAAGTGATACTGTAGGGTCGAGCAAACCTTGCACACGTGTCTGTTCATTATGGGCAAGTGCAGTGTTGATTTGGCTTAATGCAATATCAGGGTGTTGTGAAATCACCGTGTGAATCACCTCATCAAGCGATTGTGCCAAGGCATAATAAGGCATCAAACTCACAGTTAAAAAAAACCATAGGGCAGAAACTCTTTGCATGGATAAACCTCGGGTGAAACTATGGAGCATATATTGCAGGGTGGCAAAAGCTAAAAAATAAGGTTAACAAAGTCAATGATTGATTAAATCAACTAAATAAACTATGGTTGCGCCATGAATGTTGAAAAACAAGATGATTTAAGTCATGGCTTGCGGATGATAATGCCGTTGGTGAGTTGTATGTCTGTACATGTGAGTTGGCATGTGAAACAAATCTGTGAAAAAGAAGGCTACAAACTTACGCCAGAAGAAGCGGGGACTTTGATGATGATTAATCATTGTGAGGGACTTACGCAATCGGAGCTGGCAAACATGTTGGGAAAAGATAAGGCAGCAGTCACGCGATTGATGAATGCGTTGGTTAAAAGTGGTTTGGTGGGGCGTTTACAAGATAGCCAAGATCGGCGTGTGATTCGTGCTTGTATTACACCTGAAGGTAAAAAAGCATTCACACGAATCTTTCCTCAATTGATGGCATTAAGTCAAAGGGCGCTACAGGGGCTTAGCCTTGAAGATATTGAATCTGTTCAACGTGTGATGAAGAAGATGATAGGCAATCTATCAG
>JALWPO010000103.1 GCA_026994965.1 Mariprofundaceae bacterium | reverse complement strand
CATATGGCACGTGGATTGTATTATGGCTCCTATAAAAAACCACGTGAATTTCTCTGGGTGATGGGCGTTATGATTCTGCTGATTATGCAAGCGACAGTATTCTTTGGCTATCTTCTTCCATGGGGGCAAATGTCATTTTGGGGAGCAACAGTGATTACCAATATTTTTGGTGCGATTCCTGTGATAGGTGATTGGTTGCTGCAAATCGTACGAGGAGGTTTTTCCGTTGGTGATCCGACGCTGGGTAGATTTTTTGCCCTTCACTTTTTGATGCCGTTTTTATTATTTGCTGTGGTGTTTTGGCACGTGATGGCATTGCATGTGGTGCATTCCAATAATCCAACAGGTGTGGAAGCGAGTAAGAAAAATATTATTCCATTTCATCCTTATTATACGGTGAAGGATTTATTGGGTATTGGTGTGTTTCTCATTATTTATAGTTATTTTGTGTTTTTTAATCCAACGGGTAACGGATTGATTATTGAAGTGAATAATTTTAACCCTGCCAATCCTATGCAAACACCTGGTGACATTTCTCCTGTTTGGTATTTAACACCTTGGTATGAAATTTTGCGTAGTGTACCAGATAAGCTTCTTGGTATTGTAGGCATGGCTTTTGCGTATGTATGTTTGTTTTTATTGCCATGGTTGGATCGTTCGCCAGTACGCTCAGCTCGTTATCGTCCCGTTTTTCGTATGATGTTGTTTGTATTTTTTGCCGCTATTGGTGTGTTGGGGTATTGTGGTCATCACCCTGTGACGCCTGAACTAACGTTGATTGGACGTATTGCATCGGTTGTTTATTTTGCATTTTTTATATTCTTGCCATTTGTGCATAAGTTTGAAAAAACAAAACCGCTACCGGAGGATGTGTAAGATGAAAAGAATAATCATGAGTCTTGCATTTCTCTTTGGTTTAACTGGTACTGTGGCTGTTGTTCAGGCAGAAGAATCTGTGCCGCTAAAATCAGTTGATATAAGTTTAGATCAAGCGACTCTAAAAAAAGGACTACATGTTTTTACAGATGTTTGTATGGGTTGCCATTCTTTACGCTATATGACTTGGAAAAAATTAATGGAATACCCAGAGATTGGGTTAACGCGTGAAGAAGTTGATGATTTACGTGATGATGTGCCTTTGAATACAGCTATGTTAACAGAATTAAGTGAGTCTGATGCTAAAGATAGCTATGGCATCGTACCGCCAGACCTATCATTGATTACGCGTGCTAGAGAAGGTGGAGGCGCTTATATTTATTCACTATTGCTCGGTTTTGAGCATGATCCTCAAGGTCGTGTTATGGACGGCAATTATAATATTTATTATCCAGGTCATAGGATTGCCATGGCAGACCCATTGGGCTGGTTGGATCATGAACCAGAGGATGAGGTGGATTTAAAAGAGCAAGCTAGGGATGTAGCCTCTTTTCTAGCTTTTGTGGGCGATCCGCATCAGTTAGAGCGGCAACTCATCGGAAAATGGGTTATACTATTTTTAATTGCACTTACATTTGTGTTCTGGTTATTGAAACGTGCTGTTTGGCGTGATGTGGAGCATTAATTTGTGTGTTTGAGGAATGATTACACCTAGTCGGTGTGATTGGTTATATTATAATACAAACATCCTTGAAAAAGGGTTATCAAGGTAAAGGAGATAGATGATGAAAAAAACACTTCT
>JALWPO010000102.1 GCA_026994965.1 Mariprofundaceae bacterium | reverse complement strand
ACGGCTGTTTCGCCAAAGCTTGCGCTTGCGCCTTCGCTATTGGAAATATCATTGGAATATGCCAAAGCAGCATGCTCACATGCTAGAGCAGCTTCTTTTGCTTGATGGGTATCCCAACCATGATGTTGTGTTGGGTATTTCACTTCCCATGCTTGTATATCCTCATGGCTTGGATGATTAGCGCCTTCTGGAGCAATACTATCGGGATCAGGCTCTGAAATATTTGCCATATCCACCACTTGTTTGGCAAGTTGTTTGAGCCCCGTATCGGATACATCCGATGTGCTTGCTGATGCAAAAGCCAAGCCTTGCTGGGTTTGCACAAAGGCACGTAAGCCGACGCCTCGTGAGTCTTCGCGTTCAATGGATTCTAATTGACCATGCCGCACATCAATGGATTCACCCGTATCCACAATGGCGAGTGCATCGGCATGGGACGCGCCTGATTGTTTGGCAAATTCTACCAATTTGTAGGATAATTCTTTGATGCAAGGCTGTTTGGAAGTGCTCATGCTTGTGTGCCTCCAACTGTCAATGCATCCACACGTATCGTGGGCATGCCAACCCCCACAGGAACAGATTGTCCACCTTTGCCACATGTGCCAACACCAGGGTCGAGCTGTAAATCATCACCAATCATGGATACTTTTTGTAATACCTCATGCCCCATGCCTGCCAATGTTGCGCCTTTCACGGGATATTGAATTTTTCCGTTTTTTACATAATAGGCTTCAGATGTAGTGAATACGAATTTTCCAGATGTAATGTCGACTTGCCCGCCGCCAAAGTTTACGGCATAAATACCTTCATCCAATGATGCGAGAATATCGGATGGGTTATCTTTTCCTGCAAGCATAAAGGTATTGGTCATGCGTGGTTGAATGGGATCGGCATAGGATTCGCGGCGACCATTGCCAGTGGGGGCAACACCCATCAATCGGGCATTTTGTTTATCTTGCATGTAGCCAACTAAAATACCGTCTTCGATAAGTACATTGCGCTGGGTAGTGATGCCTTCATCATCAAAATTTAGTGAGCCGCGTCTATCCTGTATGCTGCCATCATCCACCACTGTAACGCCTTGTGCTGCAATGACTTTACCCATCTTACCTGCAAACACAGATGTGCCTTTGCGATTAAAATCACCTTCCAAACCATGACCAATGGCTTCATGCAATAAAATGCCAGGCCAGCCAGAACCCAATACCACAGGCATAAGCCCTGCAGGCGCGGCTTTGGCATCCAGATTTAATAAAGCAATGCGTACAGCTTCACGCGTAAGCTGTTCGGCTTGGTTGGTTTCTATCAAACGGGTCAAGTCAAAACGGCCGCCACCACCAGCACTACCCGTTTCACGTTGACCACCTTCTTCAACCACAACCGATACATTCAAGCGCACCAATGGGCGTTGATCCGATAAGTGTATGCCATCCATGCGAATGATATGAATATCTGAAAATGATGCTGAAATATTGGCGAAGACCTGTTGTACACGTGGATCAATGCTGCGTGCCAATTGGTCAATCTTCTCCAATAAAGCCTTGCGTGCGCCCATATCCATATGCTGCATAGGATTGAGAGTTGTATAATGTCGATGTTGGCAAGCTTGTGGTTGAATCGCTAAAGGAGCTCGCATTTTCCCACTTTCTGCAATGGCGCGGGAGGCTTGAGCCGCATCCATTAA
>JALWPO010000101.1 GCA_026994965.1 Mariprofundaceae bacterium | reverse complement strand
TGGTGGTGAAGATTATGCACTTTTATTCACAGCACCTGCGAATCAATCGTGGGATGAATCCTTTGCAAGTTGTATTGGCGTATGCACGCAAGGTTCAGGTGTACAAGCAAACATACAAGGTAGAGATATAGATGTGAGACAAACAGGATATAAGCATTTTGAGTAGTACATGGGCATTATCTTTTTTACGCTGGTTTGTAGCAGGGTTTGGTAGTGGTTGGCTGCCGAAAGCACCTGGCACATGGGGCAGCTTAGCGGCATTGCCTGTTGCCTATTTCTTATATTTTTATTGGCAACTTGAAGGTTTGATAATGGCTACGGGCATACTCTATGCCTTGGGTTGTATGGCATGTATGCCTGTATTGCGATGTATGGTTGAGCAAGACCCTAGCTGGATTGTCGTTGATGAATGGGTAGGTCAGTGGCTTTGCATTGCAATGGTTGCTATGTATATCCCATTAACGATAGCTGTAATGTTCTTTTGTTTCTTGGCATTTAGATTGTTTGATATTTGGAAGCCATTTCCTATTCGGCAGATTGAGCATTGGGGGGCATCATGGTGGGCTATTATGTTTGATGATGTGGTTGCTGGAATCATGGGAGCTTTGTTTCTTACTTTATTGAGCTGGGGTTATCATGCTATCTAAGCAAGTAGAAATGTTACTACAACAATGCCGTGAGCGTGGCTTTAGACTTCGTTTTGCTGAATCATGTACAGCAGGGGCGCTATCTGCCTCTATAGCTAGTGTTTCAGGTGCTTCTGATGTGTTGGATAGGGCTTGGGTTACCTACAGCAATCAAGCCAAAATAGAAGAGCTTGGTGTTGATGTATCTTTATTAGAAACACATGGTGCAGTCAGTGAGCAAGTTGCAATATCTATGGCAGAAGGTGGTGCAGCGACAGATACGTTTTGCTTGGCAATTACAGGCATTGCAGGACCTGATGGTGGAAGTGTTGAAAAGCCAGTGGGTACAGTATGGATGGCGATATGTAGACCTGATGGTTCATCACTGAGCAAACATTTTCTTTTTCATGGCTCTCGCTATGAGATTCAAGCGCAAGCAGTGGAATCTGCTATAGTATTTTTATACAAGACTATTTTGAATGGGAACCCCACTCACCTTAAAGGTTCATAGGCATTTACAAATAGCTTTATTCCATCTCAATAAGGCATTCATCTGGATTAACAGTATCGCCTTCAACAACATAAATAGCTTTTACTGTACCAGATTCTGGTGCATGAACAGGGTTCTCCATTTTCATAGCTTCAACGGTTAATACTGTGTCACCAGCACTAACAGCATCACCAACCGCAACACTGATAGATACAATACGACCAGGCATAGGGGATGTTACGTCACTATCTTGGTTTGCTTTAGGACGTTTAGATCCCTTTGATGCACGTTTTGCATCAATTTTACCATCTGCTGTAGGTACAACTTCAGTAAGTGTTTCAACGAACACTTCTTCCAATACATTATCGACCTTGACATAAAAGGGTCGAATTTCCTCACTTTTATGACCAGAACCATCAATTTTAATATGATATTCTTCACCATGTATGGTGATATTAAATTCAGTGGGCGCCAAGTTGGGTGATGATGCTTGCTGCTCAACGGCATCTTCATTGGCATCCAAAGATTCGGGTTTAAGCTTGCCAGATTCACGTTCTTCAAAGAATTCTAATGCAATGGCTGGGAACATGGCATAAGAGAGCACATCCTCAACAGATTTGGCCTTATCACCGACTTCACGCGTAAGTACATCCAGTTCATCAGGAATAAGATCAGCTGGCCGCACTGTAATAGGCTCTTCATCGCCCAAAGCAAGCTTGCGGACTTCAGTATTAATTTCACCCAACGCTTTGCCATACATGCCTTTTAAGTAGGCTTTGGTTTCATTGGTAATCACTTTATATTTTTTGCCAGACATAACGTTGAGTACAGACTGCGTACCAACAATTTGGCTGGTTGGTGTCACCAAAGGGGGATAGCCAAAATCTTTACGAACGCGAGGAATTTCTTCT
Organism: Mariprofundaceae bacterium; assembly: GCA_026994965.1. GTDB lineage: Bacteria > Pseudomonadota > Zetaproteobacteria > Mariprofundales > Mariprofundaceae. The sequence goes on along the minus strand of JALWPO010000101.1, from coordinate 4,952 downwards.
AACACCTCGTCCATCTTGTCTAATGCGCCTTGTTCTTTAAGTTGATTAGCAAGATTAGAAATCATACCACCTGGAATTTGATTGATAAATACACGGGTATCTACACCTGTCACATTAGATTCAAAGCGGGTATATTTCTTTCGAATATCTCGGAAATAAGCGGCAACATCTTGCAAAGCTTCTAAATTAAGCCCTGTATCAAATTTTGTTTCAGCAAAGGCAGCAACCATAGATTCTGTTGCAGGGTGAGAGGTTCCTCCAGCAAGCGGTGAAATCGCTGTGTCAATAATATCACAACCTGCATGTACAGCCTCCCATTGTACCATTTCGGCCACACCTGATGTAGAATGACAATGTAAATGAAGGGGGATTTGAATGGTTTTTTTCAATTCAGAAATTAATTCACATGTGGCTTTGGGTGTAAGCAAGCCTGCCATATCCTTAATCGCAAGGGTATCACAACCCATATCTTCAAAACCTTTTGCAAGGTCAATAAAGTATTCTAATGTATGCACAGGGCTTGTGGTGTAACAAATTGTACCCTCAGCGGTTTTTCCATTGGCTTTAACTTGTGTGATAGCAGTGCGAACATTCCGAATATCATTCATCGCATCAAAGGTGCGGAATACATCTACACCATTGGCTGCAGCCATATCAACAAACTTGCGTACAACATCATCAGCATAGTGACGATAACCCAATAAATTTTGACCACGTAAAAGCATTTGAATAGGGGTATTGGGCAATGCTTTCTTAAGTTCGCGTAAACGCACCCAAGGGCCTTCTTTTAAATAGCGTAGGCAGGTATCAAATGTAGCTCCACCCCACGCTTCAATAGACCAATAACCAATGGCATCAAGTTTTTCACAAATGGGGAGCATATCATCCAACCGCATTCGTGTTGCAAGTAGAGATTGATGTCCATCGCGCAGGGCAAGCTCAGTAATGGCGAGTTTTTTCTTTTGAGTCATTTTAGCATCCTTTTCCTACGATTCGTTTTATAAGCCTGCGTGAGCAGCAATGGCAATAGCTACAGCTGTTGCAATATCCTCACGGGCTTCAAAGGCTTTGTATTTAAGTAGTTCAGCATGGTTATCCAAGAAACCAGTATCAAATTGCCCGCCCAAGAAGACTTCTGAAGCCGCAATATGACGGTAAAATGGGAGTGTGTTCTTTACACCACGAATATCATATTCTTTGAGTGCGCGCTGACAACGCATCACAGTGTGTTTCCAAGTTGGCCCCCAAACGGTCAACTTGGCACACATGGAATCATAGTGTGGTGGAATTTCATAACCAGGATAAACGCAACCATCTACGCGAACACCAGGTCCACCAGGTGAGTGATAACGTGTAATGCGACCAGGGGTTGGAAAAAATTCATTTTGAGGGTCTTCAGCATTGATACGAAACTCAACAGCATGACCTTGAAGTGTTAAATCTTCCTGTTTGAATGGCAATGTGTTGCCAGCAGCAATAGATATTTGTTGAGCTACGATATCTACGCCTGTAATGGCTTCAGTGATGGTATGCTCAACTTGTAATCTGGTATTCATTTCCATAAAATAAAAATCGTGATTTTTATCGACTAAAAATTCAACAGTACCTGCATTCACATAACCCACAGCTTTGGCTGCTTGAACAGCAGTATTGCCCATGCGTTGACGTAAACCTTCATCAATATAGTTGGAAGGAGCAATTTCAATAAGTTTTTGGTTGCGTCGCTGGATAGAGCAATCACGTTCAAATAAATGAACACAATTACCTTGTGAATCTGCCAAGATTTGGAATTCAATATGCCTTGGTTCAACAATACATTTTTCCATGAATAGTTCGCCATTACCAAATGCAGCAATAGCTTCACGTGTGGTTAATTCATAATTTTCAACGACTTCTTCATCACTGTCACAACGGCGAATGCCGCGACCACCGCCACCAGCCGCAGCTTTAAGCATCACGGGATATCCCATATTTTGGGCAGTTTCAACAGCTTCTTCAACGCTAGTCAAGGATGCTTCAGTACCTGGAATACAAGGGATATTGGCGGCAAGCATGGCCGTGCGTGCATTGGTTTTACTACCCATATTTTCAATAGAATCGGGAGAGGGGCCGATATAGGTGATGCCGGCATCGAGAATAGCCCGAGCAAAATCAGCATTTTCAGATAGGAAGCCATAACCAGGATGAATCGCATCACATTCTGTTTTGATGGCGATATCGACAATGCGATGGATATTTAAATAACTTTTAACAGGATCCGGACCAATTAAAATGGCTTGATCAGCTTTTTTAACATGTAAAGCATGGCTGTCAGGCTCTGAATAAATAGCCACAGATTCAATACCTAACTCATTACAAGCACGAACAATGCGAATAGCGCACTCACCACGATTGGCAATCAGAATACGTTTAAACAAAATAAGGCAGCCTCCTTGACCGATGGTGCATGATAGCGATTTTGTGCTAATTCGACAAACGTAAAAACAAAAAAAGGCGACCTTAAAGGTCGCCTTTCTTAAGATGTTAGGCTAGATGTGGTTTATTTATAAAAACCAATCATTTCTTCCAAAGATTTTGCTTTGATTGAAGATGCTTGACCTGCTGAACCAAACGCTTCAAAACGAGCTTTACAGATACCTTTCATCGCATCTTTAGCTGCTTTGTAGAATTTGCGAGGGTCAAAGTTTGATGGGTTTTCTTTCAGGTGCTTACGAATAGCACCCGTAGAAGCCATACGTAAATCAGTATCAATGTTGACTTTACGCACACCTGATTTGATGCCCTGTACGATTTCTTCAACAGGCACACCATAGGTTTCACCCATATCTCCACCATATTCATTGATAATTTGCAACCAATCTTGGGGTACAGATGATGAGCCATGCATAACCAAATGGGTGTTGGGTAATGCAGCATGAATTTCTTCAATACGATCAATACGCAATACTTCACCTGTTGGTGGTTTAGTAAATTTATACGCGCCATGAGAAGTACCAATAGCAATTGCTAAAGCATCCACACCAGTTTGTGCAACAAAATCAACGGCTTCATCAACACCAGTTAAGAGTTGATCCATATCTAAAGCGCCATCAGCACCATGACCGTCCTCTTCACCCATCATACCAGTTTCCAAAGAGCCAAGGCAGCCCAATTCGCCTTCGACAGATACACCGCCAGCATGTGCCATATCACAAACATTTTTTGTAACGTTTACATTGTATTCGAAGGAAGACGGGGTCTTCATATCAGCCATCAATGAGCCATCCATCATCACAGATGAAAATCCTGATTGAATAGAGCGTAAACACACAGCTGGTTCAGAACCATGATCTTGATGCATCACGACAGGAATATGTGGATATTGCTCAATGGCAGCATCAATCATATGGCGTAAGAATGGTTCGCCAGCATAACTGCGTGCTCCAGCAGAACCTTGCATAATTACGGGCGAATCGACTTCATTAGCAGCTTCCATAATTGCTTGAACCTGCTCCATATTATTGACATTGAATGCAGGCATACCGTAATCATTTTCGGCTGCATGATCCAATAGTTGACGTAGTGAAATTAATGCCATTTTTTACTCTCCTTTTTTATACTTAAAATTAATCAATACTAACAATTTTCATTGCATTGGTACCACCTGACTCACCCATAGGTGTACCAAAAGTCATGATGATTAGATCCCCTTTATTGGCTAAACCATCTTGAAGCATGCGTTGTTTCATATCAACTGTCGCTTTAGGTGCCTCACTTGCAGTATAATTGATAGGCATGGATAATGGAATAACATTACGGAATAGGGTAACGCGACCTAATGTATGTGTTTCAGTGGTGAGTGCGTAAATAGGCACATCACCCAAGTGACGCGACATATACAATGCAGTATTACCACTATGGGTAAATGCTGTAATCGCCTTAATAGGCATAGAACGCGCTACATCCATAGCCTGATGTGCGATACATTCATCTACAGAGTGAGGTGGGAATCTAGGGTCACGCGTTTGTGAAGATGGTAAAACACGTTGTTTCTCTGTTTCGATACAAGTGCGATGCATAGCTTGTACAGCTTCTACAGGATAATGACCAGCTGCAGATTCACCTGAAAGCATAACTGCATCCGTACCATCCAAAACAGCATTAGCACAATCATTGACTTCAGCACGCGTTGGAATTGGATTTTCACACATAGATTCCATCATTTGTGTAGCAACAATGACGGGACAATTATATTTGGGAGCCATACGTAGCATTTTCTTTTGCACTGGGGGAACTGCAGCGTCACCAATCTCAACACCCAAATCACCACGTGCAACCATAACAGCATCAGAAGCTTCCATAATGGCTTTTAGGTTATCATCCTGTACTGCTTCGGCACGCTCAACCTTGGCAACCATACCAGCTTTGCTTCCTTCGGCCTCAACCAAAGATCTTGCATATTCCATATCCTTACCATCACGGGGAAAGGAAATCGCGATATAATCTACACCAATTGCGCAAGCAGTTTTGATATCTTCTTTATCTTTATCCGTAAGTGCATCCGCTGATAAACCACCACCTGCACGGTTAATGCCCTTATTATTGGATAGCACACCGCCAACAACCACGGTACAATGAATTTCTTGACCAACGACTTTATCGACATCCATTACCAAAAGTCCATCATTGAGGAGTAAACGTGCACCAGGCTCAACATCGGTAACAAGTTCTTTATAAGTTAGACCTACACGCTCATCATCACCATCATCCAAACCTAGTTCAGCATCAAGAATAAATTTCTGACCAATTTCAAGCATAGTTTTTCCATTCTTGAATTTACCACAGCGGATTTTAGGACCTTGCATATCAGCCAAAATACCGACAACGACACCCAATTTCTTGGCAGCATTTCGAACATTATCTGCACGCATTTGATGGTCTTCTGGCGTGCCATGCGAAAAGTTTAAACGGAC
>JALWPO010000100.1 GCA_026994965.1 Mariprofundaceae bacterium | reverse complement strand
CGCTTACCATCTTCTTCTTCATATGCATCTTTGGTATTTTTCCAACATTCCATCAGGCGATCGCGCACAGTAAACGCCAATGCCTGATACTTATAATAGGGCTCACGACTAGTTGTATGCTGCCCAAGCGTACGCAAGAAATGTCGCTGAATACCTTGTACCAAATCTTCACTTGAGCGCCCAACACAAGGCACTTCAGAAATATTATACTTGGCTATATTATTCATATTTATCAAACACCTATACTAATATAATTAAACTATCACTTTAAGAAAAACAAGCTGCTACAACATGATAAGCAGCACAAATTTACGCCGCGCACACTGTCAGCAGCCCTTCACAAGTCAATCAAGCTCAGCTTAGTATTCCTATCTTAGGTAAATCGCCAACAAGCGGCTTCACATATGCCAACCAAGCCTCAGTCACACCATTGCCATCAGCATTGATATACCTATCATCTAAAGATGTTGCCTCACGAGCCACTGTTGATAGAGGCGTTATAAAACATTCGCTATCATAAGGCATGCTACTTAAGCGTTTAATAGCAACCGAGCCTGGAATGCCATGATTCACAGCATGGCGAACGGCAAAATCACCGACCATACGCGCTTCTTTAGCATCAACTTTTGAAACAACACTGGGAAAACTACGTTGCAAATAACCAAATGTATCAGCACGTACACGAACCGCTTCATCACCATACGCCTCTTTTACTTTTCCAGACAAGAAATCACCCAAAGCACCTGTTCCTGAAAGTTGCAAATTACCATGCGAATCACGCTCACCCGATGTCATCACGGGTGCGCCATGTTCATCTGTAATACCTTCTGAAACTGCCACGACACAACGACCATATTTTTGTACCACAGCTTTTACATCATATTGAAAGCGCTCAACACTAAATGCACGCTCGGGCACATAAATAAGATGTGGCCCACAATCATCACCTTGCTTTGCCAAGGCTGAAGCTGCTGTTAAAAACCCTGCATCACGCCCCATCACCACATTGATTTTTACACCCGATAATGCTGCATTATCCCTATCATCACCCATAAATGCCAAAGCAACAAAACGTGCAGCCGATGCAAATCCAGGGCAATGATCGGTCACTCTTAAATCATTATCAATGGTTTTTGGGATATGCACTGTACAAAAATCATAATTCTCTTGTTTTGCCATTTCAGCAATAATATGTGCCGTTTCAGCCGAATCATTACCGCCAATATAAAAGAAAAAACGCACATTGTTTTTCTTAAACACTTCAAAAACCTTTTCACACTCTTCTTGACCTGGTTTTAAGCGCACAGAGCCCAATGCTGCAGCTGGCGTATTCGCTACATCTTCAAGCTGTTCAATAGATTGTGTAGTTAAATCTATAAAATCCTCATTCATAATGCCCGCAATACCATGCTTAGCACCTAAAACACCTGTAACTTCTTCACATTCTCGTGCCGCTAGAATCGCGCCTACCAAAGATTGATTAATCACCGCCGTTGGCCCGCCTGACTGACCAATCACCATTTGTCCCTTGAGCATCTTATGCCTCCATGTTGTAATCACAGCCAAAGCTTACCATCAGGAGATGTTTCTTGACACCACATATAGAACAAATCATCAATATCGCGGAAACTGCTGGAAAAGAAATCCTTCTCCCTGCCTTTCACAAACAGGGTGAAGTCTTTATCAAACAAG
>JALWPO010000099.1 GCA_026994965.1 Mariprofundaceae bacterium | reverse complement strand
ACCACGGTGTATAGGCGGCGCATATGGGATGCTTTGATTGAAGCCAATGATATGCATGGGCATCAGCATATGGTGCTTGAAGATATTGAACGAAATCCTTTGAATTATCGGCAGTTGATGATGCGCAGCTTTTTGCTTGGAGATGCATTTCAACATATTGCCAAAGCGGGTGAGCATGTGGGTATATTATTGCCCAATGCATCGGCGTGTGCAGTGAGTGTATTTGCGCTGCAATCCAGAGGCATTGTGCCTGCCATGCTCAATTATACCATGGGTGAGGCTGGGGCATTAGCTGCATTGGAAACAGCATCAATCAAGCATATCATCACATCGCGTGATTTTATTGAAAAAGCAGGTTTGGAAGCGTTATTACAAAGCCTTGAACAGCATGCGAATGTGATTTTTTTAGAAGATATGCGGCATAGCTTGAGCTTATGGGGGAAAATATCGGCATGGTGGTCTGCGCGTTATCCAGAGGCTGCTATTGCCAAGCGCTTGGAGCATGTCAGTGGTGAAGATGCTGCACTTGTTTTGTTCACATCGGGTTCAGAAGGCGTACCTAAAGGTGTGGTACTCTCGCATCAAAATCTTTTGGCAAATGTAGCGCAATTGAAAGCTTCTTTTGATTTTAGTGCGCGGGATGTTTGCCTCAATGCTATGCCGCTTTTCCATTCCTTTGGTATGATGGGAGGGATGATGTTGCCTTTGCTTTCGGGCATGCGTTTATTTTTGTATCCATCACCTTTGCATTATCGTGTAATTCCTGAAATTGCATATGATATCAATGCTACATTGATGTTTGGTACCAATGTGTTTTTGGCAGGTTATGCCAAGCATGCTCACCCCTATGATTTTTATTCTTTGCGCTGTGTATTGGCAGGCGCGGAAAAATTACAAGATGAAACACGTCAACTATGGATGGAAAAGTTTGGCATTCGTATTTTTGAAGCCTATGGCGCAACTGAGGCTAGCCCTGGTATTGCCAGTAATACGCCTATGCATTTTAAGGCAGGTACAGTGGGTCGATTTTTTCCCGGTGTGCAATATCGATTAGAAGCTATACCCGGCATTGAAACAGGTGGCAGGCTATGGGTGAAAGGCCCGAATATGATGGCAGGTTATTTATTGCATGAAGAGCCCAATCAATTGCAGCCTATTGAAGATGAGTGGTATGATACAGGCGATATTGTAGGCGTGGATGAAGATGGGTTTGTACACATTCAAGGTCGATTGAAACGTTTTGCCAAGATTGCAGGGGAGATGGTTTCATTGGCGGCAGTAGAAGAATTGAGCAACGCATGTTGGCCCGATGCCATGCATGCAGCATTGGCGATTGATGATGCCAGCAAAGGTGAACAATTGGTGTTGATGAGTACGCAACAAGATGCCAATCGCAAGGATTTGCAATCGCATGCCAAAGCACATGGTGTGAATGAACTGCAAGTGCCTAAGCAATATCTGATTGTCGATGAGATTCCATTGTTTGGTACAGGCAAAATTAATTACCCTGCAGCGCAGGCATTGCTGATGGAACGGTTAAATCACCATGCATAATTCAAATGCGCCAACCATGACTCTAGAATTAGGAAAATTGTTGGCAGCGCAGTTTTTAACCGCATTGGCAGATAATGCGATTTTATTTGTGGCTGTTGCCATGGTAATGCAGGGTGTATTGCAGGGGGATTGGTATGTATC
>JALWPO010000098.1 GCA_026994965.1 Mariprofundaceae bacterium | reverse complement strand
TGGCTGCGCGTTTACCTCAAGTGGACATCATTCATTGTCACGATTGGCAAACTGGCATGATTCCTTTGCTATTAAAAACACAATATCAACACTACAAAAATATTGCACAAGCCAAAACCATATTCACTATTCATAACCTTGCCTATCAAGGTATATTTCCTGCAACATGGATAAGCCGCTTGGGTATTCCCACCCACCATTTTCATCCAGAAAGCTATGAATTTCATGGACAAATCAACTGTATGAAAGCAGGTATTCATGCCGCAGATGCCATCACCACAGTTAGCCCAACTTATGCAAAAGAGATTCTAACCCCCGAATATGGCTGTGAATTGGAAGGTTTTTTGCAACATCACATGGATAAACTCACAGGTATTGTCAACGGCATCGATATGACGCAGTGGAACCCTGAATATGATAAGCATTTAACCGCTGCCTATGGTGCAGGCAATATCGCAGGCAAAAAGAAATGTAAAAAAGCATTGCAAATCGCTTGCGGTTTGGATGTATCCCCCAACACACCATTACTCACCCTAATTTCACGCCTTGCTGAACAAAAAGGTATTGATTTATTACTACACAATATCGAAACATGGTTAAAGCGCGGGTACCAACTCGCCATTCTTGGATCTGGTGATACGCATCATGAATGCGAATTAACCAAACTAGCCAAGCAATATTCCAAACAAATGTATTTTTACTGTGGCTTCAATGAGTCTTTGGCACGACAAATTTACGCTGGAGGCGATATATTTCTTATGCCATCCCGATTTGAGCCTTGTGGTTTAGGACAATTGATGGCGATGCGTTATGGTAATGTGCCTGTGGTTCGTGCCACTGGTGGTTTATGTGATACAGTAACACCGTATGGAAAACATCATGCTACAGGCTTTCATTTTATTGAAGCTACACCACAAGCCTTTGATGTAGCACTGGAAGAAGCCATCACAATCTATCAAAAGCCTCGTGTATGGTCTCGTATTCGCAACAACGGGCTCAAACGTGATTCATCATGGGATGCTTCTGCTGCTAGATATGAAAATTTATATCAACAGCTATTGGCACAATGAGCCAAGCACTTGTTTTGGCCGTGGATGTTGGGGGCACCAATATTCGTGCTGCCATCATCAATGCCAGTGGCACTATTTTAGATGAAAAGCGCATACAGGCTGATTTAAGCCAGCAAGATATTTCAGAGCATGAAATATTATCCATTTTATCTCATTTTTTATCGGATATATTGCAAACATCAGAGGCTATCCAAGCCATTGGTATAGGTTTTCCTGGCTTTTTTATGCAAGACTCTGGTGTGATTATAGCATCACCCAATTTACCCAAACTTATCCATTTTCCACTTGCCGAAAAGCTTACGCATATGCTTGGTATCCCTGTTAAAGTACAAAATGATGCTTTATGTGCAGCCATAGGTGAGCATCGTTTTGGTGCTGGGCAAGATAAAAGTAGTTTACTGCATATCACACTTGGTACGGGTATCGGTGGTGGACTGATACTGAATCATACTCCCTATACAGGCGAAACAGGCATGGCTATGGAATTTGGGCATATATGCGTTGATTATCATCCCAATGCTCGCCTATGTGGTTGCGGCAATGATGGTTGCGTTGAAGCTTATGCATCTGCAACATCTATCGCCGATAGGTATGCTGAAAAGACTCATACCCATTGCAACACCCAAG
>JALWPO010000097.1 GCA_026994965.1 Mariprofundaceae bacterium | reverse complement strand
ACCCAAAACCTATATTGGAACGAATATGGGTTCCCGCCTACGCGGGAATAACATATCACAAACACACACTATCATTCCGTGCGAAGTTGAGGAATCTTTAAACACCTGCATTCAACAAGATTTCTCCACTCCTCGATGCTGCGGTCGAAAAACAAACTCACCACGAAGAACACAGAGAACACAAAGAAAAAAGTGTCATGTAGGCATGCCTAAACCAACCTCTCCTGTCACCCCGAACGTAGTTGAGGGTCTTTCAGTACGTGTGTCAAACAAGATTTCTCCGCTACGGTCGAAATGACAAGTTCCCCCTTGCTATAGCTGCGCCGAAACAAAGACTGGAAGAAGGGATAAGAGCAAAACACGTGCTTTGTTTTGCGCCCGATTTCCAGCTTTGGTGAGGATAGACGCAGCTATTCTCAGGGGTATTTTCTTTGCTTCGTTTCTTTGATGGCAAAGAAATGAAGATAAAGCTTTTTGATTCGAGGTATCCATGCCTCTCAGGGCAAGCCCCGCCCTAAAGTGCGTCTAAATCCGCTGTCCTGCGGATTTATGGTTCGTTTTTGGCTGACCAAAAATGAACATAGAGACTAATCGCAAAGTATGCGGAGTTTCGCATAGGATGAACCACAGATGAACGCAGATAGACACAGATAAAATTCCTGCAACCCATGTAGAGTCATCTCTTATGTCATGTCGACCAAGGTAGAGACATCTTATCAATTCCTCCACTACGCGATGCTTCAATCGAAAAGACAAACTCACCACGAAGAACACAGAGAACACGAAGAAAAGCATCATCATGCAACCATGCGTAAACCAATCTCCCCTATCATTCCGAACGTAGTTGAGGGGTCTTTCAGCCCGTGTCAATCAAGATTTCTCCGCTACGGTCGAAAAGACAAACTCACCACGAAGAGCACAGAGAACACGAAGAAAAAAGTGTCATGCAACATGCGCAAACCATCTCTCCTGTCATCCCGAGCGTAGTCGAGGGATCTTTCAGTGCGTGTGTCAAACAAGATTTCTCCGCTACGGTCGAAATGACGCTCTCCCCTTGCTATAGCTGCGCCGAAACAAAGACTGGAAGAAGGGATAAAAGCAAAACACGTGCTTTGTTTTGCGCCCGATTTCCAGCTTTGGTGAGGATATACGCAGATATTTTCAGGGGCATTTTCTTTGCTTCGTTTCTTTGATGGCAAAGAAATGAAGAAAATACCAACCGCAGGGCACGCAGAGTTTCGCAGAGGTGAAAAGGAATATAAACCACAGATAAACGCAGATAAACACAGATAAAATGTCATTCCGAACGAAGTTGAGGAATCTTTAAGCATGTGCATCAAACAAGATCTTTCGACTGCGCTCAAGGTGACAAGCAAACTCAAAACTAAACTAGCAAGCAAATCAATTTATGTTCACTGAAGCACAAAAAAATACCGCCCAAAAGGGCGGTATTTTTTATTCAAGTAGAATTTACAGTTTACTTCTGATGTTCATCACGCGGATCTGGCGTACCCTTTTTATGGTTATCTACGAAAAAGCTGTAAATCACAGGTACCGCAAGCGCAAATCCAATAATAAGCAAACCTGCAAATTGTGCATTATCCATATCAATCATATCAATCTCCTATTTATTAGTGCGCAATGGTATGATCAGGTTGCCATGTAATTGGTGGCAAGCGTTTCACAGCAATAATTACAGCTATACAAAAACCAAGAAACCAGCAAACTGCAGTCGTGTAACCTTTATCCCACCAAGGTTGCTTATGAATACGCGTCCCATCAGCTCTATAGTTCCCTTCAAAGTTTGCCAAGGAAACATCCCTACCAATAATTGAGTATTCTTCCAAATCGACATGTTGATTATTCAGCTCAATAATTTTCGGTGCCATGATGCGTAAATCATTCATGGTAATCGGATGTTGAATGCGTTGAAAACTATACTTTGAATCTTTTTGTTCCAACTCACCCACAATCATTTCCATCGCTTTCTTATCTCTATCGGCAGAGCTCATACTTTTATCACTCAAAACCTTTTGTACAGGCGCTGAGTTCATCAGCGTCACATAATCCAAATACATGGCAGCACTAGGGCGCTGACCATACAATGGAAATGTCCAAGCCATTGCAGTCAAAAAGGTTAACAAAAGCAAACCAACCACTGGGCGCGGCAAAGGATTATTGTTTTCTGCAATCCCTCCCAAGCTTTCATGCTCCCAAATATGCTTAGCTGTCTCATTCTTATCTGCTGCTGTCATACTCGCTAAAGGCTTGCTTAAGCTAAGCCCATCAAATAATGGTAAAAATTTAGACATCTTCTCTCCCCTTTACTTCAGATTCAAGACGAAATCGATTAACATACGAATCTCGGTATCGTCTCTATATTCAGGCACTTCTGGCGGATAAACGCGCGTTCCTTCACGGTATGCATTAAACTCTTCATCCCATTTTGCCAAATCAATCTTATTGCCTTGTTTATCTGTTTCACCCCATAGATAATCATAACGCGGCATAATAGAATGCGGCTGAACCAATCTAGGATTAAAGAAATGCATCATCATCCATTCTTTTGATGAATTGCGAGAGCCTACATGAAGCAAATCTGGCGCTTTACGGTCTGAACCAAATGTAGTTGGCGATTCACCATTAAAATCTCCCACAACAGGTGGGCGACCAAAAGACTGCCAATCATGCGTTTCTTCTGGCAATAAAGTATGGCACCACCAGCAGCCTTCACGCACAAACATAGTTTTACCAGAACCTGCGAGCATTTGTTGATCTGCTGCTGCCAATGTTGCTTCTACAGTCCAACCACGTGTTGCCGTTGCAAACTCAATGTATGGTGTTTCCACACCATCTTTCACCGATGATTGCACAAGAAACACACCACCTTTGGATTCATCCACTTGATTGGTTTTACCCAAAGATACACTTAGCGCTTGTACTTTTGCGCCCATGATATGCTCATGCACCAAACCACTTGGCAATGATGTGCCAGGCTTAAATACATAAGCATTGGTATCATCCATGGTAGCACCCGTTATTGGATCTTTTTTCAAAAGTACTTTAATTGGCTTATCTTTACCTTGCACAAATGGATCACCATAATCAAAGCTACTGTTTTTACCATAAGTCAATTGCTTTTCCAATGCTATGCTTGTTGAAGATACACTCGATATATCCAACCCTGGAAAATAAATTGTAATCATCATGGATGAAGATAAAGCCACACCAAAAAGAATCGAACCTATTCGATATTCACGAAATCCCATTCTAACCGTCCTCCCTTTATTTTACTTAATTCTTAATTATAGACTGGGGCATTATATGCCCCAGTCCGTTTTTTGTTAACGAACGTATGCTACTTGATGTGGCAATACGCCTTTTTCAATCTTGTTACCATGCTTGGCTGTCATATACATATTCCAAAGCCATACGATATTGCCCAAGAATACCAAAGTACCACCCAACCAACGCACAATCATGTATGGATGCTCCGCAATCACCACATCTAGATAAGGCACTTCATAAATCTTAGCCGCACCTTGAATCAATCCTGCGATGGTCATAGAAACCCAATACAATGAGAAGCCAATCAAAAGCATCCAGAAATGGAAGTTTGCCAAGCTTAAGGAATATAGTTTACGACGTAGCAATGTTTGCAGACCATAATAAATCGCTGCTGCTTCAGCAAAGGTTGAGAAGCCTAGCAATGCCAAGTGAGCATGTGCCACAATCCAACCTGTACCATGAACATACCAGTTAATCGCACGTGTTTGTTGGAAACCACCTTGCATATTCAATGGAATCGCAAGCAATACACCTGTAATGGTATATTTCAATTCCACATTCTCTACAAACATAGACCAACGACCTTGCATAGTCAGCAAAATATTACATACATAAGCAATTGCTGGCACAAGAATCAACACACCTTCAACCGATGCGAATGATTTCAACCATTCAGGCAAAGGAGAGCTCATCAAGTGATGCGCCGCTGGTGTTGAGTAGAACACCACGATAGACCAAAAGTGCAAATGACCAACACGATGTGAGTACAATGGATTACCTGTTACTTTTGGTACGATGTAATATGTAATCGCTGCTGCCACTGGTGTAATCAACAAGCCTAATACGTTATGAGCAAACCACCATGTCATATAAGCTTCATTCAAACCTGTTAAGTGGAAAAATTCAGGCGCATTACCAATCAACAGAATTACAATCAACATAAAGAATGAACCCGCAAAGAACCAGTTGGTTGTATAAATACCTTGTGTACGACGATGAAGAATAGTCATAAAGATATTTGTGAACAATGGTGTCACCATAAAAATGACAATATAAAGGTCAATCGGCCAGATAAAATCAGAGTATTCACGACCAGAAGTCAAACCGCCCCAAAGCGTTGACAATGCCAACATTAAACCAATATTCCATAACATACAGTTCCAAACGCCCAATTTTTCAGACCAAAGCTTGGTATTACCCAAAGCTGGAACAATATACATCGCAGATGCAGCAAACGCGCCCACAATCCAACCAAAAATTACAGTATGCACATGCACTTGACGCATATGCCCAAATTGCAACAAATATGAATGCGTAAACCAATCTGGGAATGCTAGCTTAGCTGCATTAAATGAACCAAGACCTGTACCAACAATAAACCACATCAAACACGAAAACCCAAAGAATAATGCAGCTGAACCGCCTGGAATATCCTTTTCTTTCGCAAATAAATACTTAAGCATTTCTTTACTCCTTTCCTCTTTCTAAATTTAAACTCAAAAAAACAAACAGCTCTTTAGCGCGGCACATCATGACTATGATCAACTTGATCCTCATCATGTTGGCCAGGCATCAACAAATACCAAGCGAACCACATGCTTGAAAATGCTAAAACAATACCCAATGTAGATGCAATTGCTCCCATATCTTACTCCCTATCCCTAAAATATTATTCTTCTTGCAAACCTTCACGAACACCATGCAGCTTCAGCGCATAGCCCAAAATCATTACAAACGCGATGCCAAAAATAATCATCACCCAGTTACCAAAACCTTCAAATGTAAATGGTGAATAAGCATCAGCTCCCCACAAACCTGCTTCAGAAAACGGCTCGCGACCCACCGTCAACTGTGTAGCAATCGTAAACACAGATCCATTACCCATACCCGTAACAAACCCAGCAACAAGCACTAACCATATTGAATTCTTCATCATGCTCCTCCCTTATTAAATAAACATAAATAAAATTTAATGTTCCGCAACATTATGCAGTTTTTTACGTCTGTCAAGCCCATAAATGATTTGAGGATATTAGCACATACAGTATTGCCAATATACCCTTCTAGCAGCATAATACTCTGCATGCGTGAAATTCTTATTTATTGTATCAGCGGCTGCGCGTCACTTGTTGTTTTAGGGTATGTAACACATATTTTTATTGGTGGCATGGTTAGCGAAAAAACAGAAACCATTGCTATTATTATCACTGTGTTTGTTGGCTTAAGCGCCATGCTATGGATGGCTTGGGATGTGGTTCAAACCCGAAAGAAACAATAACACTTAGGCATAATACCCCAAGGCTTCAGTTACATGTGTAAAATCATCATCTGAAAATTGCCCTTTATGAAAAACATACTGCTGTTTTCCCCCTTTTTCATCCACCCCTGTTAAACCAAATGACTTGCCAGCCTTATCTGAAAAGAAACGAATATCCCTCACCAAAAGACGTTGCTCATGATTTTTAAGCTTCAATGCAATACGCTCTTTGGTGATATCCATAGCCACTGGAGAAGATGGCATCATCAAAAGTCTACGTAATACCCGCCCGCCTCCAACCATCAAAAAGAAAAAGCCTAAAAACATCAATACTTCGCCTAAAATTCTTTCATCACCCAAAGTCCAATAACGCAAACCAATCAACAATAAAAAACCTACCGTAGGCACATATAAAATTAAATCCCACATGATACCTATTTTATCGGCTTTAAGCTGGCATTGCGCCTCTCGCCATGATTTAGCCATGCTTATTCATCCCCGCTGCATCTCTAATCACTGGCTCTATCTCAGCACGCAATACACGCCCTGGTGCAATATAATTCACCTTGCCTTGTCGATTAATCACAAACGTCCAAGGCTCACCACGCACCTGAAATGCACCATAGGCTTCAGGGTTGTAGTATTGATCCATATGTAAAAAAATAACCTCATCACCATATTTATTCAGCATGGTTTTCAACAACTGCAATTGTTGATCGCATTGCGTGCAATGACCAGGCGTAGCAAATTCCAATACAATCGGCTTATTCTTTTTCAGAGCTTCATCAAATGAAAGTTGATACATTCTCGCATCAGGATACCGATAGCTGGTTAACTTGGACATATCACCACCAGCATCAGCTAAGGTTTTAGTTTTAAGCGATGGCACTTGCTGCCCCACTTTAAAAACACCACCGCCACCAATACCAAAATTATCACATGCAGTTAATGAGAAAACCACCAACATGCCAACCAAGATACGAAACATTATGAATTCTTCCAGCCAGCGCATGTTTTAAATATATTATAAGCCCAAATAAAATTCGCGATTAAAACCAACGTACCAAAGATACCCATGGTTGCTAACCAAGGTTTTACAATCACTTCAACTTCCGCAGGGGAAACATGCTCACTTGCAACACCACCTGCAACACCTGCAACCGTGAAAAACACAACCATACCAATCAATCCAAAATTGTGCGTCCAAAAATGCCATTTCACCAGCTTCATACTGTAAATCGGACGCTTTACCAAACGCGGTACAATATAATAGACGGCCGCGAAAATTGCCATTTCCACCCAACCCAGCAAATTAATATGTGTATGTGCACGCACAATTAAATTACCATGCATGCGATAATCCACAAAATGGCGAAAATCAGCAATCCCTCCCATCAAAGCACCCCATGAAAAACCAATCATACTATAGATTACACAAGCAAAAATAAACCATAAGGTATATTTAACATATTCCTGATCTTCCCACGGTTGCTGCGCCATTATTTTTCTCCTTGATTGCTTGGTTTTTTATCACGTATATCTGTATATTTTTCTTTCCATGCCTTGGGTGCCCATGTTTTTATCATGGAATCAATAAATGGAGATTCACCTTTTGGCGGCACTGGCGATGAAGCTGAGCCTTGATCAGAAATAAGCTCTGATAAATACACGGCCATCAAATGTCTATCCTGATCAGACATCTTAGCTACATAAGCAGCCTGCTTAGGCGCTGCACCATGATCCATAGTTTTATCACCATATGTATTTTCAGGGTCTTTTAAAAACCTTTCAATCCATTGTTCCGAATGTTTACTTCCAATACCATCCAAATCATTACCCATATTTGTTCCACCGCGCATGGCTCTATGGCATTCTGTGCAAGCAGCATGGCGAAATATTTCTGAGCCTTTTCTGCCTTCAGCCGTTAAATTATAATGTGTTTTCTGCTCAAAAATGGGCTTATCACTTGTTGCCATCACATATTGCATCACACCATAAGCGATAATTGCAAAAATAACGAATACACCTGCGACAATAAATAAAAGTTTTTCAGCGGTTTTGAAGGGTTGTTTAGTCGGTTGTTGGTTGTCTTCTTTCATAATCGCGGCATTATCCGCCTGCAATACAACTTTGCAATAAGGAGAATGCTGCATGCGTTTTATTTTGGCATTATTAACGATTATACTGCTCTCATCTTGCCTTACCGAAGCAGGGCAACAAAATGGAGCTGATAAAATTGTTGCATCATTGCACCAAGCGATTTTAGCGAATGATTGGGATAAAGCTGCCAACTTATACAGCAAAGATTTCTTCAAACAGGAATCCCGCGAACACTGGCAACACCACTTTAAAGAGTTAGAAAAAGGCTTAGGTAAAATAGAAGGCTTTAAAATCTCTTCCAAACATAAAGACCCACGCTATGGCGGAGACTTTTATATTTATAGTGTGTTTGTGCAGCAAGACCACGGATACAGCAATGAAACCATTACAATTTTCAGTGGCTTGGATAACAATCAATTGAAAATTACAGGATATAAAATTATTGCACGGAAACATCAATGATTGCAATTAGACCATACTTGGTTTTTTCATCCCTCATACTTGCAGCTTGCAATATGAATGGTAAGCAAGAGCTTTCTTCACAAAGTATTCAACAATTATCAGGCACATGGGTCAACCAAAACCAAACAGAAGAAATTATATTTTACAAGGATAAAACAGCTAAACTAGATTTTCCAAAGCATGAACCACCCATCAAACTTATATCACCCTACCAAGCCGTCAAGGCCCATAAAATCGGCATTGCACTGGGAGGGTTTTGGAGTGGACCTGTGCTTATCGACACGACATCTCTTAATCAGCAATCTATTGATGTTCGCTTCCCCGATGAGGAATCTGAAACATTTCATAAATTAAAATAGCGCTTTTTCAGACAGCCGTTGCTTGGATTTCTCACTCCGCGATACTGCGGTCGAAAAGACAAACTCACCACGAAGAACACAGAGAACACGAAGAAAAAGTGTCATGTAGCCATGCGTGAACCAATATCTCCTGTCACCCCGAACGCAGCTGAAGGGTCTTTGAGGTTGCGTATCAAACAAGATTTCTCCACTACGGTCGAAATGACGCTCTCCCCTTGCTATAGCTGCGCCGAAACAAAGGCTGGAAAAAGGGATAAAAACAAAAAACGCACTCTATTTTAAAACACCTATGGTATATGTTTTTGCTAGCGCCCTCATATAAAGCATTCAATTTTCGATGCCATATATAAGACTTTCAATTTTCAAGGAGAATCTAAAAATAGAGTTATACATCAAGGAATAGGCAATAAAAAAGGCAGAAGGAAAACCTTCTGCCTTTTTAAACCTCAAGCCCCAAACTTATTAACGTTTTGGTGCTGCTGGATTACCTGGTGTTGCATCCTTAGCTACGGTTAAGTAAGCCGCTGCATCCTTAATATCTTCATCGGTTAGTTTAGCTGCCACATGGCGCATAATCGCCATAGGGTCATTATCCCGAGAAGCATCATCCTCTGAAGAAGGTGTAGTGTTACCTGCACGGAAAGCTTCCAACTCATGCTTTAAATACACATAACGTTGACCACCAATGGCAGGAAACATATTACCCGCAGAACGACCATTGTATGCATGACAACTCTTACAAGCGGGAACGCCATTATCAGGAATACCATAGTTCACAATCAATTTGCCCTTGTAAACCGTACCAACATCTTCACCATCTTCACGCAATTGATCCAAATCAGAACCTAAAAATGGTGTGCGTAAAGAATGCACGTAAGCAGCCACATCACGGCGCTGTTCTTCAGTCAAAGCACCAGCAATATCATTCATTTGATACATGGTGTTATCCATACGTTTTTTACTTGCAAAATCTTCCAATTGCTTACGAATATACGTCTCAACTTGGTAAGCCAATCTAGGCGTACCCATATCATCAGCACCCATACCATCTGTACCATGACAACCCGCGCATGCTGGAACATCGTCACCGATTCCTTCTTGGAAAATTTTATGCCCTTTTGCAACATCCCCAAGAGATTCATGCCCATGAGCCATTGCTGGTGTAACCATCCAAGATGTCGCCAACAAAGCCACAGCACTTAACATTATCAAACGCTTCATACTAACTCCTCCCTTTTAAAAAAATAAAAAACTATTCAATCAATCTTTTTTCGATGATGAATACATCATAAACATAATACCATAACAAACCACAACAATTACGGCATACATTTCCCAAACATCATTTGTTGTAAAGTTCACTGACGCTTCAATAAATTCACCTAACATATTCGCCTCCCAGCATTAAAAAAATTTAACCTAAACTAAAAACAGGGCGTGATAATGACTATTTTTAATAATAACTCAAGCACAATTTTCAACCCAATTTATATCTCTACGGTGGCAAAGTCTAAACAGGATTTTCATTACACGCAATATACTTATGGATATACATGGATTTAACTCGGTTTATCATCCAAATTAGGCACATCTTTTTTATTCAAAAGTTCAAACACCTCCTCTCGATTGACTGCAATTTCACGCGGAGCATCCACCCCAATACGGACTTGTCCACCTTTAATGCCCAAGACTTGGATTTGAATATTATCACCAATAGTAATAGTTTCGCCTGTTTTTCGCGTTAAAATTAACATATCATTCACCCTCTCAAGCATAGTAGATAGACGTTTTCTAACCACTATGCAAGAGCTCGATTCAATTGAATAGCTATTGAACGGTAATTTGAATGGTTTGACTCCAAGCCTTACCATAGGAGACATGATGCCCATCAGCCAATTGTAAGGTTAGGCGATGTTTGCCCTTTGGTAATTTTAAAGTGGCTTCCACTTGCCCTTTACCAAAGTGTATATGCGTTATATCTTTTGCTACAACCTCACCTTCTGGCACAAAACCACCATCAACGATAATATGGAAGTGCCCTGTACCCTGAACTAAATCACCTGCTTTATGAATACCCATACCTCGCACTGCCATCACTACATCCACATCCGATGAAACCACCGCACCATCTTGAGGTTTTACGAAATGAACACCCTGATACTCTCCATCATGTGCCCACGCCACACCAGAAAATAATAAACAACCCAATACTATACCCAATATTTTTTTCATATTTCACCTCACTTCTTAAATTTCCCGCAAGTATATCCACTCCACCACTTGGCATCTACCCGACAAACGATAGGGTTTCCATCATACCCCATGCTATGGAGCAAATTACTGTGTCAAACACAAGTTATGAACCTGAACGTTTTCAAAGCCCTGCATATTTAGCTGTGCTATCGAACCAGCCGAGTGACATATCATGCCAATTCCATGCTGATGCCATGCATGATATGAAAAATATAGCAGTATTAGGTTATCCAAACGAGATTTGCGGTTTATTGATTGGCTCGCACACTGAAAATATTTGTGTGATTCATGAAGTGCGCCAAGTCAAAAACATCAATACCAAACGTGCATCCGATCGCTTTCAATTGGACCCCAATGCTTACCAAGCCATTGATCGTGAAATTCGGAACAGTACGTTAGAAATTGTGGGTGTATTCCACTCGCACCCAGACTGCCCAGCCAAACCTTCTCCCACAGATTTGAATCATGCATGGGAAGGCTTTATTTATCCCATTATTAGTGTTTGTGATGGTGAAGTGCATGATGTTCGCTGCTGGGAACCTCATGATGATTCAGGCTGCTTTCATCCTGTTAATATGATGGTACATATAGATGCTTAAATATGCTGCGATATGCACGCTCACCCTATTACTTAGCAATTGCTCCACACTGACATCAAAACATGATACACACACCACCAAAGTAATATCAGCAAGCAACCCTACTCATCATCGCGCTCAAAATCTTGCGCAAAGCAGCCGTCGCTTCCTTTATCTTGCAGGCGAATCTGCTGCTATAAACGGACAACACGCACTGGCAATTCAATTATTAAGCACATTAGTTGACCGCCTTAATGTATCAAAAAATAAAGCTGATTTATCGACTATTCCACCACGACTAAAACTTGCAACATTACTATTACAAAATAATCAAGCCGATCAAGCTTTAACCTATATTAAGCCTCTCATGCAACAACACCCTATTTCCAAGAAAAATACTTTGGAAGAAAAAAAGCTATATACATTGTATGCGCAAGTTTTGGTTGCGCTTAAGCAACACAATAATGCACTGGATGTTTTAACGGCACTGCTTGCACAACATCCCGATTTTATCCCTGCTCGCAAACTGCAAATCAGTTTGTTTATTCAAACCAAACAATTGAATTTGGCAACCATCGCTATAAAAACAGCCATCAAACGCGCAGACAGCGCTTTTCTGCGCCAACTTCAAGCCGATGTTTATGCTAGAGAAGGGCAATTTAGTAAAGCCATGCAAAGCCTAAAGTTGATGCAAAAGATGGATCCAGAAGATGAAGCACCAACACTTCTACAAAGCCAACTTTTTTTACAACAAAAAAATATCGCACAAGCACAACAAGTGCTTCGTGATTTTATTCAATCGCATCCATCCAATTTGCGTACACGCCATGCTTTGGCACGCCTGCTTATCCAAACCAACCATGGGAAAGAAGCGGTTCAAATCTACACTGATATGGCGAAAGATTTGCCTGAAAGCACCGAAATATTATCCACACTTGGTCTACTCTATTATCAGCAACAAAAATTTAAACTCGCAGCCAAGCAATTTAAACACGCTCTAAACATTGAACCTGATAACGCCGATTATCGCTTTTATTTAGGCAATGCTTTAGAGGCTCAAAATCAAAACACCCAAGCTCGCAAGCTATATTTAAGCATTGAGAATCATCATCCACTATGGAAAGAAGCACAACTTCGCCTAGCCAGCATGGATTTGATGGCAGATGACTACACATCTGCGCATCAAACATTACAAGCTATTCTCAAAAAATATCCGCGCAGTAGCCGTGCATGGACACTACTTTCTGCTGTATATTTGGCACAAGAGAAATTTCAATTGCTTCTGGATAAAACACAACCTGCCATCACATTAAAACAAATTCCTACACGTTTATTGCTTAATCGCGCCATCGCATTTGAGCATTTTAAACGTTATGATGAAGTTGAACACACGCTCAAAGCCTTGCTATCGGATGCACCAGAAGATGCTGATGCACTTAATTTTCTTGGCTACACCTATGCAGAACAAGGTATCAAGCTCAATGAAGCCGAAACATATATCCAACGTGCATTGGCAGAAAAACCTGATGATGGGTACTTTCTCGATTCTTTGGCATGGGTACATTTTAAACGCGGCGCATACCCCAAAGCCATTGAAATACAGAAAAAAGCTTTAGAAAAAATCAGCGATGATGCCACCATGCAAGAACATTTGGGTGATATGTTTTGGAAAAACAAACAACCCAACCAAGCCATTGCACAATGGAAAAAAGCACTTTCTTTAAAGCCTACCAATAAAAAAGCATTGCTTGAAAAAATCAAGCATGGTTTGTAAATCCTATGTCTAAAGTATCCTTCACCTTTGCATCTTTGGCACTGTTATTTTTGATAACTGCATGCACGCACAAACCCATGATACAGCATACATCAAGCCCGCAAGATAAAATTTGGCAACGTTTTGATGGTAAATTATTGGTCATTGAGCCTACGCGGCGATGGCAAGTTTTGATTCATTGGGAAGCGGATTTAACCCAAGGGAAGACCCGCCTCACCCACATCGCCACCTCTCGCATTATTGAGCTTAAATGGAATCATAAACACACCTATATACGTGATAATCAAACACAGCATGGGCAATGGCGAGAGATTAATCATGACGTATTGATGCAATATGGCATTGTTTTACCACCTCAAATGTTGAGTAAGATTTTACACAACCAAATACCATCAAGCCTGCAAACCAAAGACCATGAAATGTGGCAAGGTAAATTATATGGCAATAGCATTCGCCTTAGTTGGAAACATAACAGGCATCAACTAATCATTACCGATATAAGCCACGGGCGAACGGCTATTTTGCGTATCCAACCATGATATTCAGGCTAAATACATCAGGTATCTATACCGCGCCTGCAAAAATCAATTTGCATTTACATATTACAGATATACTTGCTGATGGCAGGCATACCTTGAACACCAGTTTTATATTTGTTGATTGTTGTGATGTATTGCATATCAAAGCAAACCCAACGCTTTCTATTCGTTGTTCAGAGCATGGATTATCAGGCGAGCATAATCTTGTGTTTCACATCTTGCATGCCTTACGCGAAAAAGAACATATTCAACAAGGCTTAGATATATACATTGATAAAAAGTTGCCTTCGCAAGCAGGCTTAGGCGGCGGTTCATCTGATGCAGCCACCGCACTGATGGCTGCCAATGCAATCTGGCATTTAAACTATACAACAGAGCAATTGATTGATTTTGCGACACCTTTTGGTGCTGATATTCCTTGCTTTTTATTTGGGCAAGCAAGCCTAGCCAAAGGTATTGGAGAACAACTTTATCCATATCCCGAAACATTTCCAGAGAACTATGTTTGCCTTGCCAAACCCATATCTGGACTCTCTACCAAAGATGTATTCCAACAATTTGATAGCATGCTTGAAAGCCAAAAAATCAATGCTTTGGACATTCATTCACAAAGCCCATTGACCCCTTCCATAAGCGCCGATAAGATGCGCGCCGCTTCACAGGGCAAGGTAGCCATTGGAGAAAATATGTTGGAAAAAAGTGCGCAAGCATTGCTTCCAGAGATTAAACCTCTTTTGCATGCCATGCGACAGCAAGCTAGCCTTGCATGGATGAGTGGTAGTGGCTCAACTTGTGTTGCATTGTGTTCTTCATTGCAGGATGCTGAACAGCTTGCAAAGCATTTGCAGCACAGCGGACAAGCAAATTGGACACACGCGGGTAGATTGTTAAGTAGACATCCTGCCTTTGAGGATAAATAATGGGGCGTAGCCAAGCGGTAAGGCAGCGGGTTTTGATCCCGTCATGCGCAGGTTCGAATCCTGCCGCCCCAGCCATCCTTTGCATTTTTGTTCTGCTAGGTCAGTAACAATGGAGAGTTTTTCTCATGGATAAACCCAAGAAATTACGTCTATTTTCAGGAACATCTAATCCAGAACTGACACAAGCTATTTGTAATCATATTGATATGCCACTTGGCAACATCTATGTTCAACGCTTTTCTGATGGTGAAGTCTTTTTACAATTTGAAGAAACCATTCGTGGTCTTGATGTTTTCCTTGTGCAAAGCACATCTGCACCTGCCAATGATAATTTAATGGAACTTTTGGTCGCCATTGATGCTGCCAAACGTGCATCAGCACGCCATATTTGTGCAGTCATACCTTACTTTGGTTATGCCCGCCAAGATAGAAAAAGTGCTGGTCGCACACCTATTTCAGCTAAGTTGGTTGCGGATATATTACAAGCTGCTGGTGTAACGCGTATTTTAACCATGGATTTACACGCCACGCAGATTCAAGGTTTCTTTAATATTCCAGTGGATAATATTTTTGCAGCACCTTTATTTGCTCAAGATATTGAAACACATAATGATTTAAATGATATTACAGTGGTTTCTCCTGACGTAGGTGGCGTTGTTCGCGCCCGTGCCTTAGCGAAGAAACTACATGCTGATATTGCCATTGTAGATAAACGTCGCCCTGCCCCCAATGTCGCCAAGGTAATGAATATTATTGGTGATATTGAAAATCGTCATTGCATTCTCATTGATGATATGGTGGATACAGCAGGTACACTTTGTAATGCTGTGGAAGCACTTTTAGAACGTGGCGCAAGCAAGGTTACAGCATATGCAACACATGGCGTACTTTCTGGTCCTGCAGCAGAACGTTTATCACAATCGAACTTATCTGAATTGGTGGTCACTGATAGTATCAAGCAACCCCAACAAATTATCGATACAGGCAAAGTCCGCATTCTTTCTATTGCCAGCCTTATGGGCGAAGCGATTAAGCGTATTTATGATGCTCGCTCTATCAGTAGCCTTTACGAATAAATAACACTTCCATCTATGATTAAAATCCATAGAGTGCGCCGCCTTTAAATAGGGTAAAGCACTCGATTTAAATATCTGCCACGGGACAACCCGCCAGATTTATTCCATATAGAGGTATAAGAAACATGACTGACTTAATTGTTGAATCAGAATTACGCGAAACTACAGGTAAAGCCCACGCTCGTCGCATGCGCCGTGCAGGTTTGTTGCCTGGCATTATTTATGGTGGTGACAAACCAGATTTAGCCATCAGCATCAATGCCAATGCCATTGGTAAACTTTTGAATAACGAAGCTTTTTATACCTCCATGTTGGAAGTCAAAGTGAAAGGCAAACGTGGTAAAAACACCGTGCTACTTAAGGACGTACAGTGGGATTCTATTAAAGATACTCCTATGCACTTGGATTTCATGCGTGTTTCATCTAAAGATAGTGTAACTGTGGAAGTGCCTGTAGTTGCCATCAACTTTGAAAAATGCCCAGGTGATGTCGCAGGTGGCTTGCTTGATGTTGTTCGTCATACGCTAGAAGTGACTTCTCGCGCTGATTCTATTCCAGATGCTATTGAAGTGGATTGCGCTAACTTGGATGTTGGTGATACTGTACATATTGAAGATATTACACTTCCTGAAGGAACAGAAGTATCTCATGATGTGAACTTCACTGTTATTAATATTGCTGCGCCAAAAGCGGCTGTTCTAGAAACAACCGATGCTGAAGAAGCCACAGATGAAGGTGCTTCTGAGGAAGCAACTGAAGAAAGTGAAGACAAAGAATAAATCAGCATGAAAATACTAGTCGGACTTGGCAATCCCGGCTCTAAATATGCGGAAACACGCCATAATATTGGTTTTCGCTTTCTTGAAGAAATAGCAAAATCTGAGGGACTTCATTTTTCCGAAGCCCCTCGTTTTCGCGCACAAACAGCCACTTGGCATAGCCCTGAAGGCAAAGTGTTATTGGTCAAACCTCAAACGTTTATGAATAATAGTGGTGAGTCAGTTGCGCCACTATCCCGCTATTATAATATTGAACCCAAAGATATGATTGTGGTTTATGACGATTTAGATTTACCCAGCGGGAAATTACGCATCAAAAAAGGCGGTGGGCATGGTGGACACAATGGATTACGCTCACTTCACCAACACCTTGATAACACAGATTACACACGTATTAGAATTGGCATTGGCCGACCTCAACACAGCGATATTACAGCTTGGGTTTTAGGTAAAGGTAACGAAGATGAACGTGCAGATGAAGCACGTATTTTCCATGCCCTTGAAGAAGAATTGGCAGATATATTAGCAGGCAATACAGATACTGCCGCCAATCATATACATTTAAAATTGAATCCCTCTTAGGAGATCACACATGGCACTTTCAATTGGCATCGTCGGCCTACCCAATGTCGGCAAATCAACTTTATTTAATGCTTTAAATGGTGGTGGCGCAGAAGCTGCCAATTATCCTTTTTGTACCATTGATCCCAATGTCGGTTTGGTGCAGGTCCCAGACACGCGTATGCAAGCTTTGGCGGATATAGTGAAACCACAAGCTATGCAGCATGCTGTGGTTGAATTTGTTGATATTGCAGGCTTAGTAGCGGGTGCTGCCAGCGGTGAAGGTTTGGGCAATAAATTTCTTGCTAATATTCGGGAATGCTCTGCCATTGCTCATGTTGTACGATGTTTCGATGATGAGAATGTCACCCATGTCGCCAATCAAATTGACCCACTTTCTGATATTGAAGTGATTGATACTGAACTGATGCTGAAGGATATGGAGAGTATGCAAAAGGCAGTGGAACGCACTTCAAAACTTACCAAATCTGGCAACAAAGAAGCACTTGCTTTGCTTGAAGTACAAAAGCGTGTCCTGCAAGGCTTAGAAGATGGTGTCACTGTACGCCGTCAAAAGCTCAATGACGATGATATGGCTAAAATAAAGGACTACTGCTTACTCACAGCAAAGCCTGTGCTTTATATTGCCAATGTTGATGATGGTTCTTTGCCTGATGGCAATGAGTATGTGAATCGTGTGCGTGAATTTGCCCAAGAAGAAGATGCGGAAGTTGCTGTTGTATCTGCACAGATTGAATCTGAACTTGTAGAAATGGATGAGGAATCCAAAGCTGAATTTCTTTCTGATTTGGGGCTTAAAGAGCCAGGGTTAAACACAGTTATCCGTAGTGCTTACACACTACTCAATTTAATTACTTATTTCACTGCTGGTGTCAAAGAAGTAAGAGCTTGGACCATTCATAAGGGCGATACTGCACCCAAAGCTGCATCTGTGATTCACAATGATTTTGAAAAAGGATTTATCCGAGCGGAAACCATTGCTTATGAAGATTTTGTTAACTTAGGTGGAGAAGCAAAATGCAAAGAAGCTGGAAAAATGCGGCTTGAAGGTAAAGAATATATTGTGCAAGATGGTGATGTGATGCACTTTCGTTTTAACGTATAATCTTCTTCATTCTTTCCATACAAAAGGGCTAGCAACTTTGGTTGCTAGCCCTTTTTATTACCTATCTATTCTTAAAGAAACCTCTTCATCGCAGTAATTTTTTGAGCGAATCAAGGCAAAAATAACCCTGAAACCGCAGTTTGCTTTGTGCAAATGAGAATTGAAGGACTATTTTTAACGCAGACGCAGCCAAAAAGGTGCGCGATACAAAGGTTTCTTAAATCAGTGATGGCAAGATTCAGTATGCACATGCCCATGTTCTAATTCTTCTTCGCTAGCATCACGAATCGCCACAACTTTCACATCAAAATGTAAATACTCACCTGCCAGTGGATGATTCCCATCTACAGTGACCTCTTTATCATTCACATCAACCACCGTAACCACCTGTATGCCTTGTTCGGTTTCTGCTTGAAAACTCATACCTACTTCAATCGGCATATCCGCTTCAAACATTTCACGTGGCACTGCTCCAATCAGCTCATCATTGCGAACACCATAGCCATCTTCTGGTGATACTACAGCACTTAACGTATCCCCCACCTTTTTGGATTCAAGTTCACGCTCTAAACCTTGCACAATATTTTCCGCGCCATGTAAATAAACCAAAGGTTCTTGCCCTTCAGAAGTATCAAGCACTTCACCTTGTGCATTCTTTAATGTGTAATCGATAGTGACCACTTTATGATGAGAAATTGTCATGTGTTTGTCCTTTGTCCACCATAAGTGGAAATTATATTTGCAACACCCTACCTCACACCATGCTATCGGCAAGTAACATGCCTATTCACATGACTACTTATCAGGCAATCCAATATAAAAGGTTGAACCCTCACCCTCCACCGATTCACACCATACTTTTCCATCATGAGCTTGTACCAAAGCTTTCACCACAGCCAAACCCATACCTGAAGCCTTATGTTCAGTTGTGAAAAATGGCTGGAATATATGCGCCAAATCGCTTGCATGAATACCCACGCCCTGATCCGAGACCACCAATACATTCAGACCATCACGTTTTTCCAAACACCACGAGATTATCCCTTCTTTTTTTGAATGGCGTATCGCATTATCCAATATTTCCATAATCATTTTTCGTAATGCTAAAGGGTCAGCCCATATATACCCTAAGCCTTCAATCTCCATATGAATATGTGCTAGCTGAATATCATCAGCTCGTCGTGCAATACTTTGTCTAACCAAAGCTTCCACATCCACATCTTCACATACAACATCATCAAACATACAGTGATAAATATCATTAGCGCCTGCAATCAATGTATTCATACGCGATACAACTTCTTCCATCATGGTTAAATTATCGGGCAGTTCATCTTGCATCACCTGCTGAACAGCCTCTATATCATGAGCTGTCTCTGCCAAACTCATTCGTGTATCTTGAATCAAGGCTCGCATATTCACCAATGGATTACGCAAATCATGTGAAAACACATACATCAACTGCTTCATATCTTGCTTAGATATTGTCATAACCAACCCCACCTTGATACTCGTGATTCCTCAATGTATATCGTTACATCAAATGCTGTTCTAATCGCTGCATGACATAACCCACATCTACAGGTTTGGTAAGAAAATCATCCATACCTGCTTCAAAACAACGTTGCTCAACCTCATCAAGCGCATGTGCTGTTAATCCAATAATAAGTGTGTGCTCCTGTTGTTGCTCCGCTTCAAAGCGTCGAAACCGCTCTGCAACCATGGCACCATCCATGCCTGGCATTTGCATATCAAGCAGAATCAAATCATACAGGCTTTCCTCTGCCATTTTTAATGCTGCAATACCATCGGACGCAACAGAAACATCAAAACCAACACGCGCCAAAGATTTTCGCATAAGCTTTTGCCCTATAGGGTCATCTTCTGCTAGCAAAACACGTTTACGCTTGGCAAAACCTTCGCCCACGACCACATTTTCTTCGGCTTGTTTGGATAGCTTGGCATCCAATGCACAAAATTGAAGCATATCAACTTCCATATCAACACAATCATCAGAAAACTTTTCAGGCTTTATACAAAAATTAAAACTGCTGCCTTGATTGGGGACACTTTCCACCCAAATCGAACCACCCATCATTTCCACCAAGCGTTTGGAGATGGTTGTTCCCAAACCAGTACCTTGATACTTACGTGTGGTGGAGCTATCCATTTGTGTAAATGCTTCAAATACAGATGCCATTTCTTTTTGTGTCATACCAATGCCAGAATCACTCACCTTAAACTCTAATCCTTTGCTCTGCATACGGACATCCACGCGTACAAAACCTTTCTCTGTAAACTTCACAGCATTGCCAACCAAATTAAGTAAGATTTGCCGTAATCGTATCTTATCACCTTTAATCAATTCGGGGGTGTTATGCAAATAAAAACTCAACGCCAAACCTTTTTTTCTCACCCTGTATATCTGTGTGACCAAGGCTTCATGAATGCACTCGCTTAACTTAAAGTTTTCACTATTCAAAACCATAGCACCAGCTTCAATTTTAGATAAATCTAGAATATCATTGACCAAGGCATGCAATACTTGCGCTGAATATTGCGCTGCGGCCAAATGCTCTTTTTGGCTAGTTGTCAATGGCTCTTCTTCAATCAATTTTTGCATACCCATCAAGCCATGAATAGGCGTACGTAATTCATGACTCATCACCGCTAAAAAATCACTTTTAGCTTTACTTGATGCCAGCGCTGCATCACGCGCTTGTAATAAATCATCTTGTAGGCGAAAACGCTCCGTCTCATCTTTCATCATGGCTTCAACAAATGCAGGTTTACCATGCTTTAGAATCACTCGTGCACTCATTGAAAATTCAATTACATGACCAGCTTTAGCACGCATATGAACAGGGAAATCACGTACCTCACCATGTTTCATCAACAAAGCCATGTATAATTTTCGTTGCTCTGGGGTTGCACAAAAATTTAATACATCCTTTCCAATCAATTCATCCTGATGATAACCACTCACCTTTAAAATAGATGGGCTTACTTCCAAAATTAACCCATCCATATCGGTAAGGCAAAATATCTCATCCAAGAAATCTTGCATGGAAAGAATTCGCCTTTGTTTTTCTCGCAAACTTACTTCTGCTGCCCTCAATTCAGATTCAATATGTAATCGGCTCATTGCCATGGTCACTCGACCAGCAATATCCCTTAAGAAACTCAACTCATCTTCATTGGGTTGCCGCACCTCTTGCTCTGAAATAACAACAAATGCCCCCATACCACCATCAGATAAACGCATAGGAATGCCAATAAGCGTTTTATCCACACTTTCTTGAACACCAAGTAATCCATCATGCTTATTGATATCTTCAATCACCACCACAGGACTATGAGAAAATAATATCATTTCATGAATGCTTTTCTGCTGCAAAGCCACTGTATTAAAACGTGGCGATATGCCAGCGAAGGTACTCACTTCCATTTCTCGCACTTCATCGCAGCCCTCATGCAGCAAATAAACACATACCTTGCTATAATCCATGAGTGCCTGAATTTCATTCAGCACAATGCCCAATATCATCCATTCATCACTTTCTGCTTCCAATGATGCTGAGATTCGTAATAAAGCGTGGTCATAATCATGCGCTTTTCTTAGGCGTGATTCGGTTATTTTTAGCGATGTAATATCATTGAGATAAAATGTGACACGTGAGTTCTGTAGCGATGGTGTCACAGCCGCTAAAAACACTTTATCTGCCAAACATACTTCAAATTCTAGTTCAACTTGGTGATTTAAAACTTCCTGAACAACCTCTTCCCAAGCTTCGGGAATATAGTGATGAAAACCATCCCAATGAAAAATATCTAAAATTGAATGACACGCTTTATTATGATAATCAACCCATCCATCTCTATGACATACTAAAATAGGACTAGGATTATCATCGGTTAATTGCAGCAAGCGTTGTGTTGATGCTTCAGTCTGCCTTTGTAGGACTGTGTCAGTCTCTAGTTTTCGCAAACGTTTTTTTAAGGCATCAATCGTTATTTTGGCAGCCTGTAGCTGCTGATTTATATCATCCTTCGCCAACGCAACCCACTCCCAAAACAATACGGTTAAGTAATATTTTCCCTCTTCCACAGTATGGTAAAGCCAAAGCCCACCATCGTCCAATACCTTCCCCATAATATGGCCAACAGTATTAGTATGATTGATACCCCATCACCTAAACCTTGCAATGATGACACATCAAGCAACTTTTTTATATCGCATAAATGTGCTATGCCTTTAAATTTATTTTTCGTTAAAGTACACCATGTATGCTGTATAAAATCTGTATTTCTGTCTATTTGCTATGTATCCCTTTTCAAACCTTGGCTATGGATATGGCAAATGCCAATAATATTCACCCTGTGCGTATTCAATTGAAATGGAAGCATCAGTTTCAATTTGCTGGTTTTTACATGGCATTGGAAAAAGGTTTCTATCATGATGCAGGCTTGGATGTGCGCCTTATCGAAGGCGGACCTAAACATCAACCTGTACCACTGCTTTTACAAGAAAAAGCCGATTATGCTGTAACAGATACAGGCGCGATGATTAGCAGAGGCAAAGGGCAGTTGGTTAAAGTCATCGCTGTTATTTTTCAGCAATCCCCATTGATACTTATCTCGCGTGATGATTTGGATATTTCCAAGCCTGAAAACTTGCATGGCAAGCGTATTATGATGCTTTCAGGTGACCAAATGCCTGAGGTTATTGCCGCCCTTCAACGTGCTGGTATCAAAAACAGTGATTATATTCGTCAACCCATCAGTTTTAATATTGAAGATTTATTGAAAGGAAAAACAGATGCTTACGGCGGCTACAGTACCAATGAACCTTATTATTTTTATGAACATCATTTAAAATATCATATTTTTAGACCCATTGATTTTGGCATTGATTTTTATGGTGATGTTCTCATTACCAGTGATAAAGAAATCACTCAACATCCCGAGCATGTTAAAGCTATCAAAGATGCCAGTATTAAGGGCTGGCAATATGCTTTAAGTCATATTGATGAAACCATTGCACTGATTCAGCAAAAGTATAATACCCAACATAAAAGCTATGATGCCTTGCTCTTCGAAGCCAATGCCATTCGAGATCTTATGATGCCTGATTTTGTCAATGTTGGTTATATGAATATCAACCGCTGGCAGTCCATCGCCAAGGTATATCAAGAGCAAGGGTTGCTGGATAAAGATTTCGCTGTAGCTGATTTTATATATCATCCACAACCCACGCTTTGGCAAAGTATTCACAAACATCAAAAAGTCTTATGGGCACTTTTGGCATGTTTTATATTCATCATATCTTTAATGCATTTTTTACATCTCAAACGTGCCATTCGCATGAGAACCTATGAACTAGAACGCATCAATAAGCATTTGAATCAAGAAATATCAGAACACAAGTTAACAGAAGAAAAACTCCGCAAAGCCATCATTAAAGCGGATAAAGCCAACTTGGCGAAAAGTGAATTTCTAGCAGTGATGAGCCATGAGTTACGTACGCCTATCCATGGCATTGTAGGTACACTGGACATGTTGGCCGAATCCAATTTAAACGCTGAGGATCATATCAATTTGGAATATGCCAGCAGTGCTACCCGCTCACTTCAGCTTTTGGTCGATGATATTCTAGATTTATCTAAAATTGAATCTGGTGCAATGACATTAAACATCACACCTTTCCTATTAAATCCTTGCATCCATGATGTCATGTCTACATTTATCCTTACTGCCAGAGAAAAAAATATACGCTTAGAAGCATACTTTCATCATGTACCTTCAATACTTCATGGTGATATGGTACGAATTCGCCAAGTGCTGATTAATTTAATCGGTAATGCTGTAAAGTTTACCCACAAAGGCTATGTCCGCTTGGATATGCGTTATCAGGAAAATATCCTAGAATTTGCCATTAAAGATACAGGTATAGGCATATCCCAAGAAGAACAAGAGCAAATTTTCGAACCATTCACACAAAGCCAGATGCTGATGGAACGTGAACATGACGGTACAGGTTTGGGAACGACCATTGTGAAGCGCTTTGCTGATCTTATGCATGCTCAGGTGCATGTACAAAGTGTATTGGGAGAAGGCAGCACATTTACTTTCAAACTCCCGTGTGAAATGGAAGGTGATACCATGGATGGTGAATGGCATATGCAAACATCTAAGCAGCCCAAACTTCGCCCTATTCAACCCCAAAGCAATCAAACATGGCGCATTTTACTTGCAGAAGATGATCCCATTAGTCGCAGGATTGCATACAAACGATTAAGCAAAGCAGGGTTTATATTGGAAGTCGCAGAAGATGGTTTACAGGCATGGGAATATTTTCAAAATGCGTGGCATAACAATCAACACTATGATTTTGTGTTGCTTGATATCCGTATGCCGAATATGGATGGCATGTCTGTCACTCGCCATATTCGCAGCTTAGAAACAGCACAAGGCAATGAAAAACATACACCTATTTTAGGCCTAAGTGCACATGCTACAGAAGAGATTAGGCAACAATGTTTGAATGCTGGTATGGATGATTTCCTGATTAAACCCGTCGACCCCGATACCATTATGCATACGATTAAAAGTATGCTTGAAACAACAAAATAGGCTTCCTCAAAAAGTCGTTTCTTAATTTTTTTTACCACATTTCGTAGAGAAAAACTAGATATTAAGCCACAGATAAACACAGATAAAATATAATACTGAGCGAAGTCAAAGTATCGTCATGCCCGAGTTCTTTTATCGGGCATCCATGTACGATTCCAGTTAAAAAGAAAATGGATTCCCGTTTGCACGGGAATGACGGCGTAGAAGAGCTAAGCCCCGTCCCTTGCTATAGCTGCGCC
>JALWPO010000096.1 GCA_026994965.1 Mariprofundaceae bacterium | reverse complement strand
TGATTGCAGATGATGTGCCTGCTGCCATCCAATTATACGGGCATATGCCATTGCCACCTTATATCAATCGCCCTGATTCAGAAGAAGATAAACAGCGTTATCAAACTGTATTTGCAAGTCAAGATGGTGCAGTTGCTGCACCCACCGCTGGATTGCATTTAACCCATGCATTGATGGCATCCATGGAGGCTAAAGGTGCGAGTTTTGTGCATATCACATTGCATGTTGGACCAGGTACATTCCAACCTGTGCAGGTGGATGATGTGCATGCCCATCAAATGCATGAAGAGGCATATATTATCTCAGAAGAAGCCGCTGAAGTGATTAACCGCGCCAAGCAAGAAGGGCGACGGATTATCGCTGTAGGTACAACCAGTTTACGCACCCTTGAAGCGGCATGTGTGGATGGTGCATTGCAGGCAGGCGCTGGGCGAACAGATATTTTTATTTATCCTGGTTATGTCTTTCAGATGGTAGATGGGCTATTAACCAATTTTCATTTACCTCAATCGACGTTGTTGATGTTGGTTTCAGCCCTTGCAGGCAAAGAGCAAGTGATGAAAGCCTATACGCATGCGATTGAAAAAGAATATCGTTTTTATTCTTATGGGGATGCGATGTTTATCTGTTGATAGTTGCACAAAGTAAAGCAACATTTTTTAGGCTGTTTGCAATGTGATTCTTTAAAGGATTGTGAATTGATTGCAATTGTGTATTGTATCCCCTGCTTTTTTGCATGGGCAAACTTATTCCTGGAGGAGATGATTGTGAGTGACGCGATTAAAAAGGTCTTCGAACTTGTCGAAGAAAATGAATGTGAATTTGTTGACGTTCGGTTTACGGATACAAAAGGAAAGTGGCAGCATGTGACATTTCCAATACATGAACTAAATAATGACTGTTTCCAAGATGGTTTTGCATTTGATGGTTCTTCCATCGAAGGCTGGTGTGATATTAACAATTCTGATATGGCATTGATTCCTGATCCAGATAGTGCGCGTATCGACCCATTCTTTGAAGCTTCGACTTTGGTGTTGGTTGCTCAGGTGATTGACCCTATTTCTGGTGAAGATTACAACCGTTGCCCACGCCAAGTTGCGCAACGTGCTTTGAAATATATCCGCTCTGCTGGTATTGCTGATACTGTATATTTTGGTCCAGAATTAGAGTTCTTCGTATTTGATGGTGTTCGTTACCAAAATGATATGGGTTCTTGTGGTTATACCATTGATTCCGAAGAAGCTGCATGGAATTCCAATGAGAAATTTGAAGGTGGAAATACAGGACATCGTCCTAAGGTGAAAGGTGGCTACTTCCCTGTTCCGCCAGTGGATTCATTGCATGAAATGCGTAATGATATGTCTTTGGTGATGAGTGATTTGGGTATTCATATGGAATGCCATCACCATGAAGTGGCAACTGCTGGTCAATGCGAATTGGCAATGAAATTTGGTGAGTTGATTGATATTGCTGACCGTGCGCAATGGTATAAATATGTGGTACATAATGTTGCCGATGCTTATGGCAAAACAGCAACATTTATGCCTAAGCCTATTTACAATGATAACGGTACTGCGATGCACGTACATCAATCGATTTGGAAAGATGGTAAGAATCTATTTGCTGGCGATAAATATGCTAATCTTTCACAGGAAGCGTTGTGGTATATCGGCGGCATTATCAAACATGCACAAGCTCTAAATGCATTTACCA
>JALWPO010000095.1 GCA_026994965.1 Mariprofundaceae bacterium | reverse complement strand
GCTGCCCATCGCAACCAAGAAGCCAAACAATATTTTGCGAAAATTGCAAAAAGCCCAACCCCTGTAGGCAAGGCTGCTTATGGTGATTTGGTGGATATGGATTTGCCTGCCCATCCCAATCAATATTTAAGCCTCAAATTGGGTAACTTGCCTGATGGAAGAGCCGCCATGCAATTGCAAAACCCAACGCCGCGTGCCATCAAAAATGTAATGGTCACCATCCGCTTTGTGGATGCCGCTGGTCAAGCAAGGCAAATCAATAAGCCCATCCCAGGCACGCTGGCATCGGGGAAAAGCACAGTGGTATTGCTGGGGCTTGGCGCGCTCAATCAGCAGCAATTGGCAAATATTCGCGCCTCTATTGTTCGCGCAAATATTGCACGCTAATCACAATCACATACTGACCAACGCAGAAATTCCCGCGTTTCCACACGTTCAGGATGTTGAAAGAATGCATCGGCATCGCCTGATTCAATCACCTTGCCATCACACATAAAGATGACTTGCCCTTGTAAACGTTGGGCTTGTTCCAAATCATGGGTCACGCATAACACGGTGATTGAAGCTGATAATTGATGCAATGATGCTTCAATCAATTGCTTGGAGCGCGGATCCAATGATGCAGTAGGCTCATCAAGCAATAATATTTTGGGCTTTAATGCCAGAGCCCGCGCCAAACACAAACGCTGTTGCTGTCCAATAGAAAGCGCACTGGCAGGTTCATCTAAACGCGCTTTCACCTCATCCCACAAAGCGGCTTGTTTCAAACATTGCGCAACCCATGCATCTTGATTTTGTTTGCGCACCTTCTTCGGCATCCCAAAAATCACATTCTCATAAATCGATACAGGAAACACAGCAGGTTTTTGCGCAATCAAGCCCACATGCTGACGCAATGCATCCACACCACCTTGCCATGCTCGAATGGATTTACCCGCAATCGTAATCTCACCCTGCCAATCATCATAAAGCATATTCAGGCAACGTAATAATGAGCTTTTACCTGCCCCTGAAGGCCCGATAAGGCTGGTGATACCCGTATGAAACAATTGGCACGAAATAGCTTTGAGTATGGGTTTGCCCGATAGCGCCAAAGATAAACCCTGCACAGATAATTCCACCGATTGAATCACATCATCGCTGGCTTCTCTCATCTGCTCTTGTTGCAATATTTTCATGCTTTTACCTCAATGCGTCGCAACCAGTTTGCCGTTAAACTGAATAATAAAATTAGCCCTAACAAAACCACCGCCGATGCCCATGCCACATCAATAGCATAAGCATTCGAGCCTTCTTGCGCCAAATAAAAAATATGCGTTTGCAGGCTGGTGACAGGTGAAAATATCGAATCTGGCCACATGACCCCAGAAAATACAGTCGCCGTAAATAAAATCGGGGCAGTTTCTGAAAGGCTACGCGCCATGCCAAGCAATAAGCCAGTGAGCATGCCTTTCCAAGCCTGCGGCATCCAAACCCGCCAAACCAAGGCTTCTACGCGCAGACCCAAGGCTTGAGCCGCTTCACTTTGCTCAGTAGGAATGCGCTCCAAGGCATGAATCATATTGCTGCTCAACAATGGCAAAATCACCACCGCTAGAATGACACCACCAGCCATCAAAGAAATACCCCAATGCAAAAGATGAACCATCACAACCAAACCACACAAACCATATACAATGGGCGGAATGCCTTGCAAGGTTTGCAAAAATACCATCAACCCA
>JALWPO010000094.1 GCA_026994965.1 Mariprofundaceae bacterium | reverse complement strand
TCTCATGAGGTTAAGGTAGATTCATCTGGTCAAATATACGTAGGCAATTTCCCAACGAGCATTGATGCTGTACAGTCAGGCACATGGAACGTTAATGCATCACAGAGTGGATCATGGAGTGTTGCTGTGAATAACTTCCCTGCATTCACATTCAACTCATCTAATTATCTAGAGGTATATATTGAGAATAGCACTCTCGCTGCTACCCAGTCAGGCACATGGACTGTTGGAGTAAACAATTTCCCAGCATTCACGTTCGATGCAAACAACTATCTTGAGGTAGATATAATGGCATCAGAGGTACTCAGTGTTGCACAGTCAGGATCATGGAGTGTTGCAATATCTTCATTACCATCCATACCAGCTGGCTCTAATCTGATAGGCAGCGTTGATGCTGTCCAATCTGGAACATGGACTGTTGGAGTAAACAATTTTCCATCTGGTTTTAATGTAAATAACTTCCCTGCCAATCAGGATGTTACCATAACGAGATCAACTCTGGCTGAGAATGGATTTACGGGTACAACATCCTCTACCGCAGGTGATTACACCGCACTTGCAAGCAGCTCAACGCTGTGCAAGAGCTTCACAATATATGCTGATGCAGGAAACAGTGCTGCTATATTTGTCGGGTATAACGGAAATGCTGCACGGTATGTTGTGCCGAATGGTTTTGTTACCTTCTACGCAGAGGCAAACGAGTTGATAGATCTATCAACAATATATGTAAAGAGTGGCGCTGCATCGCAGGGGTATGTGGTGAACTATGAGAGTTGATGCGTTTAATCCATTTTCGTCCGGAAATGCTGGAATAAAGATAGATTATTCAACACTTAAGATAAGCCTTGAGGAGCTTGATGCAGGGACTCTTGGAGGAAAGCCGATAAGCATATCCTCTCTTGCATCTGGTGATGTGCTGCAATACAATGGAAGCGAGTGGGTAAATGCTGCCATAACAAGCGGAGGTGTAACATCGCTAAACTCACTTACAGGTGCAGTGGATATAACATCATCCAATGGAACAATCAACGTTGGAACATCTGGTCAGGATGTAACTATAGACATTAATCTTGGCAAAGCTAATACGTGGACAGCAGAACAGACATTTGGAAATGGTAGTATAGGTTTGCCTGCTAATTTTAATTTACCATCAAATGGTTATATTCAACTTTATGCACCAGACCATCAGAGCATTTATTGGTCTAATGGAACATATTCATCAAGGATAGGCGTAAATTATAGTTCACAAAATTTGTATTTAGATACTAATGTAGACATAACTGCGGCACCGGATGGAACAACACAAACAGATACATCTCTTCCAAGTTGGCATGTTGCTTTTGGTTCGCAGCAGGATAATTTCATAATAGGAAGAGAACCAGCAGGTGGTTCAAGTTTTACCAATTTATTTACAGTTAGCAATAGTGGAGATATAACTGTGAGTGGAGGTGGTACTTTTGGTGGTGAAATTAATGCATCTGGTCATACTGTACGTTCCAAATGGATAGAGTTAGATAAGGTTAGTGCATCAAACGCAGGACAATTAGTATTCCTTGATAGTGCAGGAACTGGTAGATATGTGCTTGAGTACGATACAACTGATGTGCTATATATAAGGAATCCTGGAACAAAATCAAATAAAATTTTTATTTCAACACCTCTATATACAAACACTTCAAACAATGTGCCTGGAACTATTGGCAACACACTGGATGATGGAACGCGTAAATCTGATTGGATAGGATTGGCAACATACCATGCTGGTATAGAAATAGCAGCTGGCAAATTCGATATATCAAACTCATCTATTCCAGCATATTTAGGCGGCAATGGTTACATAAGCAGTTTAAGTGGAACATCAAACGTTACACATGACCAAACACTTGGAATGGATGTTGTTTTTGCAGGACATACGATAACATTTCCTTACAATGTTATTGGGATAGTGCTTAACCAGAATGGTCTTAAACCATCATTATCGTTTGGCACGCGATATATAAATAGCGAGGTTTCAAGTGGTAATGTTCTGCTTGTGTTTTTCTCAGGCAGCAATGTGAAAATTACAGCAAATGGAAACACAGGCGGAGCAATAACTGTATTCTGGATACAGAGCAGGAATTAGACTTTCTTCGCTACATGATCTCTTTTGTCTATCTTTTTTACCGTTAAGATGAAATATATCCATGTACCGATGAGGTATATGGTTAGAGGAAG
Organism: Mariprofundaceae bacterium; assembly: GCA_026994965.1. GTDB lineage: Bacteria > Pseudomonadota > Zetaproteobacteria > Mariprofundales > Mariprofundaceae. The sequence goes on along the minus strand of JALWPO010000094.1, from coordinate 4,935 downwards.
CTGCAGCACTATGGAAAACATCTTCCATTTCAATCCTTTATGCCTGAATGATCCGTATAGAGTTGTGAAGAATCCTATTATGAACTCATAGAGCAATGCAATGGATATCCATAGCGGAAGAGATACATGGTTTATTGATGACACCAACCACACGAATGCACCTACTATTGGAATAAAGCCTGAAAGGTACATATATGCAAAGAACAGTGTGGCAAAGCTGTTGAGCATGATCGCTTTCCTTATAGATACAAGGAAATGGTGCATCCATCGCCTACGCTGAAGGAAGAAATCCTTTGTGCTGGTCACAGGTGCAAGGTATATGGCACCGGGAATAAAACCAAATGTATAGCCATGATGGTATATCGACTGACCCATAAGAAAGTCCTCTGCTGCTATCGGACCATAATCCCAGCCGATTTCTGCCTCTATGTCAGCCCGTATGGTCAAGCCTTCACCACCTACCCCAAGAGGCTTAAAGTGCCTGTTTGCATATACGTTGAAGGCATCATAGTATGTCACACGCTGGAAGTCTCCGAGTGTTGCCATCACATGATGATCATATTCCCGAAGGCGTATGGTACCTTCTCCTGCATCATAAGGCATGGAAAAGACATTCTCTATGTACAGACTATCAGGAATGTTGTCATCATCTATGTGAAGTATGTATGTATCTGATCCGATGTTGTTATCCTTTAGCCACTGTGAGAAGTAATGCAATGCACGGTGCTTGTTAAGTGAACCGTTTGGAGTGGAATAATCCTCAGGGACTCTTATGGTCTCAACACCATAACTGGCAGAATCAAAATATTCTGTCAGAACAATTATCCTTACAGGCAGGCTATATGATCTTATTGCAGGAATTATCTTGCTGGTTATGACATCAGAGGCTTTGCCATAGGTGGTTATGCACACGATCACCTTTCTGCCTTCAACTGGCATTCCAAGAGACCTTTTCAGGTACCTGTTGTTTATAGCAATAAGCATCGGAACTGCAACTGCATACGCAATGGATGATGCCATGATGAAAACTATGAGCGCCTGAATGATCATCTTCCTACCATCTCAAGGTATTTTGAGTATATCTGCTTATGGTGGAAGTTGTAATGCCTGCGGAGATCCTTAACATCTATCCACTGACCGCATTCCTTGCATTTCCTGTACTGCACATGGGCTTCACTCTGCGGTCTTCCAACATGCAGCCATCCTATCGGGACTTTCCTGTGGTACATCTATGCCTCCTCAGTGGTGCAATACCATGAGCCATAACATAATGCACAAGAACCTGCTCTGGAGAGAGAGCCTTTCCACATACAAGGCAACGGGTCATTTCTTTACCACACCGAAGCCGAACTTGTTGAGCCTGTCTATCTTCTCCTCAATAGCTTCTCTAACAAAAGGCGACTTCATTATGTCAGGATGCTTCCTGAAGAACTCCACTGCCTTCTTGCTTATGATCACGTTGATCTTGCTGTCAATCTTCTTCCTGTACTTTGATAGGTCAGCCATAGTAAGATATAACAATATAAGATATAATTCTTGCGAATTCACATATGCTCTATGAGTATCTCTGGCATCTTCCTTGTCTTCATGTTCATTGGATTCAGATCAAGATCGTATATCCGCATACCGCTTGGAGATACTATCTCACCTGTTATAATCTTCATATCCTTCATGAGTGCAATCCTGTTGTTGACAGTTCTCCGATCAACACCTGCCTTTTCCTTGATTATCCTTATGAGATCAGTTTCAAGTATCTGTGACGTAAAGCCTTCATCTTCCATCCGATCAACAATTGACCTTAACTTTTGCCATATCCTGTTCTTCTCCTGTGCCAGTGGAGTAAACCTCTTTTTTCTGCCTTTGAGGAATGACTTGATAATGTTTTCGAACTCAACAGATAATGCATGTATGGTACCGTATTTATTGATAATGTGTCCCCTGAATTCCTCTGCAGTATCGCTGTCAATGGAAAATGTAAATATCCTTTTGCCTCTTACAGTCACGGTATCACCTCATGCTCTACCTCAAAAAGGTATTCCTTGATTATCCTTTCAAACACAACAGATAATGCATGTATGGTACCGTATTTATCTATGATATGCTTACGGAATTCATCAGCGAGATCGGCATCCATACGAATAACAATTTTCTTCTTTCCTCTGACGGTCATTTCTGTTCCTCCAGGTAATCCCTGATGACATTGTTTATCTCAGCGGAAAGCATGTGTATAGTGCCGTATTTCTTAATAACATACTTGCGTAGATCCTCTAAAAGCTTCTCATCTATATATACACCAATTTTAACTTTCTTCATGGTATATGGTAGCGAACTCATGTATATAAAGATTACCTGCAACATGAAAATGTGTGTGTGCGTACCCATGAAGGTATAACCACCCGTATACACATATAATGTGATTTTCTAAAATGCAGTAAAATAGCGGTTTTCTGTAATATGGAATTTTTCAGTTAATATAAAATAAATAATGTGTTATTTTATTTTATAATATGGTAAATTTACTATGGAGGCTGTTGTAGATAGTCTCTATAGTAATATTACTAAATGCTACTAATCTCCATTATTTAATGGAGATATGCATTTTTTAGTTGTCTGGTAAAATTAGCTGGAGATATAGATATAGATAGGTTCTGTAATAGATAGATAGATAGATAGATAGACTGTTAAATTCCATTAAATACTTCCCATTCATGTCGATTTTACTTATAGTAATATAATAATAATAATTACTATTAGTATATCTAATATATTATAGAAACAGTAATACACTGTATTTTATTAAAATAATCTTCTATCTATAATTATAGGATACATGTGATACACCTTTATGATGTACGCACACACATGTAGTAGAAGTATTTAGTTATCCACATAAGTTATTCTTATATAGTTATATCCCATATCCTATCATGGATTATATGGATAAATACCATACGTGCAAGGATGATCTGAGGTGGTATGGATTATACATTGGCAATGGGAAGTATTCTGAGTATTTTTCACCTGAAACGAATGCCCATCCTGCGAAGATGTCTTTTCTTCTGGCTGAAAAAATAGTAAAACACCTTGAGCAGTTAGGCTTGATACACAAAGGTGATAGGATCATTGACTTCATGGCAGGAACGGGTAGAACAGGCATCGTTGCGTCTCTCAATGGATATAAGTTCACTGGCATAGAGCTTGAGCCTCATTTCATTGATATGATAGAAGCAAACAGAGAAGTGCTTAAGAAAAAGATGATGAAGGATCCTGACTGGAACATCATTCAGGGAGATGCAAGAAAACTATCAAGCCTACTCGCAGGTGGTTCTGCAATAGTATCTCCACCATATTCAGATCAGAATAAGGGCAGCAAACCGATGAGTGAGAGGAATGACCCAACAGCAATGAGTATGAAAAGAAAAAGACCTAAATCGGTTGATAGGACAGGAGCAGGCGTATCTGGAAAGGAGTATGGTCATAGCGAAGGTCAGATAGGTGACCTGAAAGACATTGGCATAGTATCTCCTCCTTATGGTATGGGGGAAGGGATAGGGCATTCTGGTAAACCACAGAACATTATGCACGAAAAGAATCTGCATGTAAGGTATGGTAACTCAGAAGGTCAGGTAGGGAACTTTAAAGATATAGGTATAGTATCACCACCATATTCAGATGTGATCAGTGAACACAGAGATAGGGAGATATTTCGTAAGAAGAATATATACGTGAGGTATTCAAGGAATAAAGATAACCAGATAGGTAATTTCAAAGATAATGGTGAGAGCGGGCAAACGTACCTTGAGGCTATGTATCAGGTTTATTCGGAAGCGTATAAAGCAGGCATATCACCACTTGTTGTCGTAACAAAGAATCCTACAAGGAACCATAAGCTCCGCAGACTGGATATTGACACCGCACGGCTACTGGAAATGGTCGGCTACAGGATAGTTGATTACCATCAGGCAGTGCTGTTCACAAAACGCAGGCAAAAGACATTGCTTGGTGATGAAAAGATAGAGGTTAAAGGCAGATTATCATTCTTCAAGCTCTTATCCATCAGGAACGGCAATGTCGCAGCTGACCATGAAGATGTAATAATAGCGGTGAAGGAGTGATATATGATTGAGGAGATTTACTATGGTACAACATGGAAATGGGCGGTACCCTACATCCCGCGCGTAATGCTATCTGCTAACGTGGTCAAGAACCACAAATCAACGTGGATCATAAATAAGCCCTGGATGATGGATTCAGGTGTTGGCGGAATGTTCAAGGGTAAGGCAAGAGAGTTTGGCATTGATCGGTACGCTGAAATACTAAATCTATGGAAACCACCAATAGCGTGGTCATACGATTATCCATGTGAGCCTTCAGTAAGGCATAAATTCAGATACACGGTCAAACAGGCTCAGGAACGGACAACCGATAACACTGCCTATCTACTGGAGAAATACGATAGGGTAAATGCTGTTGTGCAGGGATGGGAGTTGGAAGAATATCTGGAACACATAGATCAGATAAAGGAGAGGGGAGTACTTACGGAGCATCTCGGGATAGGGTCAATATGCAGGAGAGGTCAGGATAAGCAGATTGCAAGTATCATAAGAGCAATAAGAAAGAATGTGCCTCAATGGGTAAAGCTGCACGGATTCGGTGTCAAGACATCTATTCTGAACACAGAGGCAAAGTTTTTCTTCCATTCAGCTGATACGTCTGCGTGGTCAATAGAGAGGCGGTACTACTCATGGTCGGATAACAATCAGAAAGGTCAGGTGTGGCAGCAGAAAGTTCCTTATCTGATAGACTACGTGAATAAAATGGAAACAAAAATATTTAAACTTAGGAAACAATATGTATTTGAGGTGGTAGAGTGAGAAAAACTTACCTATCGTTTGGTGGTGGTGTGCAGACAACCGCATTGCTCATCCTCGGATA
>JALWPO010000093.1 GCA_026994965.1 Mariprofundaceae bacterium | reverse complement strand
AGGATGTGAGTATTTTTTGTGTGCCCTCACCCATTTCGCTAAGCGCCTGACTTGCCTCAAGCATACGCTCTTCTTTGCGTGATCTAATTTTTCCAGCAATGGCTGGGCTTGCCACAGCCAAAGTGCCTGCCTCACCACAGCAATCTTTAGATTCTACAGACGATTTATTCAATAAAGCTTCAATAGCGGCTTCTGAACCATGACGCTTTAATGGTGTATGACATGGTTCATGATACATATATTGCACCCCTTCCACAGCATCTACACTCACACCTTGTTTCATCAAATACTCATGAATATCAATCAGTGGCGCATCAGGAAAGACCTCTTGCAATTGATAACGTGTCAATTGATCGTAACACGTACCACAAGAAACAACGACTGCCTCAAAATCCAAATATGACAATGCATTTTTCAAGCGATGAAACAATACGCGGTTATCATAAGTAATCTTATCGCCTTTGGCATGATCGCCCGAGGCAGTGCTTGGATAGCCGCAACACAAATATGATGGTGGCAAGACCACATTCACACCCAAATCATACAGCATGGCTTGGGTTGCCAAACCGACTTGAGAAAACAAGCGCTCAGAACCACAACCTGGAAAATAAAATACCGCCCTGCCATTGGCTTTTTTAGGGTCACGCAGAATAGGAATCATATTTTTATCACGTGATTCAATACCCAACTGCTGACGATTGGTATGCAACGGAATACTGGGCAATGGGCGCTCCACAAAATTAATCACCTGTGCCTGTATGCCATCTAAATTACGTTTGGCTGCCACAACAGATTTCACCAAACCCAATTTCTTCGCTGTGTGATGCAGTAGGCGATGACCCGCATAGCCCCAACGAATCAACACCTCGCGCATCAAACGCACAGCATCAGGATTTTTAAGCACCAAAAATGCCAATGATAATTTTGAGCCAAGATTAAAGCGCGATTGCCCTTTATCTTTGAGCAAGGCACGTATTTTTTCCGTGACCACGCCAAAATCAATATTCACAGGACATGGGGCTTCACACTTATGACAAATGGTACAATGATCAGCGACATCATGCAGCCCTTCAAATTGCTCAAATGAAATGCCAGAGCCTGTTTGTGATTCATACAAAAACGCTTCAATAATGGAGCCTGATGCCTGAATTTTGTTGCGCGGTGAATAGAGCATATTGGCACGCGGAAAATGCGTATTGCACACAGGTTTACATTTTCCACAACGTAAACAAGGCGAAATTTCTTCTGAAAGTTCTGTTAAATCGGCCGCTTCCATAATCACAGCTTCGTGTTCCAATAAATTAAAACTCGGCGTGTACGTTAAGCTTAAATCCAAACCCGGCTGTAATTTACCACGATTAAACACATCATCAGGGTCGGCCTTTTGCAAATATGCAGCAGTTTCTTGAAGCACTTCATCATTCAAATATTGTAATTTGGTAATGCCAATTCCATGCTCACCAGAAATTACGCCACCCAAGCTTTCCGCTTTTGCCATCACCTTTTCAACCACATGATGAGCCTTACGCATCATCATATAATCATTGGAGTTCACAGGAATATTGGTATGCACATTGCCATCGCCAGCATGCATATGCGTCGCTACAACCACACGCCCTGATAAAACACGTTGATGAATCGCTTTGATATTTTCTAGCAATGTTTGATTGCCACGTAAACGATCCAATAATGGCGCTTCCACCGTTTGACGATAAGAAATACGTACATCCCCGCGCT
>JALWPO010000092.1 GCA_026994965.1 Mariprofundaceae bacterium | reverse complement strand
CGCTTTTAAAGCGGCGTGAAGCATTGAAACTATCTATTTCATGCACAACACGAGCTCCAAGAGTAGGTGAAATCGATGGTGAGGCTTATCATTTTTTGAGCCAAGAAGATTTTGAGAAACAAATCCAAGCAGGTGCATTTTTGGAATGGGCTAAGGTGCATGATCATTTTTATGGTACAAGAGCATCAGATGTGGAATCCATGTTGGCACAAGGCTTTGATGTATTACTTGAGATTGACTGGCAAGGGGCGGCACAAGTGGCTTCTAAAATGCCTGATACCAAAAGAATTTTTATTTTGCCACCATCCATAGAAGTGCTAAAAGAGCGTTTGGTTTTGCGAGGGCAAGATGATATGGATGTGATTGAAAGGCGGGTGGCAGCAGCAAAAGAAGAAATAGCGCATGCTCATGAGGCACATATTCAAATTATGAATGATAATTTTGAGCAGGCATTACAATCCTTACTGGATGTATTTCAGCCGTGACATTTAGATATGAACGGTTATGCTCGCCACATATTCTAATTTAATTAAAGAGGCTTGATTATGGCTCGTGTAACTGTTGAAGATTGTGTACGTTATTATCCTAACCGTTTTGAAATGGTTGTCTTGGCATCCAAACGTGCTCGCCAAATATTGAACGGCTTACCGTTGATGCTGGATGATGAAGGTCATAAACCTGCTGTGCAGGCACTGCGTGAAATTGGTGAAGGGCATGTTTCTTGGGAATTATTATTTGATATGGATGAGCAGGAACGTTTGCGTTTGGAAGGCGCTGCTGCTGAGGAAGACTTCGAATAACTTGCCGTTTGCCCAATCATATATCCGATGAGGTTTGATGGGTTGCGTGAGTTTGATGAGCCATGTCAGTACATGATAAATTTTTGATGACATGAGCCGTATTTTTGAAATCACTGAAAAAGTGCGTGCGTATGCACCCAAGGCGGATATAGAGCTTCTTAATAGAGCTTATGTTTTTGCTGCCCAAGCGCATGCTGAGCAGCGACGTAGTTCTGGGGAATTGTATATTTCTCATCCTTTGGCTGTTGCAGATATTCTTGCCAGTTTAAGGTTGGATGTGGGCACGATAGCAACTGGATTATTGCATGATACAGTGGAAGATACCCATATTGGGTTGGATGATATTCGTGAACGCTTTGGTGATGATGTTGCCAAATTAGTCGATGGCGTGACTAAAATTGGTCAGATTCATTTTCATTCTTCTGAACATAAACAAGCAGAAAACTTTCGTAAGATGATTCTTGCTACCGCACAAGATTTACGTGTATTGCTCGTGAAGCTTGCTGATCGCATGCATAATATGCGTACACTTGGTTTTGTATCATCAGAAAAAGCCAAACGTGTTTCAGAAGAGACTATGCAACTTCATGCACCCCTAGCTCATCGCTTAGGCATACATTGGATGAAGCAAGAAATGGAAGACATTGCTTTTTCATACCTTGATCCTCAGGGCTATCAGGAAGTGAAAGATAAGCTCAAAGATAAGTTGGAATTTTTGCAGCAAACGCAAAGTAATTTGGAAGGCTTATTGCATGAAGCATTGATGCGTCAAGGTTTGGATGCTGTGGTGCAAGGGCGTATGAAACATTTGTATAGCTTGTATCAAAAGATGCAGCGTAAGCATATCGATTTTGAAGAGATTTATGATATTGTGGCTTTTCGTCTTATTGTTAAAGATGCACCAGCTTGTTATCACGCATTGGGTATGATTCATAGCTT
>JALWPO010000091.1 GCA_026994965.1 Mariprofundaceae bacterium | reverse complement strand
TTTTTCCACTGCACAAGAGAGATTCTGGCTCAAGCGGGTTATCATGCGTATGAAATATCCAATTTTGCCAAGCCTAATCAATATTGCCGACATAACGATGGTTATTGGCGCTATCACGATTATATCGGCATTGGTGCAGGCGCATCAGGGAAATGGAATCAACTTGATGGTGGTACATATCGCTATAGCAATATCCGCACACCAGAAAAATATACTTCACAAGCCATACAACAAGGCACCGCTATCAACAGTGATGAAAGCCTTAGTCTGAAGCAAGCTGCTGCTGAAGCCGTATGGATTGGGCTTAGGCGCAAAGAAGGCATCGATAATTTTTGGTTTTCCAAACGCTTTACAAAAAGTATACACGACTATTTTCAACATGAATTAGAGCCTTGGATTAATAGCAAGCATTTGGTATGGAACAAGCATCACTTACAACTTACCCCATCAGGTTTGCCGCTAGCAGATGCCATTGCCGCATCGGTGATTTGATGATAAAACTTGCCATACTATAGACCGCTACTATGGATATTTTCACTTCTCTTCTTTAATCTCTGGCATGATGCAAAAAGATAAGATAAAAATTTATGCCCCAGCTCTACTCTTAGCCTTGATTGGTTTTATCATTGCTTATCAATTTGTAGACCCTGCACCACCATCCACACTGACCTTTGCAGCAGGTCAAAAAAGCGGCGCATATTATGCTTATGCCCAACGCTATCGTGATGCGCTTCAAGAACGTGGCATCACAGTGCATATTCTCGAATCAGCTGGTTCATTGGAAAATATTGATTTATTGCGTCAAAAAAAAGCTGATATTGCTTTTGTTCAAAGCGGGTTGCTTCCAAGCCATGAACAAAGCTTGCAATCATTAGGAAGCATGTATTACGAGCCATTATGGATTTTTGTGCGTCAAGGCTTGGCTTTGAACTTTTTAAACACATTCCAAGGCAAGCGCATTGCCATAGGTATGCAAGGCAGCGGCACCCAAGCCCTTGCCATCAAACTCCTTCACGATAATGGTATCCATAGTGACAACGCTACCCTATTGCCACTGCGTGCAACACAAGCATCAGAAGCATTTAAAAACCAAGACATTGATATTGCTTTTATTGTCTCTTCGCCCCATAGCCAAGTAATACAAACATTACAGCAACAAAAAAATATTCAACTGATGGATATAGCACGTGCCAAGGCTTATACCCGCAGAATGCATTCATTAACTTCCATTGAACTGCCACAGGGAGCATTAGATCTTCAACGCGATATACCAAAACAAGATATTCATATGCTTGCCAGCACTGCAACATTAATCACCAATGGTCATTTACACCCCGCCCTACAAAGTCTCATGCTACAAGCTGCCGCATCCATTCATAGTCAGGCAGGTCTATTCTCCAATGCGGGTGATTTTCCAAGCCCCTATTATTCTGGTGTTGCTATCAGCAAAACAGCAAAACACTTTTATCAATCAGGTCCACCATTTCTACAACGCTTCTTACCTTTTTGGGCAGCTAACTTGGTTGATAGGCTGAAAATTATGTTGCTACCGTTTTTAGCATTATTATTACCCTTATTCAAAATCATGCCGCCATTATACCGTTGGCGCATTCGCTCTCGCATATACCGCTGGTATGAAGAACTTGGGAAAATTGATTTGGCATTATCCAATGGCTTCCAAGCGTCCTTGTTGGATGATTTAGACCGCATTGAAGCGGAAATAAAAAAGGTTCATGTTCCTTT
>JALWPO010000090.1 GCA_026994965.1 Mariprofundaceae bacterium | reverse complement strand
GTGATGTCATCACAAACCAATAGCATTAAACTGCCTTCGTTGGGCTCTTCCAAACCTTTTAGAAGCGCATTGGCAGCTTGGCCATTCATGGCATCGGCATCATCAATAAGCAACACACGACGGCTGCTTTCCATACCCGATAAAGCTAAAAACGAAAGCGCTTCACGCACCTGATCCACACTAATATCACGATGAAATTTCTTTTTCTTTTCATCCCATAAAATGCCTGTTGCCATAAAATCAGGATGTGATTCTGCTGCCAACATATGACAACTATGGCACGCGCCACAAGCCTTGCCATTATCGCCTACCGATTCACATAAATACATCGCTGCCAATTGCACAGCAAGCAAACCTTTGCCCACACCTGATAAACCATGCAATAGCCATGCATGTGGCAAATGCTTATCTCGCATCAAATGGGCAAAACGCGCCATCACATCATCATGACCCAAAACAGTTTGCATCATCAGCCCAGCATGCCTTGCAACTGCAAACGAATCTCTTGATGAATGCAATCAATCGTATTCGTGGCATCAATGCGGTGGATACGCATCGTATGTTCACGATAAATAGCGGCAAAGCCTGCGTGTACCTGCTGATGAAATGATAATGCCTCTTCATCAAGGCGTGTGCTCTCCTCACCCATATTCGTGCGAGCGCTTACCCGTTGCAAGGCTGCCTCTGCGGGTATATCCAACCAAAACGTTTTATCAGGGGAGGCTCCAACTTCGGCAAAATCCAGCATGGGCTTTAAATCTGCGCTATCTGATAATCCACGCGCAGCCAATTGATAAGCCAAGGTCGAATCAGAATAGCGGTCGCACAATACCCATTCACCTCTAGCCAAAGCAGGCTGAATCATCGCCTTCACATGCTGCGCCCTATCGGCAAGAAACAATAATAATTCACATTCTGGCACAGGCACATATTCCCCAGATAGCAACAAACGGCGCAACTCCAAACCCAAATCTGTAGCGCCAGGTTCTCTGGTTTCCAAAACCTGCACACCTTGCTCACGCAGCCATGCCGCAGCTAACTTCAACTGCGTACTTTTGCCGCAACCATCGCCGCCTTCAAAACTGATAAATTGACCACCACTCATATTTCACTCCACAACCATTCACCAGTGATTTCAAAATGCTTTGGCAAACTCTGCAACCATGCATGCACCTCTTCTTTCTGGCAAACCGTCGTCCAAAGCTGTTGTTTCTTTTTATCCGCATCCATACAGCGAATAACGCCCAGACCATCTTCGCCCAATAACCAAGCTTGCAATAACAACGCATACTTTGCAGGCACATCAAGCTCAATCACCCATACATCGCTATCTTTCATCGTTTTTGACGTTCCAATTTCACCCATTTTTTCACATTGGCTTGATGCTCTGCCAATGTGGATGCAAACGCATGACCACCCGTACCATCTGCCACAAAATACAAATAACTCACATCTGCTGGCTTTGCCGCTGCCATCAAGCTTGCTCTGCTGGGATTACAAATTGGCGTTGGCGGCAAGCCTTTTCGCGTATAAGTATTCCAAGGTGTATCAGTGAGTAAATCCTTGCGATGTATATTGCCTGAAAATACACCATCACGCTTCCAGATACCATAAATCACCGTAGGGTCCATTTGCAATGGCATGCCCAATCGCAAACGATTATGAATCACTGCTGAAACCAAAGGGCGCTCTTTATCCAAGGCTGTTTCTTTTTCAATCACCGATGCAATCACACGCAAATCATGC
>JALWPO010000089.1 GCA_026994965.1 Mariprofundaceae bacterium | reverse complement strand
TATCATGCGCACGCGCTAAATCCATGCTGAGGAGGTGATGTATGACAACAGAATTATCAGAACAAGATACCGCCTTTGGTGTTGATGATGCGTTAGCTGTCGCCAAAATTGAGCCTGAGGTTTTAAAAGCACGTTTTGCTGAAATGCATAGTAGTGAGTTAGCAGAATTACTGCTGGCATGCCGTGATGATAAACAGCGCCGATTACTCATCGCTTGTATTCCCGATGATATGTTGGGTGATACGCTTTTGGAATTACCTGAAGGTATGCAGGAAGGTTTGCTGGCTGATTTTAAGGCACAGCAAATTGGCGAAGTGGTTGAACATTTGGATTCTGATGATGCCACGGATTTATTGCAGGCTGTGGACAAAGATGTCGCAGATGAGGTGATTGACAGTTTAGAGCCCGATGATAGGCGTGAAATTGAGCCGTTGATGGCGCACGATGAAGAAACAGCCGGTGGTTTGATGCAAGTCGAACTTTTCAAAGTGCGGGATGATTGGCAAGTTGGAAAAGTGATGGAAGTGCTGCGCCGTTGGTCAAAAGATATTGATAATCTTAATTATGTGTATGTGGTGGATGCAGAAGATCGATTAGTAAGCGTGCTATCTTTGCATAGGCTGCTATTTATTGAGCCTGATGTTTGTATTGCTGATGTTGCAGATGCATCTTTTCCTAGGGTTGTATCCAATCAGGATCAAGAAGAAGTGACCAAAGTATTTGAGAAATATAATGTTTTAGCATTGCCTGTAGTGGATGAGCAGGGTGTATTGATTGGTCGAATCACTGCCGATGATGTGATTGATGTGATTCAAGAAGAAGCGACAGAAGATATGTATCGTTTGGCAGCATTATCCGAGCAAGATGATATGGCAGAGCCTGTGAAAAAAACGGCATGGCGGAGAGGTGTTTGGTTGGCGGTTAATTTGGTGACTGCGATTTTAGCATCGGTGGTGATTGCACAATTTCAATCAACGATTTCACACATTGTTGCCTTGGCAGTGTTGATGCCCATTGTTGCAAGTATGGGCGGTATTGCAGGTACGCAAACACTAACCGTGATTGTGCGTGGTATTGCTTTGGGTCGTGTAACTTATGCCAATGCCAAACGTGCTTTGATGAAAGAGACATTAGTAGGGCTTTTAACAGGTCTAACCTTTGCCTTGGTGATTGGTGCGGTTGTATCGTTTTGGTTTCCGCAATGGGGCATTGATTTGGGTTTGGTGATTGCCGCTGCGATGATGATTAATTTATGTGTAGCTGGTTTGGCGGGCGCATTGATTCCCCTTACCTTGCAGCGCCTACATATTGACCCAGCGCTGGCATCAGGCACGATATTAACCACAGTGACGGATGTGGTGGGTTTCTTATCTTTTTTAGGTTTGGCAACGATTTTTCTTCTTTAAATCTGTAAGGATAACATGGTGATGTTATACCTATTGAGCACAAACTCATTGCGAACACTCATGGGATGATTAAGCTTCTCGGCGTTGCCGATTAAGGAGAGATTATGTCTGATACACAACACCACCGTTTGATTATTTTGGGTTCGGGCCCTGCTGGTTATAGTGCTGCAATTTATGCTGCCCGTGCCAATTTAAGCCCTGTGGTTATTCAAGGTATTCAGCCTGGTGGACAGTTAACCACCACCACAGATGTGGATAATTATCCAGGTTATAAAGATGGCGTTCAAGGCCCTGAAATGATGGAAGATTTAAAGGCGCAAGCTGAGCGCTTTGGCACAGAAATAATTTGGGATC
>JALWPO010000088.1 GCA_026994965.1 Mariprofundaceae bacterium | reverse complement strand
ATGTGAATGGCGGTAGATTATTTACATTGAATCCTGATGGGAAATTGTTTACGTTAAAACCAGTCGGGAAGTTTTCAACTGTTACTTCAAGGTAGTTGTTTGTGTCAAACGTGAACGATGGTATGTTGGATACAGCAACACTCCATGATCCACTCTGTGATGCATTAACGTTCCATGTGCCTGACTGTACAGCATCAATGCTCGTTGGGAAATTGCCTACGTATATTTGACCAGATGAATCTACCTTAACCTCATGAGATGCAGGTGTTGATGCATAATCTGATCCGTAGATGTAAACCTGATCCGCAACAACAGCCTCAACATTAACGTTTAAAGCTCCTGATGTGAAGGTCATTCTCGGGTCTTCAACACCCACATATCCATTATAAAGCGGCGATGCTATTGATACCTGATCCGCAACAACAGCCGTAACATCAACTTTCAGTGCTCCACTTGAATCAAATGTTAGCTTAGATACGCTATCAATGATCTTATCCAGCGGGAAATCTATCTTTCCAAGAGTTGTTTTCGGAAATTTTCCACGTATCTGGTTTATCCTGTTAAGCAATAAAGTTTCGAAATCAGAATACTGTGGATCCATCACTTCTCCTTCATTACTGGATTGTTATCCTTATGCCCTTTCTTAACAGGTTCAGACTCTTCCTTGATGGTAGATGATAGCTGTGATATTGCCTGCTCAACTACCTGTATATCCTGCAATATTGGCTTTATCTGGTTCTTCACTCCATCCAGTGATATTGCCACAGTGCCTACTGCCTCTTTGAGGTTGCTTATCTTGTTCTTCAAAAACTCCTCTATTTCCTTAGAAGACGGTTTACGTTCCATCACATCACATCCTTGCACGATACCGTGCCATGTGAATATTATAATTTGATATAAAAATCAATCGATATATGTATATCTATATATAAGCTGTGTTATCGTTGATCCAGGATCTATGTATGCTGCAAAATATCTCTCTGCTTTTGTGTTAACCATGTTAAACCTGTATTTTCCTGTGCCAGAATCATAGAATGCCATTCCAAGATACTCATATCTGTTGAAGTCTCCTTCGTATTCAATAGCCTGTACTCTTCTGCCAACAGATATAGAAAGCCTTTCCCACGTGTTGTCCAAAGAAAACTCAAACCTTGCGATGTTTATCTCATCATGCTCTATAGATAGTATCTCACCGTTGTCTGGTACAGTGAAGCTCTCAATGTACCTATTCACCTCACCAGCAGGTCTAAGTCTTGGTTTATCTATTTCATTTGGAATTCCGGTATATGCCACATGAGTTTTCCTTCGGTTTCTCTCTTCCTCAACTACCAGCAGCATTGCTATATCCTTTGGGGTTAGTGATCCGCTCATTTCTCAACAATCCCTTCTATCAATCCTTCCTTGTTCCTGACTATCATGACACTTGTTTTTGGAGTATTGCTCACATTATACATGGTTGAGGATATCATGTAGCCTATCGCTATCCCAATCAGAATAGATATTAGTGCAATAACGGCAACATTGTTATTATAATCCATATACACCACCATGTATATATTGTATCAAAATAAATAGTTTTCATAATGTTCTGTGCACACCTAACAGCTCCATTATCTTTACCAGGTTCTCCTGCTCTATTGTTCCAGGAGCATAGAGTATGTATAGAGTTGCTACCTTGCCTGGTCTTGGTCTTAATATCCTTCCTAACCTCTGTATTGCTCTTCTCTCTGATGATGATACTATTGACATGAATATGGCATTATCCAGATCAGGTATGTCCAAAC
>JALWPO010000087.1 GCA_026994965.1 Mariprofundaceae bacterium | reverse complement strand
AAGGTGTCTCTAAATATCCTTAGTGCATCTGCATCTTGCTTTACCCCATAAGTGGGAACAAGAACAGCACCATTGAGAAACAAAAAGTTTGCATAAGTTGCTGGTAATCTTTCACCCTCAAAATAGAGAGCATCTGTCATGGGGAGGGCTATGAGTTTAAAGTTATGCTCTTTTGCAAATACAAAGAGCTCTTTTTCCATCATCTCTAACTCTAAGTAATGCTCATCATCTCTATCTGTAGATTTTATATACATAATGGTCTCTTTACTTATAAATCTTGCAAGAGTGTCTATGTGCGAATCTGTATCATCCCCTGCTAAGTAGCCATGATTGAGGTAGAGTATCTTTGAAGCACCAAAGTATTGGTTGAGTTTTTGTGTGATTTGGAGTGCATCAAGATGGGTGTTTCTGTTGGTGTTAAGCATACATTTTGAAGTGGTAAGTATGGTATCTACTCCGTTTGATTCTATCGCACCACCCTCAAGAATAAAGTTGATCTGTTTTGTTGTTGTGTTGTAGTGATGCACAATGTTCTTTGTCATGGCATCATCTTTTTGTGCATCAAATTTTCCACCCCATCCATTGAACTCAAAGTCAAGAAGTTGGACTTTGTCATCTTTGAAAACACAGAGTGCAGAAATATCTCTTGCCCAACAATCATCAGTTTGATACTCTACGAAAAAAAGATTTTGATGCTCTTGAAACTTAGATTTGACATCGGCTAGATTAGCACAAACAACTAAACATTTTTGGTATTTGATGATGCTTTTGATAATCTCTATGAAATTTCTTTGTGCATCTTCTAAACAGCAGTTCCAGTCAGTTTTGGCATGTGGGAAGATGATTTGAGTGAAACTTTGTTCTTCAAACTCCCCAATTAAATATTTCATAGTATAATTCCCTTATGCCTAAAATAACACTCAACAAAACTAAATTTTTTAACAATCTTGATATTATCGCAGATAAAACTAAAAGTAAAGATAAAATCGCCTTAGTTTTAAAAGATAATGCGTATGGGCATGGCTTAGAACTTGTGGCACAGATGGCACAAGAGTATGGCATCACAAAAGCAGTTGTAAGAACTACGAGTGAAGCAAAAATCATAGAAAATTTTTTTACATATATCTTAGTTTTAGCAGATATCCCACAAATGCCAGATGAAAACATTAGATACACTATCAACGATATAGCTACCATCAAAAAGTTTCCAAAAGGGACAAAAGTAGAACTCAAAGTCGATACCTTGATGCACAGAAATGGCATCGCCATAGATGCCCTTGAGATGGCACTTGAAGCTATTAAAGAGCAAGGACTTTTACTTGAAGCTATCTTTACGCATCATAGAAGTGCTGATGAACTTACATCGGAGTGGTTTGTCCAAAATAAACTCTTTTCACAAGTAAAAGTAAAAGCTAAATCGCTTGGTTATGAAGAGTTGCGATACCACTCAGCAAACTCTGCATCACTCTTTCGTTATGGAGATTTTGATGAAGATATGGCGAGAATTGGCATCGCAGCGTATGGGTGTTTAGAGAGTAGTGCATCAACACAGGAAGATCTCCAACCCATCCTAAGTTTAAGTGCATCTAAAAATTCTACTAGGGAGTTAACCAAAGGTGAGCGAGTTGGTTATGGTGGAAGTTATGCCATGAGTGTGGGGGCAAAAGTTTCAAACTATGACTTTGGTTATGCGGATGGTTTTATCCGTATCCTCTCAAACAACTACACCACTCCAAATGGACAAAAACTTCTCGGAAAAATCTCAATGGACAATAGCTCTTTTTTATGTGAGGA
>JALWPO010000086.1 GCA_026994965.1 Mariprofundaceae bacterium | reverse complement strand
GTGATTCAATTTATCAAAGGGAAATGGAAAACTGGCGAGCAAAAAGCTGCTGAAAAGTTCGACAATATCGAATGGCATGCGTTGGGTGATGGCTTTACTTGGGATACTAAAAATCCTGAACAAGATATCAAAACAAGCCGAGAAATTTGGGATTTATGCAAGAAAAAAGTGCGCTCGCATAAGTATGATTTGATTGTCTTTGATGAAATCAATTACTGTACAGGCTATGGTTGGATTTCAGGCGAAGAAATTGCCGCGTTTATTCGCGAGGAAAAACCTAGCTGGATGCACCTAGTCTTAACTGGCCGCAATGCGGCAGATGAAGTGATTGAGGTGGCAGATACAGTCACTGAAATGCGTATGATTAAACATGCGTTTAAGGAGAAAGGTATCAAAGCCCAGCAGGGCGTAGAGTTTTAAGAAAAAAGGAGAAAAAATAATGAGTATTTCAACAACAATGCATCAAGAAGTGGTACAAAGCCACGCTAAAACAAGCATTGCCGTATGGGCAGAACGTATCTTATGGATAAGTTGGATTCCGCTGGTGCTATTTACAGTGTTTTTCACATCGATTCCAGATGTTCATGATGGTGTGCATCCGATTCGTCATTCCACCACGATTGTTCAGTGTCATTAATCAACTGATATAGGAGATTAACATGACAAAGATAAAATGGATGCTGCCGTTGGTGCTGGCAGGCTTGGTGATTGCCAGCGGATTTGGTTTTGTAAAATATTACAATGCTTATGAAGAGCCTGGCGAACATTGGGCACCAGCATCGCCGATTGTGCATGATACAGCGCGCTTCACCACCAATATGGGTTCAGCGGGTGATTATCATGTCACCATTGAAAAAATATCATCCAAGTTTCCTTTGTTGTTTGTGGAATATCAAACACCAGGAAAAATTTTAGATATGACGGTGCATAGTGATGATGGCATTGTGCGTTTGAATCAGCAATTTGCTGATGAAGGTCATTATCGAATCACAGTGCAACATACCATTCACCCTGAGCATAAAGAAGTGATTGATTTCACCGCGCAAACACCATTGGTGAAATATACCAATGATGTTCTTCTGTTTGCTTTTTTATTGGCAGCAGGCTTTTTAAGCGGTTCACGTTTACGTGCCCTAGCGATGGTGATATTGGTGTTTAGCATTGGCGGTTTGGGTGCGCCAGAGCGGGCTATGGCACATGGTAAAGGTGGCGAAGTGCAAGCGGTCAGCTTTGAATCACAGGCTGGTGATGTTTCACTTGTATGGTTGCAAGGTAAAGCGCCAACAGGGCAAGCCAATCGCGCCCCAATGGACTGGCGTTTGCAATTAAGCAAGGCGGGAAAGCCTGTAACGCGTGCACCATTTACTTTGGATGTTGTGCATTCGGAAACACACTTTCCTGTATTACACATTGAAGGCGTAGCCAATCATGGCGTGATTAATCTGAAATACAGTCCACCTGATGGTACGGATTATGAGTTACAAGTCAGCACAGTGATTGACGGTAAGGTTTATCACTTGGGTTTGCCGGGAAGCGCTGAAGCTATTCCTCCGACAGCTTGGCGAAAATGGCAATCATTTTTGCTAATGATGATTCCGTTTTTAATCGGTATGGTTTGGGGATGGAAACGCAAACGTTCATGATTCGAGTTAGCAACAGATGAGTAAAGTCTGGTTTGTCGGCGCTGGCCCTGGTGATCCCGAGTTGATTACCGTGAAGGGTCAGCGCCTTTTGAGTGAGGCGGGTGCGATTTTGTATGCGGGTTCGCTGGTATCTGAGGCGTGTACACTTTGGGCAA
>JALWPO010000085.1 GCA_026994965.1 Mariprofundaceae bacterium | reverse complement strand
CAGATCCTTCCAGCCCAATTTATGGCATGCCAATTTTAGAAGTGAGCAAAGCTGCCCATGTATTGGTTGTGAAGCGTTCACTATCTGTGGGGTATGCAGGGCTTGATAATGATTTATTCTATATGGATAAAACCATGATGATTTTTGATGATGCAAAAAAAGCCTGTGAGGCGTTAATCCAAGCCCTGGATTAATTGATGCAAAAAAAATCCCTGCGGATTTTCCGCAGGGATAAAGTCATATTATGCTGAAGTTTATTGGATAGCGATGGCTTTTGGTTTTGCGCTATCATGTTTGGGCAAACGAACTTCTAAGATGCCATTGTTCATGCTCGCTTCCACTTTTTCAGCATCAACATTGCGAGGTAAGCTAAAGCTGCGCGTAAACTTGCCATAGGCACGTTCAATGCGATGAACATTCTCTTCAGTCACATTTTTTTCATAACGGCGCTCTCCAGAAACCGTTAACACACCATCTTTAACTTCTAGTGTGATATCCTTCTTATCAATGCCAGGCAATTCAACCTGCATCAATAGGGCGTCTTCAGTTTCTCGTATATCAACAGCAGGCGCCCAGTGACCATTTTCTTGTGTGGATGAAAAAGGTGTTTCACCAAAGACATCACTTAAGCGATGTTGCAGTGTTTCTAAATCTTGCCAAGGTGTTTTGCGTACTAGTGTCATGTATTTTTCCTCCTTATCTTATTTTTTACCACTTACTCATTTTATAGGTTTTGGTGTTTTTTGATTCAAGGGGGTGAAATCACTTGCTTAAAACCTTATACAAAGGAGATATAGTTATTCAGGTTTAGAATTACCGTCATGCCCGAGTTCTTTTATCGGGCATCTACTAGCCTAAATATGGATTCCCGTTTTCACGGGGATGACGAGCGGTAGTTCAATTCATGATTCACTATAGCTTTATTGATGGAGAGATAAGATGAGTGAGTTTATTCAAATTGCATGTCCACACTGCTTGGTTGTTAATCGTGTGTCGGCAGATAAGCTAAAAACCAATATGGTGAATTGTGGTAGATGTCATCAAGCACTATTTACGGGTGCACCATTCGAGGTGAATGAAGCAGCATTTAACAAACATATTCAATACAATGATGTGCACGTATTGGTTGATTTTTGGGCGACGTGGTGTGGCCCATGCAAAATGATGGCTCCTGCTTATGCGCAGGCTGCACAAAGTCTTGAGCCCGATGTGCGCTTGCTAAAGGTGGACACAGAAGCAGAACAAGCTTTAGGTGCAAGATTTCATATTCGTAGCATTCCCACATTGGCATTGTTTAAAAATGGACGTGAAGTTGCAAGACAGGCTGGTGCTATGTCTACAGCAGATATAATTCGTTGGGTAGGTAATCAGCCCTAGGGTTAGATGCATGTTAACAGCCAGTTTTGTAAGTTCTTGATATATGGCTGTTGGCTTGATTCAGGGTAGACTAAATAATAAGCATTTTTATCTGCCAAGGTTTGAGGAAATGGGGTGACCAATCGCCTTGCTTTAATATCCTCTGCCACCAAGGATGGGTCAACAATGGCAACGCCAATGCCATCAATGGCGGCTTGAATAGCGAAGTTGCGAGTTTCAAAGGTTTGTTCATGGGCTGGTTGAAGGTTTAAATCCAAAGCTTTAAGCCAAACTTGCCAGTCATCAGGGCGCAGACGCGCATGCAATAATGTAAACTTAACTAAATCTTGGGGTGATTTTAATTGCTTAGCGAGCTTTGGATTACAAACAGGGGTAAAGGTTTCCGTAAACAAATATTCTGCATGTAATCCTTGCCAATCGCCATGACCTGAGCGGATAGCGCAGTCCATGTCTTCACGCGCAAAGTCGACTTCATGGATGGATGTGGAAATGCGCACTTCAATATCAGGGTATTGCTTTTGAAAGCTTGAAAGTCGGGGAATAAACCAGCGCATAGCAAAGGTGGATAACATGCTAATATTTAAAACATGGCTTTTAGGGTTTGTATCTAATTTTTGCAAAGTGTGTTGAATTAAACTAAAAGAATGTTCAAGGTCTTTGTGAATCAAATATCCTGCATCTGTTAATGATAATCCAGTCTTACTACGTTGAAATAAGTGAACTTCTAACATCTCTTCCATATTTTTTATTTGATGGCTTAGTGCAGAGGGTGTCACAAAGAGTTCAGCAGCAGCATCTTTTAGATTGCCATGTTTGCCAATAGCTACAAATGCTCTTAAAGCATTATAAGAAGGAAGGGGTTTATTCATGAGATTATCTCAACCATAGATGTACTTTATTTCATTTTTCAATAAGCGCAAGTGTGGCTAAGCTTGGGCAGTCCTTGAATGAGACAGAGGTGATATAATCATGGCAAAAACATTATTTGAAAAAGTTTGGCAACAGCATGTGGTGAGCGAAAATGATGATGGCTCAGTGCTTTTGTATATTGATAGGCAATTGGTGCATGAAGTGACTAGCCCACAAGCTTTTGAAGGCTTGAGAATTGCAGGGCGAAAACCATGGCGGGTGAGTGCATCGGTGGCAACACCAGACCACAATATTCCGACCACAGGTTTGGAGCATGGCATCACCGACCCTGTTGCGAAAACCCAAGTACAGACCTTGGATAGCAACTGTGATGAGTTTGGTATTACTGAATTTAAAATGGGTGATAAGCGACAAGGCATTGTGCATGTGGTTGGCCCTGAGCAAGGTTTGGTTTTGCCGGGTATGACTGTGGTGTGCGGCGATTCGCATACATCTACACATGGCGCGTTGGCAGCCATTGCCATGGGTATTGGTACATCCGAGGTGGAACATGTGTTGGCGACGCAAACCTTGATTCAAAAGCAACCTAAAGTCATGCGGATTCATGTGGACGGTGAATTGCCACAAGGTATTACGGGCAAAGATGTAGCCTTGTATATCATTGGTGAAATCGGTACGGCAGGGGGCACAGGTTATGCCATTGAATTTGCAGGCTTAGCGATTCAGCAATTGTCTATGGAAGGGCGTATGAGCTTATGCAATATGACCATTGAAGCAGGTGCGCGCTGCGGTATGGTGGCGGTGGATGATAAAACCATTGATTATGTGAAGGGTAAGCCTCATGCACCAACGGGTGAAATGTGGAACAAAGCTGAAGCGGCATGGCGTGATTTACATTCGGATGCTGATGCTGTGTTTGATAAAGAAGTGTATTTGAATGCCGCAGATATTGCGCCGCAAGTGACATGGGGAACTAGCCCTGAAATGGTGGTACCCATTTCTGCAAGTACGCCATCTTTGGATGATGCCAAAGATGAAGTACAACGTGAAGGTTGGGCGCGCGCGTTTGCTTACATGGGGTTAAAGGAAAACACACCTATGCAAGCGATTAACATTGATAAAGTGTTTATTGGCTCATGCACCAATGCGCGCATTGAAGATTTCCGAGCAGCAGCAGCCATTGCTAAGGGACATAAGGTGGCGGCTAATGTGAAATTAGCCATGGTTGTACCGGGTTCTGGTTTAGTGAAAGCGCAGGCTGAAAGCGAGGGTTTGGATAAAATCTTTACCGATGCTGGTTTTGAATGGCGTGCGCCGGGTTGTTCCATGTGTTTGGCCATGAATGCAGACCGTTTGGAAGCTGGCGAGCGTTGTGCATCCACATCCAACCGTAACTTTGAAGGCAGGCAGGGTGCTGGAGGGCGTACGCATTTGGTGAGCCCTGCTATGGCGGCAGCGGCAGCGATTCAAGGGCATTTTGTGGATATTCGGAATTGGGACAAATAACCACAAAGGCACGAAGGCACAAAGGTTTATGAGTAGTGGGTTTTAGCAGTATCAAGGGAAGAAAAGAGTATGGATAGAGGGTCAATAGATATTCATTTATCTTTGTGCCTCTGTGTCTTTGTGGTTAATAAGAGGAGATTGATATGCAAGCATTTACAAGATTAAACGGATTGGTTGTACCTCTAGACAGGGCAAACGTGGATACAGATGCGATTATTCCCAAGCAATTTTTGAAATCCATCAAACGCACTGGATATGGGCCATTCTTATTCGATGAATGGCGTTATGAGGATGTGGG
This sequence comes from Mariprofundaceae bacterium, assembly GCA_026994965.1. Taxonomy (GTDB): domain Bacteria; phylum Pseudomonadota; class Zetaproteobacteria; order Mariprofundales; family Mariprofundaceae. The sequence continues at coordinate 3,363 of JALWPO010000085.1, read as the reverse complement.
GCAGCCTGAAATGGATTGCAGCAATCGCCCGATTCGTAAAGATTTTGTATTGAATCAGCCGCGTTATCAAGGTGCTGAAATTATGTTGGCGCGTGAAAACTTTGGTTGCGGTTCATCAAGGGAACATGCACCTTGGGCGATTGCTGATTATGGTATTTTATGTGTGATTGCGCCCAGCTTTGCCGATATTTTTTACAATAACTGCTTTAAAAATGGCATTTTACCCGTGGTCTTAAAAGATGAAGAAGTGGATGTGTTGTTTTCTGAAACCCAAAGTCATGAAGGGTATAAATTGGATGTAGATTTAGAAGCGCAAACTGTGACCACGCCGAGTGGACAGGTGTTTACCTTTGAGATGGATGATTTTCGTAAACATTGTTTGTTGAATGGCTTAGATGATATTGGGTTAACTCTTCAACAAGCTGATAAAATCAAAGCTTATGAGGAAAAGCGTAAACAAGAAGCGCCGTGGTTATTTGCATAATACTTGGAATGTAAAAAGGTACTGGTGTTTGAAGGTGTAGTTTTCTTATGTTGAAGCGTAAAAAGTCCACTGGCTATGCTCTTGCTCTCTTATTGTGCTGGTATCAGAGTTGCCCACAGATGAATTGAAGTTTTGAGTAGAGTAAGGAGAGTGATATGAAAAAATATGGTGTAATGATAATCGTAGCATTGATGGCTACAGGTTGTGTGACCACTTCAGACCCCAATAGACATACCAAAGAGAATGCAGCAGCGGGTGCTGCTATTGGCGCATTGGCGGGTGCTATTATTGGTTATCAAGGTGATCATTCTGGTGGTGCACTTCGCGGCGCATTGGTTGGTGCGGCAGCAGGTGGTGCACTGGGTGCTGGTACTGGTATTTATATGGATAAGCAGCAGGCTGAATTTGAGCGTCAATTGGCATCAGAGCGTCAAGCGCATCAAATTGAAGTTGAACGCTTGAAAAATGAAAATCTAAAAATCACCATGAATTCAGAAGTATCTTTTGATTTTAATTCATCAGCATTGAAACCTGCGTTTACGCGTACTTTGCAGAAGGTAGCAGATATTTTACAGCGCTATCCACGCACAACTATTCGTATTATTGGGCATACTGATAATGTTGGTTCTGCTGCGTATAACCAACGTTTATCCGAAGATAGAGCCAATTCTGTGGCATGGAGTTTGGAGGATGCAGGTGTTGATCCACAACGTGTGAGCATTGAAGGGCGCGGCGAATCGCAACCGCGTGCCAGCAATGATACTGAGGCGGGTCGCCAGTTGAATCGTCGTGTGGAAATGTTGATCATTCCCAATAATGATATTCAGTAATATCTGATTGTGAAGTGAGTTGAGAAGGGAGGCGCCAGCCTCCCTTTTTTTGAGGCGTTTTCTAAGATGCTTTTTGAATGGAGTTGTTGTAAGGTTTTCGCATGTCTTATTTGGTATTAGCACGCCGTTGGCGGCCGCAACGTTTTGAAGACCTTGTGGGTCAGGATGTGGTGGTGCGCACACTTAAAAATGCGTTGGTTTCAAAAGGCTTGGCGCATGCGTATTTGCTTACGGGTATTCGCGGGGTCGGTAAGACCACGATTGCGCGTCTGATGGCAATGTCTGTGAACTGTGTGAATCAAAGTGATGGTGAGCCGTGTGGTAAGTGTGACGCTTGCACGGCGATTGCAGCTGGCAGTCATTTGGATGTACAAGAAATGGATGCGGCAAGCCATACAGGCGTAGATGATATTCGTGAGATTTTGGATGGCGTGCGTTACCCACCCGTGAGTTTGTCCTATAAAGTTTATATTATTGATGAAGCGCATATGCTATCTAAATCAGCATTCAATGCGCTTTTGAAAACACTTGAAGAGCCGCCAGAGCAAGTCTTGTTTATTTTGGCAACAACAGAATCGGAAAAACTTCCTATCACTGTGCGTTCACGCTGCCAGCGTTTTGATTTGCGGCGTTTAAGTGTGAAAGAAGTTGCGAATTATTTGGCGCATGTATTAAAGGCAGAATCCATATCTGCTGAAGAAGAAGCTTTACTTATCATTGCGCGTGCTTCTGAGGGCAGTGTTCGTGATGCATTATCATTAACAGAGCGTGTATTGGCATATGCCAGAGAGCATATCAGTGCAGCAGATGTGCGTGCAGCATTGGGTATGATTGGACCTGAAATCGTGCAATCGCTTTCAGATGCGATTGCGCAAGGTGATGCTGCAAAAGCTGTACAAGTGGTGCGTGATGCTGTGATGCAAGGTGGAGCGCCGCGCACACTTTTATTGGCTTTATCCCAGCAATGGCATCAATTGGCATGTGTATTGGTCAATGAAGAGTTACTTATTGATGAGCCTTCAGAGCAAACACGAGCATGGCTTAATCAAGCCATGAAAAGTTATACGCCGCAGGGTTTGGATTTGCGCTATCAGGTGCTGATTCATGGGTTGCGAGACTTGGGTCTGATGGATGAACAGCGTGGGGTGGAAATGATAACCATGCGTTTATGCCATTTGGCGGGTTTGCTGGATCAGGATATGCAAACCACACCCGAGCAGCATACAAAAAGTGAAGTATCTCAGTCCATTGAAGCGCCAAAGTCATCACCTCAAATTAGTCAAGCAATTGTTTCTCAGCAAAATATTTCTGCACAAGAAAAGAGGGTATCCAAGGTCGTTTATAGCGGATGGGAAGATGCTGTGGCTGCGTATAGTCAGGTGCAACCAGGGCTTACAGCACTATTGGAGCATGTGATTTGTGTTGAATATAATGATAAACGTGTGCGTTTGGCATTGGATAATCATCAACAACGTGCGATTATTCCATCTGAGCGCAAAGCTTTTCAGGCATGGTTGGGGCTTGAAATTTTATGGGAAAACCAAGTGGAAGGTGGGCATATTGAAAGCATATCAACAGCGCGTGCTCGCCATGTTGAAGAAGAAAAAAAGCAGCTTTGGAAGCAAGTGGAGCAGGAGCCAAGCATTCAATTGCTGGTGCAAGAGATGGGTTGTCGTTTGGTGGATATTCAGCCACCCAAGCCCAATGATAAAGTGGAGAATGATGAATGAACATTGGAAAAATGATGAAAAAAGCCCAAGAGATGCAAGAGAATATGAAAAACTTGCAGCAAGAATTGGCAGCCATGGAAGTGTCAGGTGAAGCTGGTGGAGGCATGGTGAAAGTGATGATGTCTGGTGATAAGCAAGTGAAGCGGATTACTATTGAAGATACATTGTGGGCAGAACAAGATAAAGATTTGCTTGAAGATTTGGTGGCGGCGGCAGTGAATGCAGCAAGCCAAGTAGCAGAGGAAAAAGCCAAAGAAGAACAGCAAAAACTCATGTCAGGCTTACCACTGCCTCCAGGTTTTTCCCTTTGATGCATGCT